>CAMFDU010000005.1 GCA_945949175.1 Gulosibacter massiliensis | reverse complement strand
GAAGATGATCCAAAGGTCGTCCACACCAGAAAGCATGAGCAGAGCCAATCCCAACGTCGCCAGGGCGATCACCGAATCCGACACGATGATCATGATCTTTCGGTTGACGCGGTCGGCCCAAACGCCAGCGAAAATCGAGACGATTGCCTGCGGAAGGAACCCGAAGATCGCGGCGAGCGCGAGGACCATTCCCGATTTGGTCTCGAGTGTCAGGTGCCACATGATGGCGTACTGCACCAGGAAAGAGCCAAAGGTCGTGATCGTCTGTCCGACGAGGAATAGAGAGACCTGACGTTTCCAGCGGTCGAGAACGCTGTCGTCTTGTCCGCCGGAGTTGGAAGCGCCTGACGGGGTTCGGCGTGTTGTCGGCTTAGGGGGTTTGGTAGTCACAATAATCCTTGGCTCTTCTGTTCGAATACTGAAACCCCTAGTGCCACCACAACCCACGCAATAACTGCAGCCCAAATCACCATGGCCGCAGAAATTAAAACCGTTACCTTTAGTGGCTTCACCCCAGCAGCTACCGAGGCGGCCGCGGCAAACTGAGTTCCAATGAGGACTGGCCCCAGCACCGCCATCCCATAGATTCCGTACTTGTCAAAGGTCTGTTGGGCTTTGACAAACATGGGCGCCTCGGCTTCTTTGCCGTTAGCTACCCGTCTAGAAATGATCCATTTTCGAATTGCACCTCCACCATAGGCAAAAACTGCAATGGTGATGATGTTTCCAACAGACGCAGACACCACCGTCAACACAGGGTCGAGTCCAAGGAGGATTCCCGCCGGCACAACCGCTATCGCTTCGAGCCAGGGGATTGCACCACCGAGGAACACTCCGACGAGACCTAATTGTTCTAGGTTCATGATTTGCTCCCGAACATTCTGGAGAAGTTAGTGAGTAGCGCCTCCATGGGCCCTCTGGCTCGGAATTTGAGGTTCCACTTTGCAAGCAGAGCCAAAACCAGCCAGGTTGCCGCCGCAATCAGAACAACAGAAAGCAGGCTGAGTTCTTGGAACAACCCAAAGCCCCACGCTGAGAAAAGGGTCGAGAACACGATCGACTGTCCGAGGTAAATGCTCAGCGAGTGCCGACCGGCTGCGCTGAGGAGGGAAAGAGACATTTTCTGACTGAGCAGCCAGAGGCCACCAACAATTCCTGCAGACAACAATGGTGCGGTCAAGAAGTTGAGGGCGATTGCGATGAGGTACAAGCTGAAACTGTAGCTTTCGGCTTGTTCGTTGGTGATAAAGATGTATGCCGCGAGTAACTGAAGGAACAGCCCAGCGGTCAGTCCCCAGATTGCAAATTTCTTCATGAGATTCGGCTTCACGGAATCAGCGAGTCCCCCTCGACGCGCAACGAGCACGCCAACGATGAAGGCGACAAAGACCAATGAGCCTTGAAGCACGAACCCCGGTCCAGCGGCAATCAGCCAGAATTCGAAACGGGCAGCTGCAATCTCGAGGAAGCTACCGGAGCTCAGGGCCACATCGAGGAAGTCAATTGATTCTTCACCGGGCAGGGTCTTACCTTTTGAACCCAAGACCAGTTCGCCGACATAAACCAGCAGTGCAATTGCCACAAAAAGCACCGCTGTGATGCTGAAGATCGCCCAGGCCCAAACTTTGAGAGTTCTTTCGCTGCGGAAATAGAGCAATGTGAGCACGAGTGCGAACACCCCATAGAGGAACAGGATGTCGCCGTGGAAGAAAAAGGTGAGGTGAATCAACCCCATAATCACCAACCCAACAGAACGCGCGATCCAGGTTCGTGTGTTGCTATTTTCGCCCTTCAACACGTAATGGGCCGAGTACCCAAAGAGAAACGAGAACAACAAGTAGAACTTTGCCTGAAACAAGGCGAACACGATGAACGCGACGGTTGCCGACTCAGGCTCTGATAAGTCCAGCGACTCCGCACCGTCAAAGGTGCTGATGGAAAAGAACTGAATGTTTACCATCGCAATGCCAAAGAGGGCAAAGCCGCGGAGGATGTCGGGAAAACTATCGCGCTTAATCATTTTGTTCCTTTCTTAGATAGCTCCTGCCCGATTACGGCCATTGAGGGGAGCATTGCTGTGTAAGCAAAAATCAACCAGAAGACAGCTTGGACCTGCGGCCAAGTCAGAGGAATGCTGTATGTAAAAACACTGCTCTCGGCTTGAGAATCCGTGTAGATGCTGAATCCCAAAAGGGCTGTTGCGAGCAGAATCGCCAACATCGATAGCCAGCGATAGGCAATCACGTAACTTCGGTCGCGAATTTGGATAAGGCGTTCATCGAGCGCTTCTTCCGGAGCATCGGCTACCAAACGAACTGACTTTCGCAGTAGGAACCAAAATGTGAACAAAAGCAAAATGTAGATCAAAGAAAGCGCTGTCCAGCCGTTATCACCAACAACAATCAAGAAAACAGTCCCGGACATCAAAAAGATGTTGGTCGCAATCAAGAGGAACCTCTTTGCCCCTTGAGTTCTAAGTCCATCCCATTGCGTGTCATTTAGCTGCTTCTCAACAGACTTTACGGTCGCAGTCTCCCAACCTGATCCTTGCGAGCCGGAGGAGCCGACCATCAACTGCCAGTAAGCCTTACCCAAGCCACGAGCCTTCAGATACCAGAAGAAAAGTGGCAGTTCGAGCAGAGTTAAGGCAAGTAGCGTAAAGACAAACCAGTTGGTGTCAAAGAAAATGAATCGAAATGTTGGATCTGATTCCCAAAACAGAATTGCGGATGTACCGAGTGGGATAAAACCCAAGGCGAAGTCCAGCCATGCCATCTTTTTGACATCGTTGCCTGCGTATTTGGGGTAGATCCAAAAGTACGATGCGGCTAATGTGGCCAAAATGACAAATACTACGAGCGACTCATTCATTTACTTTTCTCCTTAAGCCAAAAAAGCTTTTCAACAGAAGTGCTCAGCTCTTTTGCGATTTTCAGTGCCAGAACCAGTGAAGGCGAATACTCCTCGCGCTCCAGGTAACCGATGGTTTGGTAGTGGACTCCGACACGGTCAGCCAGCTCCTGCCGGCTCAACCCAAGAGACGTGCGAATTGTCTCTATTTGGTTGAAAACCGGCTCTTCTGGGTTTCTACTCATGTATGTACTATAAATGCTACATAGCATTAATGCAACATTGAGTTTGTCAATGTTCTTTGGGACAGTTATTGCCTAGGGCAACTTCTTGGATTTCCGCCTACCTTTAGCCATAACTAGGAGAGTGAAACCCAAGGCGGCAGCAAAAAGGAGAACTACTAGCCCGGTTAATGTGAGCGCACTCGGCGACGCAAATGGCTCAGCTCTTAGCGACTGCCAGGTCACTAATCCAACAAAACCAAGCCAGGTGATGTTACCGACGGTGATTAGGGGTATCCGGAAAGCTAAAGGCAACAGCAAAGATACGGCCAGCAGAATGGCCGCCACTTGGATTGAGTGAAGTCCGAAGAAGTGCCCTACCCGCAAATCACCGGCTACTGTACTCCAGCCAAGAAATGGCAAACCAGGGCCGCCATCGGAGACTCCAACCGCGTGAGCTCCGGCTACCCCCTGGAAGTTAGCCAGTTGGGTGGCGGTTGGCCAGGTCATCAGGTAAGCCAGCCCCATACCAACTGCAGTGTTAAAGCTTCCTAGGGCAAGCGCGAACTTGAGATTAATCGTCTGGTCCTTTTGAAACAGGATCATCAGGCTAAGAAAAACAGTTGAGAAAAGTACAATCGAGATAAATGTTGCCATCAATGACCAGACAACAATTGCTGTGGTGGAAGAGACATTGAAGTGGCTAGTGGTGCCTAACGCCGCCATGGCCGAGATGAGAACCAATTCAACCGAAAGGGAAACCGCGATGAACAATCCCGCTAGCTTTACCCAACGACCACCTCTCGTTATGAAAGAACTCAGCCAGGAGTAGGTAAACGAAAAAATAGCCGAAGAAACAAAGAACTTGAGCGGCTTTTCCCAAACAGAAACGCCGAGTAGTTCCCTGGGGTCGAGAACCCAGAGCGCTGCGAGCACGAGCGCTCCCGCCACTGAAATCACAGCCAGCCAAAAAAGAGATTTCGTGTACTTCAGGCGCGATAGGTCAAATAGCTTCTCAGGCTGCATTTCTGGACTCCATGTTTTCCATTAGTTGTGTTTTTACCTGCGTCAATGTCTTGTTGAGCTTTTCAAGATCAACAGAAGCGCCACCATCGAAAAGAATCCTGAACTCTTTCTCTAAAAAATCTGCAGATTGGGTTGCCAACAGCTCCCCCTTGCGGGTGAGCTCCAAGGACAGATTCTTTTCGTTTCCGGACACTCTCGACACCTTTACGAGATTTCGTTCTTGAAACCAAGAGAGCCGCTGGCTTACTGCCGCGCGCGAGACGCCCAGGCACTCGGCTAGATAGCTGGGTGTCGGTTTGACCTGACTCATGAGGGTTACTAGGAAAAGAAACTGGCTATAGGTCAGTTCAAAATTTGCCCGAAGCAGCCGATCCGCAGTCGAATTCAGGACATAGACAAGTTCATTCAGGGTAAAGGTGATACGACTTCTACTCATGGAGTTTAGTTAACTACTTAACTACCAGATTGTCAAGTAGTTAACATTACTCTCAAGAATTTGCGTCTTTCGGGCGAACGGACAACCCCGTCTAGTCGTTGGATTGACCGGGTTGAAGTTGCGCCGGCGGAGAATGGGGGATTCGAACCCCCGAGGGCTTGCACCCAACCAACTTTCCAAGCTGGCGCCATAGGCCACTAGGCGAATTCTCCTGCGTTGCCAAGGCAACTTCACCATTCTATGCCTCGCGAAAGCACGCCAACAAACGTGGCATCTTTTTGCCCTTTCGATTGCTCGGCAAATATGCTGACAACAACAAATCGGCTAGCGAGCGTCCCGCAAATCCAGAGAGGACCACATCATGATCACGTCTGTTCGTGTCGCAGAGGAAACCGACATTCCTGCAATTGCGTCGCTCATCAACGCACACGAGCTCGCAGTGGACCCGGCCGCGAGCATGATGAGCCACGACGCAACCGTCGATTTCATGAACGGATACGCCGACGAGAGTCCCACCTATTTGCTGGGAATCGACCACACCTCCCCGTTCGCTGCGGTTGTCAATCTGCATCCGGACGCCCTCAAAAAACGTTTCTATACCGATGTTTACGTGTCATCCGACGTGAATGATTTAGGTGAAATCATTGGTTGGACCATCGCGAAGGCGCGCGACGAACATCCCGACTGGGCGATGTGGCCTGGCGCGAATGTGCTCGACACCAAACTCATCGAAGGCTGGGCCAAATTTGACTTTACGCTTTTGCGTCGGTACTTCACGATGCGCATGCCCATTTCATCGGATTTCGAGCGCACGCAAATAGAGGGTCTCGTGATTGAACCTTTTGACACCACAGACCCCGATCAACAACGCGACTGGCATCGGATACATCAAGATTCTTTTCAGAACCACTTCGGCTTTCATGCGCGACCCTTCGATTCGTGGATCACAAAGGCGTTAACAGAAAATACCTTCGACCCGAATGGGGTCTTCCGCGCGTCCGTTGATGGTCGCACCGTCGGGTTTTGTGAATGCGCCGACGAATTCGTCGAGGAGAGGCGCGGATACATTTCCGCGCTCGGCGTGGGTCAGGATGACGTCGGGCACGGCTACGGCGAGGCGTTGCTTCGCCACGGGATTGCCTATTGCGCGTCGCGAGGATTCGACAGTGTCGAACTCGGTGTCGATACCGCGAACGAGTCTGGCGCACTTCGTCTTTACGAAAAGGTCGGGTTCCGCGCGGAATCATCGTGGATCCAAATGTCGAACGACGAGTGGGCGACGACTTCCACCGAGTAAGTCCTCGCGGGGGTAACCTTAAGACATGCGAATCCTCCTTGTTGGTGCGGGCGGTGTGGGCGACGCAATCGCCAAAATTGCCGCTCGCCGTTCCTTTTTCGAAACAATCATCGTCACCGACTATGACAAGTCCCGTGCCGAGCAAACGATTGAATGGATTCGAACCAAACACGGCGAAGATGTCGCGTCACGTTTTGTCGCAGACAAAATAGACGCTTCCAAGCCCGAGGTTGTCGCCGACGTCGCGCGAAAGCATTCCGCCACCCACGTGATGAACGCGGTCGAACCGAAGTTCGTGCAGGCGATTTTCGCTGGGGCGAAAGCCGCGGGTACGGGGTACCTCGATATGGCGATGAGTCTGTCCCACCCGCACCCGACCAACCCCTATTCCGAGACGGGCGTAAAACTCGGCGACGAACAATTCGCGGCATCGGATGAGTGGGAAAAGTCAGGCCAACTCGCGTTAGTCGGTATCGGCGTCGAGCCAGGGATGTCCAATGTCTTTGCCAGATACGCCGTCGACCACCTCTTCAGCGAAGTCGACGAGTTAGGCACGCGCGATGGGGCTAACCTCGTGGTGTTCGATGACGACGGCAACGAGATTTTTGCCCCCAGCTTCAGTATTTGGACGACGATTGAGGAATGCCTCAATCCACCGGTCATCTGGGAGAAGGACCGAGGGTGGTACACCACCCCGCCGTTCAGCGAACCCGAGGTGTTTGATTTCCCCGAAGGAATCGGACCGGTCGAGTGCGTCAACGTCGAACACGAAGAGGTGCTCATGATGCCGCGCTGGCTTCCGGCCAAGCGCGTTACGTTCAAGTACGGTCTTGGCGACGAGTTCATCGGTGTCCTAAAGACACTTCACAGCCTCCATCTCGATTCGAACGAGCCCATCCGCGTTCGCAGCGCGAACGGGCCTGTCGAGGTGTCCCCGCGTGATGTCGTCGCCGCGGCTCTGCCCGATCCCGCGACGATCGGTCCCCGTATGAAGGGCAAAACGTGTGCTGGTGTGTGGGTCACGGGAAAGGGAAAGGACGGGAAGCCTCGCGAGGTATATCTGTACCACGTATCCGACAACGAGTGGACGATGGCCGAATACGACAGCCAATGCGTTGTCTGGCAGACGGCCCTCAACCCCGTGATTGCCCTCGAGTTGTTGGCGACCAACCAGTGGACGGGATCTGGGGTTCTCGGGCCGGAAGCATTCGATGCTAAACCGTTCCTCGACCTCATGGCCGCGCCCGAATCCGATGGCGGATACGGTCAGCCTTGGGGACTTCGCGAACAATGAAAATCGGGACGCCACCCGAAGGTGACGCCCCGAAAGGGTAAGTCGAAACTTACTTGAGCGTGACGGTTCCGCCGGCTTCTTCGATAGCAGCCTTTGCCTTGTCAGCGGTCTCTTTGTTGGCGCCTTCGAGGATGGTCGCGGGTGCGCCATCAACGAGAGCCTTTGCTTCACCGAGTCCAAGGTTCGTGAGTGCACGGACCTCTTTGATGACCTGGATCTTCTTGTCGCCAGCAGCTTCGAGGACAACGTCGAACGAGTCCTTCTCTTCTGCGGCGTCGCCGCCACCAGCAGCGCCACCGGCTGCGGGTGCAGCAGCGGCAACAGCGACGGGTGCAGCAGCGGTTACTTCGAATACCTCTTCAAACTTCTTGACGAAGTCCGAGAGTTCGATGAGCGAGAGCTCCTTGAATGCCTCGATGAGGGCATCTGCGCTGAGCTTAGCCATGATTGTCTCCTTGTTTTTGGGGTTGTCGAAAACGCGCTAGTTACGCGTTCTCCTGCTTTTGACGCAACGCGTCGACCGCGCGAACGGCCTGTGCGAGCGGTGCGTTGAACATGTAGGCAGCGCCGAAAAGCGACGACTTGAAAGCGCCTGCAAGCTTGGCAAGCAGGACCTCCCGTGTCTCGAGATCGGCGAGCTTTTTGACCTCGTCAGCCGTGAGGGGTGCTCCGTCAAAGAAGCCTCCCTTGATGACGAGGTGTTGGTTTGCCTTGGCAAAGTCACGCAGAGACTTCGCAACGGCGACAGTGTCACCGTGAACGAAGGCAATAGCGGTCGGTCCGACGAGTTCGGCATCGAACGAGCTGATGCCTTCCGCGTTGAACGCCCGCTTGGCAAGCGTGTTCTTCACCACGGCGTACGACGCGTTTGCACGGATGTTTCCGCGCAGCTCTTTGAGCTGTGCAACCGTGAGTCCGCGGTACTCGGTGAGCAGTACACCGCTCGAGGTTCGGATTGACTCCGAAATCTCGGCGATTGTTGCTTCCTTGTTCGCCATGGTGCTCCTTGTGTTTGAATACGGAACCGACGGCCACGGGAAATGAAAAAACTCCGGCGCAAACGCACGGAGTTGAACAGCTTTCGCTGGGGAACTTCATTCGCCTGCGCGGGTCCTCACCGGGGTGAGACTTCGATTTCAAACTTGCGTTCGAAACAACCAGCGGTCTTCGGTCCTCTCAGGTTACACGGCGGATAGCCGGCTGCGCAAACTAGCCACCAATAAGGCGGGGAATTGTCACGATGAATCGCGTGTTCCCCGGTTCGCTTTCGACGACTATCGCGCCCTTGTGGACTCGAACGAGTCCCTCCACAATCGCCAAGCCTAAACCGGTCGAACCGGTGGCGCGGGCTCGCGACGTGTCCGCTCGGGCAAATCGTTCGAACAGCGAACCACGAATTTCGTCGGGAATCCCCGGTCCGTTATCGGCAACGGTGATGATGACCGATTCTGGCGTCACCGCGACGCTAGTGGACACGACGGTGCCGGTCGGTGTGTGTGTGCGGGCGTTTGCCAGCAAATTGACCAGCACTTGATAGAAGCGATTCCGGTCCGCCAATATCTTTGCGCCGCGGGCCGTCTTGATTTTCCACGTGTGTTCAGGGGCCGCGACCATCGCATCGGCAACCGCGTCCTTCGCCAATGTGGACACGTCAACGGTCGTCACATCAAAGTCTCGGCCTTCGTCGAGTCGAGCAAGCAAAAGGAGGTCTTCGACCAATGCGGTCATCCGGATCGATTCTGATTCAATTCGGTCAAGCGAGTGTCGCAGGTCGGGGCTCGTGTCCATGTTCTGACGACGGGTCAGTTCCGAATATCCCCGAATTGCGGTGAGCGGTGTGCGAAGTTCGTGGCTTGCATCCGCAACAAACTGGCGAACTTTGGCTTCGCTGTCCCGACGGGCAGTGAGGGCCTCGTCGACGTTGTCGAGCATGTGGTTGAACGCTCGCCCCAATTGCCCTACCTCGGTGTCGGGTTCGTCGACCACAACTCGTTCGGTCAGAGCGGCATCGCCGACAGCAAGGTTCATTCCCGAGACGCGCTGGGCGGTTTCGCGCATTCGCTCGAGGGGGCGAAGGGCGATGTCAACGCCTTTTCGGCCGGCGAACACGACCAACGCAACGACCCCGATGATCAATGCGAGCAAGAACCCTCCGATTCGCGAGACCAATCGGTCGATTGTGTTTGTCGGCAAACCCATCACGATCGTCGCACCACGGGAGGTTCCGACCGCGGCCATTCGATAAGCACCCGAATCACGAATGCGAACATCTCGGATGCCTGTTCCCCAGCCATTGGACGGAATGTCTTGCAGTTGGGGCGCACTGAACGTTTGCGCAGCCGCGCGACTATCGAGGTACACCGCGGTGACCGAGCCGTTTCCGTCGACAGCAGCGAGCACCGTTCCGACGGTGATTCCGGGACCGGCGAGCCTGTCGCCGAATTCACCCCGGCCTTGCGCGAGCGCGTTGAAGCGCTGAGCGGCAGAGACCAACTCTTCATCTAATTGTCCGACCATGTATGCCCGAACGCCCACCATCGTTGCTCCCCCGATTGCAAGGCCCGCTGCCGCAGTCAACGCAGCACTCGACGCAATGAGTCGCTTTCGGAGGGGCCAACCGGAGAACACCGGTTACTCCGCCGGACGCAAAACGTATCCAACTCCGCGAACGGTGTGGATCATTGCAGGTCCGAGAGTGTCGATTTTCTTTCGGAGATACGAGATGTAAATCTCGACAATTGACGAACGCCCGCCGAAGTCGTAAGACCAGACTCGGTCCAAGATCTGAGCTTTGGATAGGACTCGCTTGGGGTTTCGCATGAGGTAACGCAGCAGTTCGAACTCTGTGGCCGTGAGTTCGACCCGAGCATCTCCGCGAAACACCTCATAGGTTTCCTCGTTCAGGACAAGGTCGCCAACAACGATTTCAGGGTCTTCTCGTGCTTCGCTTGCCAGGATGGAACGGCGAACGATTCCGCGAATACGTGCGACCAATTCCTCGACTGAGAAGGGCTTAGTGACATAGTCGTCGCCTCCCGCGGTCAAACCGACGACGCGATCGGCGACGGCGTCTTTCGCCGTGAGGAACAGAACGGGCACATCGGCATTCTCAGCACGAATTCGGCGCATGACCTCGAGCCCATCGAAATCGGGAAGCATGATGTCAAGCACGATGATGTCGGGGTTGAATTCTTTTGCTTCAGCAACGGCGTCGCGTCCACTCGCCGCGGTGCGCACCTCGAACTTTTCGTAACGAAGCGCCATCGAAACAAGTTCTGAGATAGCCGGTTCATCGTCGACAACGAGGGCCCGAACGGGTTTGCCATCCGGCTTGACGAGCGCAACGTTTTCTGTGGTCACTCTTCCAGTGTCCTCAGTTTCCTATGAATTTGCCAAACGAGTTCTGTGTTTGCGATGTGGAATGCACAAACGCCCCGACCGAAGTCGAGGCGTTTGTGGGAACTGCGAACTTAGAGTGCGCTGACATCGAGAGGGATTCCTGGGCCGAACGTCGTCGAAATCGTCGCCTTCTGAATGTAACGACCCTTCGCCGATGACGGCTTGACGCGCTGAACTTCCTCGAGCGCTGCGCGGAAGTTGTCTCCGAGCTGGTCGGCCGAGAACGATGCTTTGCCTACGATGAAGTGCACGTTCGAGTGCTTGTCCACGCGGAACTCGATTTTTCCACCCTTGATCTCGGTAACGGCCTTCGCAGGGTCAGGTGTGACGGTGCCAGTCTTGGGATTCGGCATGAGGTTTCGGGGGCCGAGAACCTTGCCGAGACGACCGACCTGGCCCATGAGTTCGGGGGTTGAGACGGCTGCGTCGAACGCTGTGTAGCCGCCAGCAACCTTGTCAATGAGTTCGACTCCACCCACCTCGTCGGCTCCGGCGGCAAGGGCAGCCTCGGCCGCGGGGCCTGTCGCAAAGACGATGACGCGCGCGGTTTTGCCCGTGCCGTGAGGAAGCATGACGGTTCCACGAACCATCTGGTCAGACTTGCGAGGGTCGACGGCAAGCTTCAGTGCGACCTCGACGGTCGAGTTGAACTTTGCCGAACCGGTCTGCTTGGCGATGTCAACCGCTTCAACCGGCGAATAGAACTTGCCCTCTTCGAGAAGAGCGACGGCGGCGTTATACGCCTTGGATTTCTTAGCCATAATGTGTTTTCTCCTTCAGAGAATCGCGGTGTCGTGAGCCTGGCGGCTCTCCCGCTAGTGAAAAGTGGTTATTCGACCGTGATGCCCATAGAGCGGGCGGTGCCGGCAATGATCTTCTCGGCGGCCTCGACGTCGTTGGCGTTAAGGTCAACCTGCTTCTGCTCGGCAATCGAGCGCAACTGGTCCTTGGTCAACTTGGCGACCTTGACCGTGTGCGGGGTCGAGGAACCCTTTGCGACTCCGGCGGCTTTCTTGATGAGCTCGGCTGCCGGCGGCGTCTTGAGAATGAACGTGAACGAACGGTCCTCGTACACCGTGATTTCAACGGGAATAACGTTTCCACGCTTGTCCTGCGTCGCGTTGTTGTAGGCGGTGCAGAACTCCATGATGTTGACACCGTGCTGACCGAGCGCCGGACCGATGGGCGGAGCGGGGTTAGCCGCGCCGGCCTGGATCTGGAGCTTGATGAGGCCGGTGACCTTCTTCTTTGCTGCCATTTTCTTTCCTTACTGTCGTGCGTGACGGGTGTCACGCGCTCCCACGTCGGCGCCTTGTGCGTCGGGTGGTAATCCTTGGTTACTGCTTTTCCACCTGGCTGAAGGTGAACTCGACGGCCGTGTCGCGACCGAAGACGTTGATGAAGATCGAGAGCTTGCCGGAATCGAGGTGAATCTCGTGAATTGTTCCCTGAAGACCCGCGAACGCGCCTTCCTTGATGCCGACGGTTTCACCGACCTCGAAGTCGGTCGTCACCGTGATGTCGCGCTTGCCCGACGTCTTAAGTCCGCCGGCCGAACGTGCGCCTTCAATCGGCGCTTCCGTCTTGAGCATGTCAAAAGCATCCTGCTGCGAGAGTGGAATCGGGTTGTGGGCGTTACCGACGAATCCTGTGACACCGGGGGTGTGGCGAACCGTCGACCACGAGTCTTCGTTGAGGTTCATCCGAACCAAGACATACGAGGGAACGCGAACACGTGTAACGAGCTTGCGCTGACCGTTCTTGATGTCGACGATGTCCTCGAGCGGCACAGCGACCTCAAAAATGTCGTCCTGCATATTCATTGCGAGAACGCGGTTTTCGATATTGGTCTTAACCTTCTTCTCATAGCCCGCATACGAGTGGACGACGTACCAGTTACCCGGCTTGCGGCGAAGTTCTTTTTTGAAGTCCGCGTAGGGGTCTTCTTCGGGTTCGACTGGTGCTTCCACAGAACCTTCGTGTTCTGCGGTGGTGGCGGCTTCGTCGTGAGTCGCTTCATCCGCTGCGGTTGCTTCGGCCGGCGAATCAATGTCCAGCGCGTCGTCGACAATCGCATCAGCTTCGGGGTCCACTACGACAGCCGAGAGGTCAATATCGTCTAAATTGTTTTCGGTCACGTTGATTAATCCTTTATTCCTAGTTGGACCACGGGAAAGTGCCGTTACCGAATACGAAACCCGTCAGGGTTCCGATCACGACGTCAAGCCCCGAGATGAGAGTCATCATGATGATGACGAAGACGAGAACGACCGAGGTGTAGGTAACGAGTTCCTTGCGGGTCGGTGCGACGACCTTGCGAAGCTCGATAACAACTTCGCGCAAGAACTGCGAAATGCGGCCGAAAAGGCTCTTGTTCCGCTCGCCACGCTCAGCGGAGGCGGGAGTGATTTCGTCAGTCACGGTGTTGCCTTTCGGTTTAATGTGGATGTCGGTGGCCCGACATTCGCAGGGCGGACAGGACTCGAACCTGCAACCTGCGGTTTTGGAGACCGCTGCTCTACCAATTGAGCCACCGCCCTGTGCGTGAACACCGGCCTTGCCTTTTGCCTGAGGGCACGACGAAGCATGGTGTTTGGCACCAAAAATCAAGTGTATGCCAGCAAAGCCCATTCTCCAAAGCGAGGTCCACCAGCTAAATGAAGACTAATCTGGATGCGTGACTGAACCGAAAAAACGAGTATCCAGGCGCATTGGCGCAATCGCCGAAAGCGCGACGTTAAAGGTCGATGCAAAAGCCAAAGCTCTCAAAGCCGAGGGCCGCCCAATCATTTCGTATGGCGCAGGAGAGCCCGACTTCGCCACCCCGGAACACATCGTTGAGGCGGCAGTCGCCGCGGTCATTGACCCCAAGAATCACCGGTACACGCCGGCCGCTGGCTTACCCGAGTTGCGGGAAGCGATCGCTCAAAAAACGCACCGCGATTCGGGCATTGCGGTCTCGGCTTCCCAGGTCATTGTGACGAATGGCGGCAAGCAAGCGGTGTATCAGGCATTCCAGGCGCTGCTTGACGAGGGCGACGAGGTGATCGTGCCCACTCCATTTTGGACGACCTATCCAGAAGTAATTGCATTGTCCGGAGGTGTCGCGGTCGACGTATTCGCGGGAGCAGAAAACGGCTATCTCGTGACAGTCGAACAACTCGAAGCGGCTCGCACCCCAAAAACCAAGGTGTTGCTGTTCGTGTCGCCCTCGAACCCGACCGGAGCGACGTACAACGCGGAACAGACACGTGCGATCGGACAGTGGGCTCTAGACCACGGGTTGTGGGTGATTTCTGACGAGATTTACCAAAACCTGGTTTACGACGGCGATCACGCGGTTTCGATTCTCGAGGCCGTTCCCGAACTGGCGAACCAAACGATTCTCGTCAACGGTGTCGCAAAAACATATGCGATGACCGGATGGCGTCTCGGCTGGATGATCTCGCCTCCTGATGTCACGGCCGCGGCAGCCAACCTGCAATCGCACCTGTCAAGCAATGTGTCTAACATCTCGCAACGCGCCGCGATTGCGGCCCTCAACGGCGACCAATCCGTCGTGGATGACATGAAGAAAGCGTTCGCTCGTCGACGCGAGGTGATGGTGGCCGAGTTATCCAAAATCGACGGATTTGTAGTCCCAAAGCCGGGCGGGGCGTTTTATGTCTATGCCGACGTCACGGCATTGCTCGGTCGCGAATGGGGTGGGCAGCGAATCGACTCGACCCTTCAACTGGCCGACTACATTCTTGATACCGCCGAAGTCGCGGTCGTTCCCGGTGAAGCGTTCGGTCCGAGCGGCTATTTGCGTTTTGCCTACGCCCTGGGTGACGACGAATTGCTCGAAGGACTCCAGCGCTTGCAGAAACTGTTCGCCTAGTCGAAACCGATCATCGTCGGTTCGGGTTCGAGCATCACCCCGAACGTGTCGTGAACGCGAATTGTGACGTAACGCGCCAATTCGAGCACTTGGTCCGCCGTGGCATTACCGCGGTTGATGATGGCCAAGGTGTGCTTGGTGGATACTGCAGCGTCACTGCCGGCGAGCGAAAAACCCTTACCGATGCCAGCGCGCTCAATGAGCCACGCGGCGCTCAGTTTCACTTCGGTCGGCTCGGTGTCGAAATCGACGAATTCGGGTTCGACGCCCAGTGGAAAAACGAGTGGAGACCGCTCGGCTCGCAGCGGAAAGCGCGGAGCGTCCGCCGGCAACTGCCGCGACAATTCGTCGGCCACGACGGGATTCGTAAAGAACGATCCGACGCTGACAGAATCGGGGTCGTCGCTGATGACCATTCCCTTACTGGCTCGAAGTTCGAGGACTGCTCGACGAATGTCGGCGAGCGCCACGGTTGCTCCTAGCGGGACGCCGAGAGCGTTGGCGAGCTGTTCGAACTTGATTGGGGTCGAGGTTTCCGACGGTGTCAGCGCGAAGGTCACCGACACGACAAGACCGTCGAGGCCGTGCTTTAGTGATGAATGGCGATATCCGAAGTTCAGTGCGTCGGGTCGAAGTGTGACCACGTCGCCTCGCCCCGGTGGAACGAACTGAAGTGATTCAAAAGGGTCGGCTAATTCCGCGCCGTACGCACCGATGTTCTGGATCGGCGCACCCCCGACGGTTCCGGGAATACCGCTTAGCGCTTCAAGCCCGGCCAAACCGTTGTCCACGGTCCATTCGACGAGCGCGTCCCAAGACTCGCCCGCCTGGGCGGTGACCAGTACTCGGTCGCCGTCGGTGTGACGGTCGATTCCCTGCGTCACGACCCGAATCACGGTTCCATCGAAAGGTTCGTCCGAAACCACGATGTTCGATCCGCCGCCGAGAAGGAACCACGGTTCACGTGCCGAACTGACCTCGTGAAATGTTTCGATGAGCTCGGCACGGGTTTTAGGCTCGCGGAAATCCGATATCGAACCCCCGACCCGCAGTGTCGTGAGGTCACGGAATTCTGCGGTGTTAGTCAAAAACAACCTGAACCTGGGCTTTACCGAGAACGGTCTGGCCACCAAAAGTCACCGTGAGGTCGAAGCGGACAGCATCGTCCATGACGGATCCGACCTTCGTTTCGACAGTGATATCTGAGCCATTCGTCGCGTCGACGAGGACGGGACGCGTGAATCGCACACCGTAATCGATGACACGACCCTTTGTCTCGAGGAATTCGAGCGCGGGCTGAATAGCAAGCCCCATCGTCAACATCCCGTGTGCAAGAACTCCCGGAAGCCCAACGGACTGGGCGATGTCGTCACGATAGTGAATGGGGTTGAAGTCGCCGCTCGCACCCGCATACCGAACGAGCGCTCCGCGATCAAGGTGAATGGTGTTGGTGGTGACCACGTCACCGACGGAAAGTCCCGATGTCATGGCGATTCGTCTCCTCGGACGACCAGAGTGGAAATCGCCGTGACGACGTGGTCGCCCTTCGCATCGGTCATCACACTTTCGGCGGTGACCATCGAGTGTCCGCCGAGGGTCTTGACACTCGAGACCGAGAGTGTCGCGGTCAATTCGTCACCGGCGACAACTGGGCGCGAATAGGTGAATCGCTGGTCACCGTGGACTACCCGCGAGAAATCGATGTTGGCATCTGGCTCGGCGAGCAACTGGGCGAGGGTGAGTTCTTGAACGACGACCGGGAAGGTCGGTGGTGCAACAACATCGGCGTGGCCGGCCGCGCGCGCGGCAGTGGCATCCAGATAGATGGGGTTGGTCGCAAAAACGGCTCGTGCGAACTCTCGCACTTTCTCTCGGCCCACAAGATATGGGCCGACGGGCGAGAACTCTCGCCCCACCAAATCAGGGTTCACGGACATACCCCCAGTCTACAAACGCAAGCGCTAGACGGGGCCGAGCAGGTGCGGCCCGTTCCCAACGAGCGGCGCAACCTCGTGAACGATGAGCGCACCGGCGACAGGCCGGGACCGCGCCACAGCGTCGTCGACGAACGACTGATCCGCCGTCGTCTCACGGTTCAACCACCAGTCCCAGTCTTCGGGCGCAAGAACGACCGGGGTCCGATCGTGAAGCCACGCGATCGGTTCGGGAGCCGCCATCGTCAAAATGGTCGCCGTGAGCACCCAGTCACTCGTCGGGTCCGCTCGCCACCACGAATAAAGGGCGGCGAAGGCAAGTTCGCCTGTCGGTGAGGTGACCGCGTGTGGCGTCTTGACTTTCCCCTCGGTCAACCACTCGAAATAGGCGTCGGCGGGGAGAATCGCCCGTTGATGTCCGACCGAACCGCGAAACGTCGGTTTCTCGGTCACGGTTTCGCTACGGGCGTTGAACGTCGGGTATCTGAGAGTGAGACTTTCGGCGAACGGCGGCACGAGCGACCACCGCGCGGTCGTCACCAGCCGAGCGCGGTCGTCGCGTTTCTCGACAACAATCGGAACGGTCGTCGTCGGGGCGATGTTCCACGACGGACGCAGCTCAATGTCGGCGATCTCGTCTGCATGAAAATAGCGACCGAGTTCTTCTCCGCTCAGCGTCGAGGCATACCGGCCACACATCTAAATCTCGCTGTCGACCGCTCCGCGCTGGGCGACGAGCGGACCCCACCACGCTCCGATAGCGACGTGGTGGGGGTGCGCCTGATACGTCGCGAGCGCCTCGCGCGATTCGTGAATGGAAACAAGGGCGACATCGAAGTTCGATTCGACATCGCGGACATCCGGTGTCAGGGCGACGCTGACGAGTCCGGGCACAACTCCAACGAGAGCCCTCAGCTCGGTGTCGAATCGGTCCAGTGCGGCAACGCGTTCAGCGTCGTCTAGGTCGATGAGTTTCCACATCACAGCGTGTTGAATCACAGCAGTTCCTTTTCTATCGCGGCCCGAAACTCGTTCGCGTCCACACGCCACGTTGCGTGCCGACGACCATTGACGACGACGACCGGGATGTCGTTCTTCAGGGTTTCAAACAACTCGGCGTCATCCAAAATGTTGTGCTCGACGAATTCCGTTTCCGGAAAGTCGTCGAGCACGGTGCTTAAGATCGCTCGAGCATCGTCACACAGATGGCAACCGGGCTTCCCCATCATTTCGACAGTGACGCGGGCCATCGGAATCGCGGACGACTACTTTTTGTTGCGACGCTGGTGGCGAGTCTTGCGAAGCAACTTGCGGTGCTTCTTTTTCGCCATACGCTTGCGGCGCTTCTTAATAACGGAACCCATAAGACACCTTTACCTGGTCCGACCGATTGGTCGGCAAATGGACAATAGCGTCAAGTCTAGCGCGACTTGGTTGATCGAGTGTGCGCGGGTGTGATGAATGGCACGACGACGGGACCCAAAATCGGGGTGTCCCTCGCGCTATCGACCGAGTTCGCGGGCCATTTCCTCGGCACGTGCGAGAGCGGCTTCGGCCGCAGCGCGATAAATCTTGGCGAGGTGAGCATCGTCAAGCACGGCGATCGCGCGTTCAGTCGTTCCATTCGGACTCGTCACGCGACGACGTAGTTCGGCCGGTCCGACATCCGACGCCTCCAGCAATGCTGTTGCACCAGCGAACGTCTTCTCGACGAGATTCCGCGCGTCGTCGTCACTAAATCCCAAATCACGGGCTGCGGTAGTCCACTGTTCCATCTCGTGAAAAACGTAGGCAGGGCCCGAGCCCGAAATCGTGCTCAACGCATTAATTCGGTCTTCGGAAAGTTCGAGAACCCACCCAACGAGTTCAAAGACAGCGCGGGCGCGCGCCATGTGGTCAGCGGTTGCGCGAGACCCTGCAGAAATTCCCGTCACTCCCTTGCCGACGAGTGCGGGGGTATTGGGCATCGAGCGAACAACGGGGTTCGGCACCACCGATTCCATGGTCGCGGTCGTAATCCCCGCCGCAACCGAAACAATGAGCACGTCGGGGTCGAGAGAATCCGCGATGTCCTCGAGCAGGGCGATCACGCCACCAGGCTTCACCCCGACAATCACAAGCGATGCACCCTTGACGGCCCACCGGTTCGCTCCCGGGTCCGATTCGGTCGAACGAGACTCAACGCCCGAGCGTTGTGCCGTCGACGTTCGCGTGGTTGCGCGCACGGTCGCGGTGCGATCCGCGGCACGCAATCCGTCGAGTATCGCCCCGCCCATTGACCCCGCTCCGAGGAATGCAAAGGTTTCCGACATGGTGCCAGCGTATTATGACAACAGTTGCATTAAGCGCTGTTAGAAAGGAACCACTGTGACCAGCGTTCTCCCCCTCATCACCGAATCCTTCGTCCTCGTCCACCTCACCGGAATGGCCATTCTTGTCGGAGCGTTCATTCTCCACATGCGCTCGAAGGACAACTTTCCCTTCCGCATTATGGTGTGGGGCGCCTCAATTCAGTTGGTTACCGGCACAATCCTGGTCGGACTCGCGTACATGGGTGACGAATCACCAGACAACCTCAAAATCACGGTCAAGTTTCTGCTCGCCACCGGCGCGTTAGTCGCTGCGGTGCTCGGAGCAAAGCGCCAGTCAACCGGCGAAAAGAAACTTCAGCCGTTCTTCCACACGGCAGGTGGCTTCGCGGTGATCAGTCTCATCATCGCCGTGCTTTGGAACGCCGAGCTCTACGTTTAGTCGCGAAGCTGACCGAAGAACTCGGTCAACAGCGCAGAACACTCGTCGGCACGAACACCGCCGACGACCTCTCCGACTCTCGCCGGTAACGTACGAGTGCGCAGCAGGTCAGTGACACTGCCCGCCGCTCCCGCTTTCTCGTCCCACGCCCCAAAGATGACTTTCGAAATACGGGAGTTCAAAATTGCGCCGGCGCACATGACACAGGGTTCAAGTGTGACGACGAGAGTGTGGTCGCTGAGGTTCCATATACCCGTTGCGCGAGCTGCGTCGCGCAATGCGACGACCTCTGCGTGTGCGGTCGGATCCCCCGTTAACTCGCGTTCGTTTCGACCGCGGCCGACAATCACGCCATCCGGCGAAAGCACCACGGCTCCAACGGGCACGTCGTTCGACTCGAGCGCCACCCGCGCGAGCCTAAGCGCCTCGTCCATCGCGCCGAAAGCCTCGGTCATCTGCCACTCCATTCGATAGATTGAAGCCTATGCGAGTCATAGTTGCCGATCACCCCCTGATCACTCACAAGCTCACGATGCTGCGTGATAAGAACACGCCGTCGTCTACTTTTCGCACTCTCACCGACGAGCTCATGACGCTTCTGGCCTACGAGGCAACCCGCGACGTCCGGGTGGTCCCACACCACATCGAGACACCGGTCGCACCAACCGAGGGAGTAATCCTCGCCGAACCACGTCCGCTCATTGTGCCAATTCTTCGAGCTGGACT
Source organism: Gulosibacter massiliensis (assembly GCA_945949175.1). Lineage (GTDB taxonomy): Bacteria > Actinomycetota > Actinomycetes > Actinomycetales > Microbacteriaceae > MWH-TA3. Next base: position 33,864 of record CAMFDU010000005.1, on the reverse strand, counting down.
CGGGATGCTCGAAGGATTACTGAGATTGATGCCCAGTGCGGAAACGGGATTCCTCGGGATGGTCCGCGACGAATCCACCCTTCAGCCCAGCGTCTACGCCGAGCGCCTCCCCGCGAACCTCACCGGCCGCCAGTGCTACGTACTCGACCCGATGCTTGCGACCGGTGGGTCGCTCATAGCCGCCATTGACTTTATGTTCGAGCGTGGCGCTACCGACGTCACCGCAGTGTGCCTTCTGGGATCACCCGAGGGCGTTGCCGCTGTCGAGAAGGCCGTTGCCGACCACGACGTCACTCTCGTTCTCGGCGCACTCGACGAAAAACTGAACGAGCACGGGTTCATCGTTCCCGGGCTCGGCGATGCGGGCGACCGTCTCTATGGCGTCGCAGGCTAAACGGTAAAATACCGGGATGCCTGATAACGCCCAGAATCCCGCGCAAATACGTGGTTTTGCGGTGTATGTCGGCGTCGACGAAGCAAGCGCCCTCGCCGCTGGCACCTCTATCTCGGAAATGGTTGACGCAGTTCGTAACGTAGTCACGACGGCGGTTCCTGGCACGGAATCTCACGCCGCGGTTGCCTACGCTCCAGAAAGTCAGCGGGGAAAGAACCTTGACATCGTGCGTTTAGCGCTACGCGAACCGCGCGCTGTCGCCGAACTGCTTCCGCCGAAACCGGTCGCTGCAACGAACGGAGTCACAATCGACCTGTCTCGGAAACGAGTGGTCATTAACGATGAGATTGCGCCACTCACCTATAAAGAGTTCGAACTGTTGCAGTACCTCGTTCTGCGTGAAGCGGTCACCGTTGACCGATCGGGAATGATTGACACGCTGTGGGCGGCGAGTGACGTCGACCGGCCCAACAGTCGCACAATCGATGTGCACGTGCGGCGCCTCCGTTCGAAACTTGAGCCGTTCGAGGACATCGTGCGAACCGTCCGCGGAGTCGGTTATCGGTTTGACCGCCACCCAGATGTCATTATCAACTTCGGCACGGGCCGCTCGCCCGACATTTACTAGGCGATGTGATGAGCACTTCTCTGGTCTGGCTGCGCGATGACTTGCGTATCGCCGACAACCTGGCGCTCAACGCGGCGTTGAGCGCCGGTGAGCGGACCGCCGTGCTCTACGTGCTCGACGAGGAATCCCCCGAGATTCGGCCAATTGGTGCGGCGTCGCGCTGGTGGCTTCACCATTCACTTCGCCAATTACAGCAAGACCTCGAAGTGCTGGGCGGGTCACTCATACTTCGGCGAGGTGCCGCCCGAAACGTCCTTCCTGCCGTCGTGGCCGAGGTCGGTGCAACGAGCGTCCACTGGAATCGGCGATACGGATCGGCCCGTGCGATTGACACCGATTTAAAGCTCTCGCTTCCGGATGCACACAGTTACACCGGCTCGTTGTTGCACGACCCGTGGTCAGTCACGACCGGCGCTGGAACGCCGTTCAAGGTGTTCACTCCGTTCTGGAAGTCGATCCTGGCGGGATCGGCACCCAGGCAGCCAATCGCTGCGCCGGCTTCGATTGCGGGCGTGGAGGCTGCGACCGACCTTCTCGATTCATGGAAACTTCTTCCCGACCGGCCGTGGGCGAGTGATTTTCCGGCGCAGTGGAGCCCGGGCGAAACCGGCGCGCGCGAACGGCTCGAAAAATTCCTCGCCAAGGGACTGGCCCTGTACCACCGCCGAGACGAGCCCGGCATCGAATCGACCAGTGGGTTGAGCCCACACTTGCGGTTCGGCGAGATCAGCCCATACCAGGTGTGGCACGCGGTCGAATCGGTGGTTACTCCCGAAACTCGAGCGAACGCGAGCCGATTCCTGAGCGAAATCGGTTGGCGAGAGTTCTCGTACCACCAGCTGTTTCACAACACGGACCTTCACCGTCGGAACCTTCGAGCCGAATTTGACGAGTTCCCGTGGGAGAAACCAAACGCAACCCACCTCTCTGCGTGGAAAAAGGGAACGACGGGAGTGGAGTTGGTAGACGCTGGAATGCGTGAATTATGGAAAATTGGCACGATGCACAACCGCGTGCGCATGGTCGCGGCGAGTTTCCTCATCAAAAACCTTGGAATCGATTGGCGGATCGGCGAGGAGTGGTTTTGGGACACGCTCGTCGACGCCGATGAAGCGAGCAACCCAGCGTCGTGGCAGTGGGTTGCGGGCAGCGGCTACGACGCCGCCCCTTACTTTCGCGTGTTCAACCCCGAACTGCAAGCCGCGAAGTTCGACCCCGACAGCGAGTATCGCGCGCGCTGGATTGACGAGTACAACACTCCGCTATACCCCGATCCAATCGTGAGCCTTGCCGACACCCGCGCCCGTGCGCTGGCCGATTACGCAACTATGCGGGGCGAGCGCCCACCGCAGTGACCGCCTCAGCGGCGACAATTACGGCCGCCCGTGCGGCGTCGACAGGGGACAACCCCCGCGCGAGGCCCGCCAACAAGCCGGCGTTGAACGAATCCCCGGCGCCCGTGGGGTCAACGACGTCGATGGGTTCTACGGGAACACGAACGATATCTTCGCCGCGTTGCCCGATGATGACACCGTCGCGACCGCAGGTTGTCACGACGAGCGGGAACATTTCGGTCAGTTTGATAGTGGCCGCCTCGACGTCATCACGTCCGGACAAAACTCGAACCTCGTCCTCGTTGGGTCGCAGGATGTGTGCACCGTCACAGAGTCGAAGAAATTCGGCGACCCCAAAATCCGAAATGAATCCAGCCGATGCTGGATCGATGCTGACCGATACACCGTGCGCCTCCGCCCGCGAAATCAATCGCTGTACGGATTCACGCTTGGGTTCGTCAATGATCGTGTGGCCAGTGAAGTGCAGGTACTCGGCGATGGCGATTAGGTCCTGTGGGACCGTATCGAGGTCAAAGACGACGTTCGCGCCACGGTCTGTCAGCATGGTTCGCTTTTCACCCTCGACAATGATGACTATTGTTCCCGTAGGACGTTCCGTGTCACTGTTCAAATGAGCCTTTACGCCGAACCGTTCCAGTTCCCATGTGTGGCGCGCGTTGTCTGCTTCGCCAACCTGGCCGAAAAAATATACGTTCGCGCCTATGTACCCGAGCCACGCAGCGGTGTTTGCCGAAGACCCGCCGGGGTGTCGTTCAATTAGCGCGGGGGTGTCGGTGTCCGTGCGAATCGGACTGTGCGGGCGAACGATGATGTCGTCGATGACGTCACCGACGACGACAATTGTTCCCTGGACCGTCATGCGCCGAGTAGGCACCACGCGGTCGCGATGTCGCCCGCGACTCGGATGTTGTTGCGTGCCAAATCAAGGTTGACGTCGAGGCTGCGACCACCCGACGCCTCGACGATGTAACCGAGAAGGAACGGAGTAACGGCCTTACCACGCACGCCGGCCTGTTCGGCGGCGAGGAACGCCTCGGACAACACGTGATCGTGTTCGACCGGATCCCACTGCTGGGCGAGGGGAATCGGATTCGCAACAACGATGCCCTGGCCGTGTCCCGTGTCATCATGGGCCTTCATGATTGCGGCGACTTCGGTTGCGTCCGCCGCCGACCAGTCGAGGGTGAAACCGCTGTCTCTCAGCCAAAAGGCGGGGAACGACGTAGTTCCGTATCCGATGACAGGAACGGATAGTGTTTCGAGCCGTTCGAGCGTTGCAGCAATGTCGAGAACTGACTTCACGCCGGCCGAGACCACGGAAATGTTGGTCACAGCGAGCGTCGACAGGTCAGCGGATTCGTCGAAGGTTTCGTTGGCCCCGCGGTGAACACCACCGAGTCCGCCGGTCGCGAACACGCGAATTCCGGCTTGAGCAGCAATGTGAGCAGTTGCAGCGACTGTCGTTGCACCGCTTTGTCGCTTTGCCAGCAGAATCGGCAGATCTCGAACACTCGCCTTGGCAATGTCCTCGTCCGCGATTGTCGAGAGCCCTTCAGCATCGAGGCCAACGGTCGGGACTCCATCGATGACCGCGATTGTCGCCGGGACGACTCCGATGTCTCGCAAGATTTGTTCGAACTCGAGAGCGGCCTCACGGTTGCGTGGGCGCGGGAGTCCGTGCGAAATAATCGTCGATTCAAGCGCGACGACGGGTTTGTTGTTCGCGAGCGCGAGCGCCACTTCGGGGGCGATGTTCAACGTAGGCACCCTGTGACGATACCGCACGCTCTACTATCGAATAGTGCCCAGTGAAATCACATCCGACCTTCCCCTGCGGCGGGGTAAGGACGGCTTACCCGCGCTGTGCCTCGTCACCGGGGCGACGGGCTACATCGGCGGGCGACTCGTCCGCGAACTTCTCGCCCACGGCTATCGGGTCCGTGTCATGGCCCGTCACGCCGAGCGGTTGCGCTTCCATCCGTGGATCGACAAGGTCGAGGTGGTCGACGGTGACGCCACAAACCGCGACGACCTTACGCGTGCGGTCGCAGGGGTCGACATCGCCTACTACCTTCTTCACGCCCTCATGTCCCCGCAGAACTTCGAGGACGAAGAACGTCTAGTCGCGACGCTGTTCGGCGAAGAATGTTTCGCCGCAGGTGTATCGCGAATTGTTTACCTCGGTGGGATGGCCGACTCCGACTCAACCCTTTCCCCCCACCTTCAATCACGAGCAGACACCGGTGACATCTTGCAGAACTGCGGTGTCCCCACTATCGAATTGCGCGCGGGAGTCGTCATTGGTTCGGGTTCTGCGTCATTCGAGATGCTGCGCTATCTGACCGAACGGTTGCCGATCATGACGGTCCCCAAGTGGGTCAATTCGCGCATTCAGCCCATCGCGGTTCGAGATGTTCTTCGATACCTCGTCGGCGCCGCGTCGCTGCCCGATTCCATTTCGGGTGACTACGACATTGGCGGGCCTGATGTGTTCACGTATCGAGAGATGATGGAGCATTACGCAGCGGCGGCCGGGCTCCGCCCGCGAATCATTATTCCGGTACCCGTTCTGACACCGAGGCTGTCGAGTGGCTGGGTCGGGCTCGTCACCCCCGTACCGTACACGCTCGCCCGAAGACTCGTCGCGAGCTTGAAGAACGAAGTTGTGGCTCGTAACGACGACATTCGACGCTTGATTCCGGACCCTCCCGCTGGGCTCACAAAGTTTGACCGCGCGGTGTCCTTGGCCCTAACAAAAATCAAGGACGCCCACGTCGACACTCGATGGTCGGATGCTTCGCTCCCCGGTTCACCGTCAGAACCACTTCCAACCGATCCAGATTGGGCCGGTGGAACTCTCTATAAGGACGTTCGCGTCGTACACAGCACCGATTCGGTTGACGAGGTGTGGAAGCGCGTCGAGTCAATCGGTGGGGATAACGGCTATTCCACTGCCAGTTGGGCGTGGGAAGCGCGTGGACTGCTAGACCGACTTGTCGGCGGCCCTGGTCTTCGCCGTGGGCGTCGCGACCCGAACCACTTGGTCGAGGGCGAGGCGCTCGATTTCTGGCGGGTCGAGTCTCTTCGTCCACCGAACGTATTGCGTCTTCGCGCCGAGATGCGCAATCCGGGCTTAGCCTGGCTGGAATTCACAGTTGAGGCCGAGGGCACTGGGGCGAAGGTCACTCAACGCGCCTTTTTCGCACCGCGCGGGCTCGCCGGACACGTCTATTGGTGGCTTGTCTGGCCGATGCACGGATTGGTGTTCCCGTCGATGGTGAATTCTGTGGCACGTGGACGAAAAAACAAACGTTCGTGAATCGGACTCCGAGCGCCGACGGCCGACTTGCCGTCCTCGCCCTTTTCGGTGTGACCGCCGCGTGGGGAGCCTCGTTCGTGCTCATGAAGCCGGCGATTGAACGCCAGCCGGTCCCCGATTTCCTTGCCACGCGGTTCGTCATCGCGGCAATCATTCTGATACTCGTTCGCCCGCCGGTCCTGTCGAACATCACCCCACGAGTGTGGTGGACCGGAGGCGTCGCGGGAGTCGTCCTCGCTGTCGGCTATGTCGCACAAACCATCGGACTGCACTATGCAACCGCCGCAATCACGGGATTCCTCACGGGCCTTTATGTGGTCGGAACGCCGTTGCTGGCGTGGCTGCTGTTTCGACAACCGCTTAATCGCAAGGTCATCATCGCTGCCGTTCTCGGGTTGACCGGGCTCGGGATTATCTCGTTGAACTCGTTCGGGATTGGCATCGGAGAGATCTGGATCATCGTGGGGGCACTCTTTTTCGCTCTCCACATCGTTGTCTTAGGTCGCTGGGCACCCGGTCACGATACCTACGCGCTCACTGTGGTCCAGATTGTCGTTGTGGCGATCTTCACCGCAGTCCTGACCTTTGCGGACGGCGACGGATATGTCGCTCCGCCAGACACCGACGTGTGGATTGCGGTGCTTGTCACCGCGGTGTTCGCGACTGCCCTCGCCTTCCTCCTACAGACCTGGGCGCAGTCCAAAATGGACTCCTCCCGCGTCGCAATCATCCTCACGGCCGAGGTCCCTTGGGCCGCGGGCCTTTCTGTAGCGGTGGGTCAAGAAACACTCGCTGTTCGCACCATCATCGGCGGGTGCATCATGATTGCCGCAATGCTGATTGCGGAATGGCCTACACGGCGCAAACCAGCCAAAGGCGAGATTATCCCCGTGCACCCTCTCGGGCACTTCGAATAGTGGGGGACAAACCGGCTAACCGATAACGCCAAACTGTGTCTTCCACGCCAAAATGCGCACCACTTTGGCAATCAATTCATCACGGGTGAGCCCGTCCGGAGAAATCTTTGAAACGACGCGCTTCACGATGTCTGGCGGACTGCTGCAGATTAACGCAATATCCACGCCCGCATCGAGAGAGGCGCGCACCACCTCACCCGACCGACGATTGACTCCGACGAGCGCGGCCTCCATTTCCAGCGCATCGGTAATGATCAGACCGTCTGGGCCGATTTGATTGCGAAGAATTGCGAGCGCCTTTGGTGATCGAGTCGCTGGAACTCCGCGTTCCGTCAATCCTTTCGATTGCAGGTGTCCAACCATTACGGCAGTGAAGCCCGCCGCAATCGCTCGATCGAACGGGACGAGGTCGGAGTCTTTAAGTTGACCGTAGGCCGGAATGATGCCAGGTGAATAGTGAGTGTCGGTCGCGCGTCCGTGACCGGGCCAATGCTTAAAGACGGGTGCAACTCCGACTGATTCGAGTCCCGTTGCCCACGCTATAGCTGAACGCGCGGCACCCGACGGGGTGGACGAGAACGACCGCGATTGGCTTCCGATGAAGCGTCCGGGGCTGTCGAGGTCAGCGACAGGCGACAACGCCATGTCGACACCGAGTTTCTTCATCGCCTTCCCGTACTTCGCTGCAGTGCGGTTAACCTCGGATTCAGTCCAGGTTCCCATGGTTTCTGCTGATCGGAGCGGGTAAATCACATTGGCGAGACGTTGGACAGCCCCACCTTCCTCGTCGCTGGCAATGAGAGGCGGAACGCGGTCCCCCGAGCGCGCGACCAATGTGGTGATTTGTCGAGCAAGATTGTTCGGTGCAACACCTCCGAGTAGCACCACTCCGCCGAGACCTTTGCGAACTTCTTGCGATAAGGCACCGATGTTCGACACCGACGCACACTTAAAGATTGTCTGGGCGACGAGTTGTCTATCGGTCCAGGTTGTGGGGTCGGCGGAATCATATGGGCGTTCGTCATCGATTGAATCGGTCGCCGTCGTCGGATTCGGAGTCGGCGATTCCGCCAAAGGTTCATCGTTCAACGGTTCGACATCAAGATAGGGAGCGCAGCCGCTCAACGCGAAAATTGCAGCAACGGCCACGAACATCGCGACGTGGCGAATATGTCGGCTCATGGGGCTCGACATTATCAGTCGAGTTCGACGAAGAAGTAACTTGCGGCACGCGGCTGAAGAAACGCCTGCAAATCCAACGGAGAAACTGGTGAGATTTCTCTTGACGAGTTTATGAGTGACTGGATTTCATCAAGCTTTTGGCGACAGCGATGAGGTAGCGACGGGGAACAAATCGTCCAGCCATGGCCATGACGCGGTTTGCCGCACCGACGATGACGCTGGGGGCAGGGGACTTTGCCTCGAGAGCCGACATTGCAGTGGTGACCACTTGGGTCGGAGTCATCAGAGCGCCCCCCATTGATCGACCCCCCGCGACATCAAAGAACTCGGTTGCCGTCCCTCCAGGGGAGACGGCGAGCACCGTTACGCCGGTTCCCTGCAATTCGCCCCAGAGCGCTTCAGTGAACGACAATACGTATGCTTTCGTCGCCGCATAAACCGACATGTTGGGGACGGGTTGGTACGCCGCCGTGGACGCGATGTTGATGATTGTCCCACGGCCGCGTTCGATCATGGGCGCCACGAATAGCCTGGACAACTGCGTCAGGGACACAATGTTGACGTTGATTTCGTCGACGATACCGTCAAGGTCCTCGGCAGCGAATGCGCCAATCTGCCCCCACCCCGAATTGTTGATGAGAACGTCGATCGGCGTCTTTCCGACAGCGTCCGCAAGTTTTTGTGCCGCGCCGGGAACCGAAAGGTCGGATGCAATCACCCGAACGCTGACACCATGGGTCGCCGTGATTTCTGCGGCAAGCGCGTCCAGTCGATTGGTTCGTCGTGCGGCGATGACAAGATCGTGTCCGCGTGATGCGTATTCACGCGCGAACACTGCGCCTATTCCACTGCTCGCGCCAGTAATGAGTGCCGTCGGTCGTTTTTCCACCATTCCGAAACTCTAGTGGCTGGTGCCATTGGGCTTTCCGCCACAAGACTGGCGCACAAAATAACCGAACTAATGTTAGTATTTTGACATGGGTAGACCTCCCAAGGGAACCAGGCCAGTGGCAGATCCGTCGTTGACGGACAATTTTTGGCGGGACCTCACCGGATTTTCCGAACCTTCGCAGCGCGACCAATTCCTGTGGCTTTCTATTCACCTCGTTCGTAAACTCGGGCTGAATCAGTTCAAGATTACGACTGTCGCAAAAATGCTCGGTTATTCGGTTGCGATGGTTAATCACCATTTCGGTTCCCGCGACGGACTCATCGCGGAGTGTGCAGAGAGGGTTCATCAGAATTATTCACTCGAGTTGATTGATGCGACCGAGGCCGCAGATCGCAATCCACGCGCGAGGCTCGAGGCATACATCAAGGCCCGCGTGGTTTGTGGTCGGCAGTTAGGCGGCTGGACCCAAGTTCTCAATTACCCTTTCCATTCCTTCGAATCACCCACAATTGCACTTGCGCGTGCGGGGGACTCTTTCGAAAATAGCTTTTTTCGAAACCTCATGTTCATTACACAGTTGGTCCTCGACCTCCAGAAAGGGACTGTTTCCGAAAGCCGTCCCGATCGGGAAGCGTTTGCGAACGAAATTATGACGCAAAATCCCACGGCGGTTTTTCACGCATCGAACATCGGCACAGCGACCGCGGGAGCGGTGATGTGGATGTCAGGACGAATGGATGTCTTCGGCCAGCCAAAGGAAATTGTCGATTTAGCGAACGCGGCTCTCGAATGGCAAGTTCAGCACCTCGTCAATAGCATTCCCGTTGCCTAAACCCTTCGCCTCTGAGCGACAATAGTGTGACACGACGGCGAAAGGACTCGACCATGGCTGCTGACAAACTGATTTCTTCTGGAGGTCCGTGGGAAGACCTCATTGGCTACTCTCGAGCGACCGTCGCCGGTCCGTCGGTTTACGTTTCAGGGACAACAGCCACGGTCAACGGCGAACTCCAACATGCGGGCGATGCGTATGGTCAGGCGAAGGTTGCGTTTGACATCATCCGAACTGCGCTAGCCGAGGCTGGGCATTCCGTCACCGACATCGTTCGCACCCGCATGTTTTTAGCGAACGCGTCCGACATGGACGCTGTGGGCAAGGCACATGGCGAGGTATTTGGCGCGATCAAGCCCGCCGCGACAATGATTGCAGGCCTAGAATTCATCGACCCCAACATGCTGGTCGAAATCGAGGTCGACTCGTACAAGGTCTGACCCATGGAGCTTGCTCGATAGGATTCGCTCATGCTCATGGACAGCGCGCTCACGCGTCACGGTTTCGTCAGTTTCCGAGAGCTGCATCGGTGGTCGATTGACAACCCCGACGAATTCTGGCGCGAAGCGTGGGACGACCTGGGAATCGTAGGCACGCAAGGCGAGCGGACGACACGTGGGAGCGGGTTCGAAGGGACGGAATGGTTCCCCGACGCGCGACTCAATATTGTTGACTCTTTGTTGGCCGGGGATCCGTCGTTCGAGGCGCTAATCGCGCACGCCGAAAACTCTTCGCGGCGTTCGTTTACTCGAGGGGAACTCCGGGCGCATGTGGCTGCCTGCGCGGCTGCCCTCCGCGCCTCAGGGGTTCGAGTCGGTGAGCGTGTCGTCGCGTGGACCCCGAACATCACGGAAACGGTAATCTTTGCTCTTGGCGCCCTGTCGATTGGTGCAGTCGTCAGCACGGCATCAACGGATTTCGGTCCGGCCGCACTGGTTGATCGGTTCGGCCAAATCGAACCGACCGTCCTCTTAACCTCAGCGTCCTACCGCTATGGCGGCAAAGAAGTCCAACTTGCCGAATCGATCGAACACGTAGTCAGTGAGTTACCGACGCTCACCACCGTCGTGGTCATCGGTGCAAGTGACACGTACCCGACTTGGGAAAATTGGCTTTCCCCGCATCGTGACGCCGAATTAGCGCCAACTCCTCTTCCGTTCAACCACCCAGGATTCATTTTGTTTTCGAGCGGAACAACAGGGCGCCCTAAGTGCATCGTCCATTCGGCCGCGGGCGTGATGTTGAAGGTTCTCAGTGAACAGGGCTACCACCTCGATGTGCGCCCCGGCGACACCATGCTGTACGCGACAACATGCGGTTGGATGATGTGGAACTGGTTGGTGTGCGGCCTCGGACGTGGTGCGACGATCGTGTTGTGCGACGGTAGCCCCGGTTACCCCGACATCTCTCGATTGTGGAGTATTGCGCACGAGGAACGCCTGACCTTCCTCGGAGTTTCCGCGGCACTGATCGACTCGTGGCGTCGTGCTGCGCTCGAGCCTCGCCAGAAATTCAACCTGCCCTCGCTTCGAACAATCGCGTCCACTGGTTCCCCGCTTGCGGCGACCGGCTATGACTGGGTGGCCGATGCGGTGTCCCCCGATGTGCACGTTGCATCCATCGCGGGGGGTACCGACCTGTGCGGCTGTCTCGTGCTGGGAGTCGACACCGAACCCGTCATCCGTGGCGAAATTCAGGGTCCTGCGCTTGGACTCGATGTCACGGTCCTGCGGTCGGATGGGACCGAAGCCGATGTATCCGAAGAAGGTGAACTGGTGTGCCGGACGCCGTTTCCGTCCGTGCCGCTCGCCTTTTGGGGGGACACGGACGGTTCTCGGCGTCACGGTGCGTACTTCGATCGATTTCCCGGATTGTGGGCCCATGGCGATTTCGCTCGCCGAACGCCATCGGCCGGATTCGAAATTTTGGGACGATTAGACGCAACCCTCAACGTCAAGGGGGTTCGCATCGGGACCGCAGAGATTTACCGCGTCGTCTTGTCGATTCCAGGCGTACTGGAGGCGATGGCAATCGAACAGCCCCATGGCGATGATGCGCGCGTTGTGCTGTTCGTCGTGCTCGACCAACCCCTCTCTGTCGAGATGGAGGGGCTTGTTCGAAGCGCGCTTCGAACCCAGGCAAGCCCGAGACACGTGCCGGCCGTTATTGTCGAGGTTCCCGAACTGCCTCGAACCCGAAGCGGCAAGATGACCGAGCTGGCAGTCGCCGACATTGTGACGGGGCGTCCGGAACGCGACACGTCATCGCTCGCCAACCCTGAATGCCTCACCTGGTTTCGCGACTGGACAGCCGCGTCTAAGTCGTAAGTGCTACGGGGCCGGTGGTCCCTCGAACCACCAGGGTCGCCGATACGTGTTGACGATTGGCCGGCGCGTTGCGGTTGTTGATCCGATTGAGTAATTGCTGGGCCGCGAGTCGGCCAAGGTCCGCAAGCGGTTGTGCGATTGTCGTGAGGTTGAGGCGGCGCATGCCTCCAATTCGGATGCCGTCATACCCGATGACCGAAATGTCCTCCGGAATTCGCAAACTCGCGTTCTCTACCGCAGCGATTGCACCGATTGCTGCAACGTCGTTCGCGACAAAAAGGGCCGTGGGCGACGACGACAGCGCCTCGCCAGCCGCCGCGTACCCCTTCGCGTCCGTCAGCCCACCTGGCACGACGCGAATGTGGTCGGCCAATCCGTGTTGGGTCATCGCGAGGCGATATCCCTCGGCTCGCGCGTGCGAGACCGGATTGTCACCGCCGCTCAAATGGACGATTCGGGAATGCCCCAATCCGACGAGATGATCAACCGCCATTCTCGCCCCGGCAACATCGTCATTCGAAACGGAGTCCATGTTGGGGACCGCGATATCGTCACGGGTCACGACGACCGTTGGCACTTCCGAGGCGATGACCTTGAGTACCGAAGCGGGCAATCGATGCGCGATGAGAATGAGTCCCTCCACCTGGAATTGCAGTAGCGTGTCGATTTCCGCTTGCTCGAGTTCGGGATCGGTCCCTCCCGAAATCAGCATTGTGCTGAACCCGTGTTCGCGAACCTCGATTTGGACACCGTCGAGGATCTCGGCGAACACGGGGTTGTGTAGATCGAGAATGAGCACTCCGATGGTGTGGCTTCGACGAACCGCGAGACTTCTGGCCGCGGCGTTTCGGCGGTAACCCAATTCGGCAGCGGCGTCCACGATTCGCTGTCGACTCACGTCACTGACCCTCGTCGAGCCAGAGAGGGCGAGCGAAACGAGCGACTTTGACACGCCCGCTCGAGTGGCGACGTCGTTGATGGTGGGGCGTGAGGTCGGCATCGGTCTAGGTGACGTCGGCGACCCGAACTGCGGAACCGGTGGCAACAGATTGCTCACACGCGATAGCGATACGCAAGCTCTCGACTGCCGAATCGGCCGGGCACGGGTTAGCGATTTCTCCCGCGGCGAAGGACACGAAGGATTGTGTTTCATTTCGGAACGCCTCGCGAAAGCGATCCACGAATCCGCGATACGGGTCGGTGTTAAGGGCGAGGTCGCCCTCGGCGGTTCGCAACGGCGTACGGGGGTTGAGTCCAGCGGACACCGAGTCGTTGGAGCCGAACGCCTCGAGTCGGACGTCCTGACCGAGGGCGCCGTGACGCGTACCGGTGATGACCACCTGTACTCCGCCGGTCGTGACGGCGACGACGGAACAGACGTCGGCGTCATCGAAATCGGCATAATCCTGGTGCGCGAGCACGCCCTTTGTCGCAAACACCGTCTCGACTTCGCTTCCCGTCAACCAACGAACGAGATCGAAATCGTGCACGAGCATGTCGCGAAAAATCCCGCCACTGCCGGCGATGAACTCGCGAGCACTTGGGGTGTAATCGTGTGCCGTCATCGTGAGGGAATACATCGTGCCGATGCGACCCGATTCGATGGTGTCGTACACAGAACGAATCGCGTCATCGAATCGTCGTTGGAATCCGATCTGAAGTGACGAGCCGTGTGTGTTCGCGGCGTCAATCGCCGCTTGGGTTGCCGCGAGAGTCAGCGCGATGGGTTTTTCACACAACACCGGGATTCCTCGAGGGAGGACGGCATCCAGAACACGTTCGTGTGCGTCGGTGCCGACAGCAACGACCGCCGCATCGGCATCGGTGTCGGTCATCGACTCCCACGGAACGACGGTGGCACCGAATTGGGCCGCGACGGCTCGAGCACGCTCGTCGCTTCGATTGGTGATTGCAACTTCAGTAATTCGGGTGTCTGCAACGAGGTCCTCGACACGAATGGACCCCATGCGACCTGCCCCGACAACGAGAACCTTCACAGCAAACCTCCTCGGCACTTCTTCGATGTATTGCGGTGTGGACTTTTAGTCTGCCATACTTGTTGGAGCGTTCCAACGAAAGGTTTTCCGTGTCCGACTTTCTCTCCCGCGTCGCATCCGCCCCCATCTCGTGGGGTATCTGCGAGGTTCCCGATTGGGGAGCCATGCTCCCGACGAGCCGCGTTCTGGGCGAAATGGCGGGGCTGGGATTCACCGCGACGGAACTGGGCGCCGAGGGGTTCCTTCCCGACGACCCGGCAGAATTGACCGCAGAACTCGGCGAATACGGCATCGCGCTGCTCGGGGGATTCACTCCCGTGGTGGTTCACGATCCCGCCGAACGAGAAGCCACCATCGCGAGCGCGACGGCGACGGCGAAGTTGTTCCAGAAAGCCGGGGCGACAAAAATGGTGTCCTCGCCCGTTCAGGACTGGGGCTGGGCACACCCTCGTGCACTATCGACCGAGGAAAAGCGTCACATGGCCGAGATGCTCGGTGTCATCGATGACATCTGCGGCGAGCACGGAATCCAGCAAGTTCTGCACCCGCACGTACAGACCCTGGTCGAGACAAAAGACGACATTTCCCGAGTTCTCGACAGCTGCGACGTGAACTTCTGCCTCGACACGGGACACATGGCGTTCGGCGGACAGGACCCGGTCGAGTTTGCGAAAGATGCTTTCGATCGCGTCGGGCATGTTCATCTGAAAGACGTTCGCCTCGACATGACCTCGGCTGTTCTTCGCCGAGAAGTCACCCTCATGTCCGCGGTGCAAGCAGGAGTGTTCACCAATCTTGGTGCTGGTGATGTCGACATCCTCGGCGTCGTGCAAACCCTCGAGGCGGGCGGTTACCGCGGGTGGTACGTCATCGAACAGGACACGGCGATCACGAGCGGGTTCCCCGCCGAGGGCGAAGGGCCGGTCAAGCAGGTCTCGGCTTCGCTTCAGTACTTGACCGACGTCGTCGCCCCCACACTCGGATAATCGGATGGAAACCGTGGATGTTCTCAGCGTCGGCCGCATCAGCGTCGACCTGTACTCGATGGAACCGAACATCGGGTTCGACGGTCAACAGAACTTCCAGAAATCCGTCGGCGGTAGCCCCACGAACGTGGCCGTCGCCGCGGCGCAGCTCGGCCTTCGAGTGGCACTAGCGACGAAGGTTGGCGAGGATGCCTTCGGCGAATACGTGAAGAACCGACTCGCGGGCTGGGGAGTCGACATCGATTTCGTCGGCACAGTGAAGGGTGCTCAAACGCCGCTTGCATTCGCGGCACTGACTCCCCCCGAGAGCCCGACAGTGATGTTCTATCGTGGCTCGGCAGCGCCGGACACCACGATCACGACCGCCGATGTGCCAGCCGATGTCGTGGGTCGCGCGAAGGTCCTCTGGATCAGTCAAGCTTCTCTCGCCCAAGGTTCGACAGCAAACACGTGCCTCGAATGGATGTCACTGCGGTCACGCGACGATCACACCATCCTCGACCTTGACTACCGACCATCACTGTGGGCGAGTGTTGAGAACGCCCGCTTAATGGCGGAACGTGCAATCGCGCTGGCGACGGTCGTCGTCGGCAATCGCGAAGAGTGTTCCATCGCCGTCGGAACGGACAATCCGGATGCAGCCGCTGACGCGCTTCTCGCGGCCGGAGTTCGCCTTGCCATAGTCAAAATGGGTGCCGACGGAGTGATGCTCGCGACCGCCGCGGAACGAGTCACGATTCCCGCAATGCCCATCGAGGTCGTATGTGGGCTCGGGGCTGGTGATGCATTTGGTGGTTCGCTCTGCTATGGACTCCTTCACGAGTGGGACCTAGAGCAAATCGGGCGCTTCGCGAGCGCCGCTGGTGCGCTCGTATCGACGCGTCTGACGTGCGCCGACGCGATGCCGACCGTCGACGAGCTCGACACGCTAATGGGTGAGCCAGCATGAGTCTCGATCACGCCCACTATCGCGCGCTCGTTGATGCGCGCGTTTTCGAACCCGCCTCTTTCGCCAGGGCACTGGTATCTCGCCGGCGACGCCCGATTGCCCGGGCGGATGGGCGACTCATCATCATCGCCGCTGACCACACCGCACGCGGGAAGATTTCGCTCGGCTCTGACCGGTTAGCGATGGCAGACCGATTCAGATTGCTCGATCGACTCGTTCGCTGTCTCGCTCTGCCTGACGTGGACGGCGTTCTCGCGAGCGCCGACGTCCTCGAGGAACTCGCCTGGCTCGGTGCGCTCGACGACAAATTGGCAATCGGCACGATGAACCGTGGTGGCATCATCGGTGCGACCTGGGAATTGGATGATCGCCTGACCGCGTACGACACGAACCACGTTGAGTCGATGGGGTTGGATGGCGGTAAGACTCTCATCCGCATCGACTACTCTGACCCCGGCGTCGCTCGAACAATCGAGACGGTCGCACGGCTGACCACCGAACTCGCCGACCGAAAACTGATGGCGATGATTGAACCTCTGCCGTACCTCAAGGACTCCACCGGAAAGGCGATGCTGGACACTTCCGACGAGGCACTCACCACGGTCGTGGCCATCGCGTCGGGGCTCGGGTCTTCCTCGGCCTACACCTGGCTGAAGATTCCGGCGACCGCCCGCATGACCGAGGTGGCTGCAGCCACGACGCTTCCCATCCTCATGCTCGGTGGCGAACCGATCGGTGATTCCGACGAGACCTTTGCGCTCTGGGCGAGCGCCATGAACGAACCCAATGTGCGCGGGGTTGTCGCTGGTCGCACTCTCCTTTACCCCAACGACGGAAACCCCGAGGCGGCGGTTGCTCGCGCCGCTGCGGTCATTCGGCCCACGTCATCAACCAACTCGAAAGGCACGTCATGACCTGGTTTTTCCCTTCAGGAACTCTGGCGAGCGGCGATGCCGACGTTCTCGTCACACCCGAAAACGCGGGCTGGGCGTACAGCGGACTTCACGTCTACACGTTGACCACCGGTAGCACCGTCTCAGTCGTGCTCGACGGCGAGGAGGGCGTGCTCGTTCCGCTGTCGGCCGAGAACGTCGCGGTCACCGTTGACGGTGCCGATTTCACGCTGGCCGGTCGAAAGGGAGTTTTCGCCGCGGTGTCGGACTGGATCTACGTTCCCGTCGGAGCAACCGTCACAATGTCGGGTGATGCCGGCGAGATTGCGCTGTGCACCGCGCGCGCGACCGAGGTCTTCCCTGTCCAGCACGTTCCCGCCGCCGACGTGCCCGTTGAGGTTCGCGGGTCGGGCCAGGCAACGCGCCAAGTGACCAACATCGCCACACCCTCGTCGTACACCGCGGCCCACCGCATCAATGTGTGTGAAGTCATCACGCCTGGAGGCAACCTTTCGTCGTGGCCGCCCCATCGCCACGACGGAATTGGCGACTGCGCGACGACAAACGAAGAAATCTATTACTTCCGAATCGGGCGGGGCGAGAGCCCCCACGGAGACCCGACGGGCCAAGGATTGTTCCACATCTACACCGTTGACGGTTCGGTCGACGACACCGTCATGATCCACGACGGCGACGTATACAACGTCCCCGAGGGGTACCACGGTCCGACCGTCGCCCCACCTGAATATCCGATGTACTTTCTTAACGTGCTGGCCGGTCCGGGCGGCGAGCGAACGATGGCGTTCTGCGATGACCCCGAGCACCATTGGATTCGAGAGACCTGGAATACCCAAACACAAGATCCCCGTCTGCCGATGACCTCGGCCGAGGGCCGCACAGGAAAGAGCTGAACATGAACCGTCGAATTGGAGTCGCCGTTTTGGGCCTTGGCTGGATGGGAGAAGGACACAGTCGTTCCATGCTCCGAATCCCCTCGCTCTTTCCGAATCGCTCATTCGATCCTGTGCTCGTCGTCTGTGCGGACACGGAGGAGTCCCGTCGCGAACGAGCCGTTCGCGACTTCGGGTTCCAGCGCGCGGTGGCCGACTGGCGTGAAGCGATTGCATCCGACGACGTCGACGTCGTCTGGGTCACCGCTCCCAACATGCTGCACATCCCGATGATCGAGGCGGCCTGCGCCGCGGGTAAGGCCGTATTCAGCGAGAAGCCCATCGGTGGAAAGCCCGAACAGACGGTCGCCGCCTACGAAATGGCAAAGAAGGCCGGCGTGCGCACCGGTGTCGGGTACAACTACCTGTGGGCGCCTCTCGTCATGCACGCCCGAAACCTGATCGCGTCGGGCGAACTCGGCGAAATCACCCACTATCGCGGTCGGTTTGTGTCGATGTACGGAAGCGATGAACTCGGTCTTCTGACGTGGCGCTTCATCCTCGACCAGGCCGGTTACGGCGTGACGAGCGACATCCTCAGCCATTCGGTGTCACTTGCGCAGTACCTGATCGGCGACATCACGGATGTCGTGGGGATGCGCAACACGACCATCCCGCAGCGCCCCCTTCCCTCTGGCGCAGCAAGCCACTACGGCCGAGGTCGACCTGAGGACCCCAAAGGCGACGTCGAAAACGAGGATTTCGCGTCGATGCTCTGTAACTTCGAGAACGGCGCGACCGGAACGTTTGAGGTTAGCCGCACGCTTGTCGGCCCCGAAAGCCAGAACGCGTTCGAGGTTTACGGCACCAAGGGCGCAATCGCCTGGAACCTCGAGAAGATGAACGAACTCCAGTACTACAAACTGACCGACGACATCAGCTCGGGATACACCACGATTTTCGGTGGCGATCGCTTCCCTTTCCACGGCGTCTTTTCGCCGGGTCAGGCCAACCCGATCGGGCTCGAGGACCTTGTTGCAATCGAGGACTATTCCTTCCTCGAAGCGCTGGCCACCGAGGGTGAGTTCTCGCCCAGCTTTCGCGAAGCAGTTGACGTCGTTAACGTTCAACAAGCTCTCATCAATTCATGGGATTCCCGTACCTGGGAAACCGTGACGGACCTCACAGGAGAAAACCGTGCCAACTAAGACCATTCGCATCACGACGTCGGAGGCGCTGGTCCGGTACCTCATCGCGCAGCGCACCATTGTTGACGGCGTCAACGTTCCCCTCTTTCCTGGTGCGTACGGCATCTTCGGTCACGGAAATGTAACGAGTCTCGGTCATTCTCTCGAGACGCACCGCGACGAATTGCCCGTGTGGCGTGGTCAAAACGAACAGGGCATGGGGCTGGCTGCTGCTGCTTTTGCCAAGGCAACTCGCAGACAGCAAATCATGGTGTGCACGACATCGATCGGACCGGGGGCAACGAACATGGTCACCGCCGCCGGTGTCGCCATGTCGAACCGACTTCCGGTCCTGTTCATCGCGGGCGACACATTCACAACGCGTCTTCCCGACCCCGTCCTCCAGCAAGTCGAACACTTTGGGGTGCCCTCAACAACCGTCAATGACGCCTTCCGGCCGGTCGTTCGTTATTGGGATCGCATCACACACCCCGCGCAACTCCTCAGTTCGTTGCCCCAGGCGGTTGCGACGATGCTCGACCCGGGTGATTGCGGTCCGGCGTTCATTGGTTTGCCGCAGGACGTCGCGGCTGACGCATTCGACTACCCCGAATCGTTCTTTGCAACTACCGTGCATGAATCCCCGAGGCCTCGAGCCGACCGCGGACAGTTGACTCGTGCCGCGGAATTGCTTCGATCTGCTAAACGACCTGCGATCATCGCGGGAGGCGGAGTTCACTATTCGCGCGCGGAAGCCGAGTTGGCGATGTTCGCCGAAAAGCATGGGGTTCCTGTTGTCGAGACGGTTGCGGGGAAATCCTCACTCATCGCAAGCCACCCTCGTTATGCAGGTCCGGTCGGTGTGACGGGTGCAGAGGCTGCCAACGCGGTGATTCGTGATGCCGATGTAATTCTTGCCGTCGGCACGCGCCTCGAGGATTTCACCACGGGTTCGTGGACGCTGTTTCCGGCCGAGACGCAATTCGTCGGACTCAACGCGGCGCGCTTCGATGCGATCAAGCACCGCTCGACTCCGCTTGTCGCCGATGCTCGTGAAGGACTCACCGAGCTGAGCGATGCGCTCGGCGACTGGTCAACGGACGCATCTTGGACCGAAAACGCCACGCGTCTGCGTGGCGAACTCGAGGACTTCGTCAACAGTCGAATCTCGGACGACGGCGTGTGGCCCCCGAGCTACGCCCAATTGATCGGATTGGTGCACAGTGCCGCGACCGAAGAGGACTACGTTCTCACAGCGGCGGGTGGTTTGCCCGGCGACCTGAACGTCAACTGGATGAGCAAAGCGGTCGCCAGTTTCGACTGTGAATACGGTTATTCCTGTATGGGCTACGAAATCTCGGGTGCATGGGGTGCCGCTATGGCGCGTCCCCGCGGTGAGGTCTTTGCGATGGTCGGCGACGGCTCGTACCTCATGATGAACTCTGACATTTACGCCTCTGTGCTTTCCGGCCACAAAATGATTCTCGTCGTGTGCGACAACGAGGGATACGCCGTCATTGAACGGCTTCAAACGAGCCAAGGCGGTGCGTCGTACAACAACATGCTGGCCGATTCCGTGGGCACCGGATCTGACGCACGCGTCGACTTCGCCGCTCACGCTGCGTCAATGGGCGCGGTCACGTTCGAGGTGCACAGCCTCGGTGAATTCGCCGACGCGCTCGACAAAGCGCGTCAGGTCAACAGCACCACCGTAATCGTGACCAAGGTGCGCGCCAAAGACTTCACCGAAGGTGGCGCGTTTTGGCAGGTCGGCGTGCCCGAAGTGTCCGACCGACCAACCGTCACCGCGGCGCGAGCGTCAATGGACAAGGGTCTGAAAAACCAGCGTCCGGGGATTTAACCCAACTGCTTACTTAGATTTTTTTGCGTCTTGAACAATCAGCTGTTTGGTGACGTAAACAGATCTGCGTTCATCACCTTTGTCCACGCCGAAACGAAATCGCTGACAAACTTGCCCGCGTTGTCGTCCTGCGCGTAGACCTCGACGTACGAACGCAGAATCGAATTCGACCCGAAAACGAGATCGGCCCTGGTTTGCCGTCCACGTGACCTGACCGTTGGCGCGATTTCGCATGTTGTAGAGGTTCGTTCCGGCCGGTTCCCAGACGTATGTCATGTCCGTGAGGGTGGTGAAGAAGTCGGTCGACAGAACTCCGACGTTGTCGGTCAAGACACCGTGTTTCGTGCCACCGTGGTTTGTTCCGAGAACGCGCATTCCGCCGATCAGTACCGTCATTTCCGGGGCAGTGAGTCCCATGAGCTGGGCGCGGTCGAGCAGAAGTTCTTCTGCCGTGACAACGTAGTTCTCTTTGACCCAGTTGCGGAAACCATCGTGTAGCGGTTCGAGAGGGGCGAAGGAATCGACGTCGGTTTGCTCTGCAGTGGCGTCGCCGCGACCGCGAGTAAACGGGACGGATACCGGGTACCCGGCTGCGGCTGCAGCTTTTTCGACTCCGATGTTTCCGGCCAACACGATGACGTCGGCCACGCTCGCGCCGTGCTCTGTTGCGATGGGCTCAAGCACAGCAAGGACCCGCTGCAAGCGCTCTGGTTCGTTACCGGCCCAATCCTTTTGGGGCGCAAGGCGAATGCGCGCGCCGTTCGCGCCACCACGAAGGTCCGAACCGCGGAAGGTGCGTGCGCTGTCCCACGCGGTTGCCACCATGTCACTCACGGACAGTCCACTCGCGTTAACTGCCGCCGTAATCTCCGCAGCGTCGTAGGACGTCGAACCGGGGATGACCGGGTCCTGCCAGATGAGGTCCTCGGCGGGAATCTCGGGGCCGATGTAGCGCGCCTTGGGCCCCATGTCGCGGTGGGTCAACTTGAACCACGCGCGTGCGAACACATCCGAGAAGTACTCGGGGTCTTTGTAGAACCGCTCGGAAATCTCACGATAAATCGGGTCCGTGATCATCGCCATGTCGGCGTCCGTCATGATCGGATTGAGGCGAATTGTCGGGTCTTCGACGTCGACCGGCATGTCCGATTCCTTGATATTGACCGGCTCGTACTGGTGCGCGCCCGCGGGCGACTTGCGAAGTTCCCAGTCGTGCGTCAGCAACATATAAAAATAGCCGTTGTCCCACTGGGTCGGGTTGGTTGTCCAGGCGCCTTCAATGCCGCTCGTCACGGTGTCACGACCGATGCCGCGGGTCGTGTGGTTCATCCATCCGAGACCCTGTTCCGCGAGGTCCGCTGCTTCCGGTGCCGGGCCGAGGTTCGCCGCATTTCCATTTCCGTGGGTCTTTCCGACGGTGTGGCCGCCTGCGGTCAAGGCGACGGTTTCTTCGTCATTCATCGCCATTCGTGCGAATGTTTCACGGATCTGAGCCGCAGTCTTCATCGGGTCCGGCTTACCGTTGACGCCCTCGGGGTTGACGTAAATCAATCCCATTTGTACTGCAGCCAGAGGGTTGTGCATTGTGGACGGCTCGTCGACGTTGTCGTAACGCTCATCGCTCGGCGCAAGCCATTCCTTCTCTGACCCCCAATAGGTGTCTTTTTCGGGGTGCCAAACATCCGCCCGACCAAAGGAAAAACCAAAAGTCTTAAGCCCCATGGATTCGTAGGCAACATTGCCAGCCAGGATCATCAGGTCCGCCCAGCTGATTTTGTTGCCGTATTTCTTCTTTATCGGCCACAACAAGCGACGCGCTTTATCGAGGTTTGTGTTGTCTGGCCAGGAATTGAGTGGAGCAAATCGGTGCGTGCCCGAACCGCCGCCGCCTCGGCCATCCGCCGTTCGATAAGTCCCGGCCGAGTGCCACGCCAAGCGAATCATCAGCCCGCCGTAGTGACCCCAGTCGGCCGGCCACCATGGCTGGCTGTCGGTCATAAGGTCGGTGAGGCCCTTTTTGAGGGCAGCGACATCGAGAGACTTAACGGCCTCGCGATAATCAAATTCTGCTCCCAAGGGATTCGTCTTGGAATCATGTTGGTGAAGAATGTCGAGGTTGAGTGTTTTTGGCCACCACTCTGTTGCGCTAGAAGCAAGGTTTGTGTGTGCACCGTGGGGAACGGGACAGGTTGCGTCCGTTGACATGCTCAATTCTCGAATCTGTTGGGGGAAACCAGCCTCTTTCGGGCCGGTGGTTTACAGTTTCAACTTATCGCAGAGACTGATGGGGAATTGTCTGACCCGTCAGAAGACCAGGTCATAGCGTTTGAAGACGTCGTCATGTATCCAGCCGCGTCCCTCGTACAGCGCTTGAGCCGGCGCGTTCAGATGGGCCGTTCGTAGCCAGATTCGAGCCGCTCCGGCACTTTTCGCGGCTGCTTCTGTTTCGACCATCAGCTTTTCCGCAATGTGTCGGCGCCGAAAATCGGGGTGGACGAACACGTCGTTCAAAAGCCAAATCTCGGCGAGAGCTACCGTCGAAAAACCCGGGTAACTCTGGGTAAAACCCACGAGCTGATCCTCTTCCTCGGCGACAAAGACAATACTCTCGTTCTTCGAGATGCGATCGCGCAGAAATTGTTGCGTAATGGAATTCGGCTCGCGATTGTAAAAGCCGCGATATTGCTCGACCAATGGGGTCAACTGTTCGACATCAGACAGTGAAGCACGACGAATGTGGACCATGACAAAACCTTACTGACGGCGTGTGAAAAGACAACGTTCGCCGTTAACCGTCTGAGTGAAAACTGAACAAAGATAAAGTTGAAACGTAGTGGTTGCAACGTTGAAAGCTGCTGAAGGGTTGACCGTGGATCAAATCAAGCTTGTCATTTGGGACCTCGATGACACTTTCTGGAGCGGAACAATCTCTGAAGGCCCCATCCGACACATCAAGCGGAATCAGGACATCGTCATTGCTCTTGCGAAACGTGGAATTGTCAGCTCAATTTGCTCCAAGAATGACGAGTCGGCGGCCCTCGCGGAACTTCAGAAATCGTCGATTGCCGACTATTTTGTGCTGCCCAGTATCGATTGGAGTCCTAAAGGACCCCGAATTCGCCAGTTGATTGAGGATCTCAATCTACGGCCCACCAATGTCCTATTCATTGATGACCTCGTCGAAAATCTCGACGAAGCACGTTTTGTTTCGCCTGAACTCAACGTTGCACTGCCAGAGATTCTCGAAACGCTGCTGGACAACCCTTCCGTTTCTGGAAAACCCGACCGTGCATTGAAACGCTTGAAACAGTACAAGGTTCTGGAACAAAAGATTTCGGAACAATCTGCCTTCCGCCGTGACAGCAAAAACCTTATTCGTCAGTCCGAGATCAAAGCTGCGGTGTTACCGCCGATAGAAAACGACATCGAGCGGCTGGAAGATCTCAACTACCGTTCGAACCATCTCGACTCCTCAAAGCGTCGGGTTGGCCAGTCGGCACAACTTCTCGCCAGCCGCGGCGAACGAGAGAAAATCTCGTCGCAAACGCTCCGATTTCTGGTCGTGGGCGGGTTCAACACGGTGTTCAACTGGCTGATTTTCTCGCTCCTGGTGTGGTACTTCGGACACGACTTCTACCTGTGGAGCTTGGTGATTATGTACACCCTTGGCTCAGTTGTTGGTTTTGTTCTCTACCGACGATACGTTTTTCCTGTTACTGGGAACGTACTAAAGGATATTTCGCGTTATCAGCTCATCAGTTTCGGACCTTTTGTCTTCAACGTGTTTTTCCTTGTGACACTCATCGGTTGGTTGGAGTTCGACCCAGTAATCGGACAATCTATCTTCGTGGTCATCAATGCCATCTGGAGTTTCCTTGGCCACAAATACTTTTCATTCAGGCGATGATCCGAGCTATTTTTTTGAGAGCTGCCACTCAATCTGCTTGCGAATTCCTTCATTGAAGCTGGTGGCGGGATCGAATCCGAAGGCCGCACGGACTTTTTCTGTCGCTCCAGACGTCGTTCGTTGATCTCCTTTACGGGCAGGATTGTGTTTGAGAAGCGCAGATTTGCCGACCTCTTGCTCGATGACAGATATCGCGTCGTTGAGTGTCACCGATTCATTGCCCGAAACATTGAAAACTTCATTTGTTGCGGGAAATTCCGCAATTGTTGAGATGATTCCTACGCAGTCGTCTACAAAGGTGTTGGTGCGGGACTGAAGTCCGTCACCAAACACGATGAATTGCTCGCCGGCGACGATGGCATTGATGAGTTTGTGATAGGCCATGTCTGGCCGTTGACCCGGCCCAAAAACTGAGAAAAGGCGCAGAATCGTGTGTTGGATGCCATGCGTTCGATGGTAAGCGCGAATTAGCTCCTCGCCGGCCAGTTTTGTCACGCCGTAAGGAGAAGTCGGTAGACATTCACTTTTCTCGTCCCCGGTCGCAGTGACGCCGTAAACAGAGGAGGTCGAAAGTTGGACGAAATGAGTTTTTTCCCTTACGCGGTGTGCAATTAGATTCTCGACGAGTTTGATATTGCACGTCATATAGGTATCAAATTCTGACCAACTCGTCATGAGACCAGGCATCGCAGCTGCATTTACAACTACGTCAAATTCATCAGGTAGGACATCAAGTTCCCCTCGAAGATCAACCACAACCTTTTCGATTTTTGCAAAAGCACTCAGTTGTTCCCAGTTAGCCAATTTTGGCTCGTTGGAATACAGCCGATCCAAAAACATATCGGCGGCAACAACCTCGTGCCCACGCTTGGCAAGTTCACGCGCTATGCCGGATCCGATGAACCCAGCAGCCCCAGTGACTAAAATTTTCATTTTCGAACCTTTCTATTCAGCCCCCCCCCAAACATAATGGGAGTAACATTCGAGTAAGGCGAATTTTAGAGAGTTAGAAGAGTCATGAATACAACCGCTCTTGTTACGGGTGGCGCAGGTTTCATAGGTCGACACCTCGTGAATGATTTGCTTAAATCCGGCGTCAAGGTCAGGGTTATCGATTCGGGCGAGACCGGGGAAACTGAGCGTCTACCTCTCGACTGCGAACTCGTTGTCGCCGATATCGCTGATCTTTCGATCAACGACTGGGGTGACCTGCTGGATGACGTCGACGTTGTCTACCACTTAGCGGCTCGCAAATACAACACCCCGGGGGTAACAGAACAAAGTCTGCTCTCTGCCAACGGATATGCCACGCTCAATCTTGCCCGTGTGGCAGCAGAGCGATGTATTCGCAAATTGGTCTACACCTCAAGTCTCTATGCCTACGGCTCGATCGGTCCCAAAGCAATGAGTGTTTCCGATGTTCCCAATCCGATCACGGTGTACGGCAGTTCGAAATTGTTCGGAGAACATGTTTTGAAGACCAAAGATTTCGCGAGCCAACTCAATTGGGCGGTCGCGCGACTGTTTTTTGTTTACGGCCCCGGCCAATTCGCCGAGGGCGGCTACAAATCCGTAATCTTCTCAAACTTTGAACGGATTGCTGCGGGCGAACAGCCCTTGATTAGGGGTGACGGAAACCAGACTCTGGACTACATATTCGTAGACGACGTGGTTCGAGGGTTAAGAATGTTGGCCGACCATCCAGAAAACGTTCTCGTCAACCTTGGAAGTGGTTTCGGTCTAAAAATCAACACGGTAATCGAAAAGATGGTGACCGTTTCCGGTTCCCAACTGGTCCCGGTGCATGTCGAACCGGATTGGACCGCTGGAACGAGCCGTGTGGCGTCGATTGATTTCACGACGTCAGTGTTGGGCTGGACACCAGAGGTTTCTTTCGACAAGGGATTAGAGCGGGTCTGGAACAGCCGTAATAGAGGTGTTGCGTGACCAAAGATTTGAGCGTCATCCTGCCGTGTCTAAATGAGCAGGACAATTTAGTCGAACTGCATGCGCGCATTTCTTCGACGATTGCGAGACTGGGAATCGACGCTGAAATCATTTTTGTGGATGATGGGAGCACCGACGACACTCCGCGCGTCATAAAAAAACTTGCCGATCAAAAAGCGATCAGGGTGGTGACATCACGTCACGACACCAATCGTGGAATCTTCCAAAGTTGGAAGTCTGGACTTTCGGTGGCCAAAGGTCGATTCGCTTTATTCATGGATTCTGATTTACAGAATCCGCCGGAAGTGATAGCCGACCTGTGGCATCAGATGCAACGTCGCGAGGCCCATTTTGTGCAAGCCGCACGAGTGACACCGTCCGAGTTCGACGTTAGACGAACTCGTTCGACCAAGGCCCTGAACGGGATTCTCAATTGGCTTTATCGCGACAACGCGCACGACAGCAAATCAGGGTTTTTCATCGCCCCGAAAACTGTTGCCGCAGATATCTTCAATCTGCACGGTACCTACAGATTCCCGCACACGTTCGTTCGAGTCAGCGCGCTCTCAAGGGGATATGTCTGCTCTGAAATTTTTGCACCTTTTGTTCCGCGCAACCGAGGTTCTTCTGTTTTTGAAGACGGAAAGTTTCTTCGGGTTTATCTACAGGTGATGCGCGATGTCTTACGCGGAATAACAGAATTCAAGACTCGGCAGCATCCTGCTCGGTTGGCGCTGATTGAGTTTTCGAAGCAGTTCAGCGAACGACAGCCATATCGTGGGTTGAGAAAACTCCTACTAGATTTCTATTACGCCACCATGCCCCTGCATGCTTGGCTGCTTCGCCCGTCATCGAAGGAAGTGTTTATCGCATTGCGGAAGACGCAGTATGCGAGCGCGGACCAGCTAAATGATTTCCGGACGCGACAGCTAATTCGAATTGTGTGGCACGCGTACGTCAACGTTCCCTATTACCGTGACGCAATGAATAAGGCTGGTGTCATGCCGGAAGAAATCGAAACGCTCGATGATATTCGAAAACTGCCATTGCTTTCAAAGGACGATCTTGCAAAAAATGTTCACTTCGCAATGTTTGCTCGAAATTCGAATTGGAAAACCACTCACAAGATTGTGACCAGCGGGTCGACGGGACGTCCCTCGATAAGTTATGGAGAACAGTCGCAACTAGAGATTCGGGCCGGCAGCACCCTCAGAGCGGCCGAATGGACCGGTTGGCGCATAGGCGATCGGCAAATGAGATTGTGGCATCAAACGCTCGGTATGAGTTGGACCCAATCAATGCGCGAGAAATTCGATGCCTGGTTGTTAAGGCGACGCTTTGTCCCAGCTTTTGAAATGACCGAAGAATCGCTTACGGGACTTATTAAATCAATAGAGTCGTTTAAGCCCGTGTTGATCGACGGCTATGCCGAGTCCCTCAACCTTATTTCGAGTTTCCTTCGTGCCGGAAGATCTATTGAGCATCAACCCAAGGGAATTATCTCGTCTGCCCAAATGCTCACCACGCAGACACGACAAGAGATTGAAACCGCTCTTGGAACCAGGGTGTTCGACAAATATGGAGCACGTGAGTTTTCGGGGATTGCGTATGAATGCGAGAAGGGATCCCGACACGTCATGGACGAAAGTTACGTCCTCGAACTGCTCAAAGAGGGGATGCCCGCCTCGGCAGACGAAACTGGCGAAGTGGTGATTACTGATTTGAACAACTTTGCCGTTCCAATGATTCGTTACCGAATCGGCGATTTGGCGGTACAGCCTAAACGCGCGAATTGCCCGTGTGGCCGGTCGATGAGCCTCATCGGCAAAATCGAGGGTCGTACACAGGCTTTGGTTCACTGTGCAAATGGTCGTTGGATCCCAGGAGCTTTTTTTGCACATTTTTTCAAGGACCACGAGAGTCAGATTTCCCATTTCCAAGTCGTCCAGAAAGTTCGTGGCGCATTCGATTTGCTTGTGGTGAAAAACAATGGCTGGGATCCGATTGCTTGGCAGCGTGCGATTGAAGAATTGAAAGGTTATGTTGGGAACACTGACATAAAGGTCAGGTTTGTCCGCGAGATTCCGATGCTCAAAACTGGCAAGCGAACGCCAGTCACATCAAAGGTACGTTTTGATTTCCAAAACCAGTAAAGAACTGATTGCTCGATTGCGCGGCCTCAATCGAGCGGTTTGGGGTTTGGTTCTTGCGGTCGCCGCGTTTCTCGTTTCCGTCGCCTTGATGATTTTGCCGTTGTTGACGACGTCAGTGACCTACCAATGGAACCCCACAGAATCTACTGATTCTGGCGCCTTCCCGCTTGATCGCAGTTGGCCTCAGACTTTGATGGCCGATACAACGTTTCGCTGCGGTGCTGACGATCGGAGTATTCTCAGCACCGGTGGCTTCAGTCTTTACTGCACGGAAGGCACAGTTTACGCAAAGTCTGGAAAAACCCGGCTCGGCCCCGTTCCCGCTTCTGATGGCGATTCGATCAGATTCACGTTCAAGGGTCACGACGGCATCGCTGTACTGTCCAATCGCTCTACCCAGGAGTGGTCCTCAGCGAAACTGAGTTTCAAGAATTTTCCCGTCATAAGGGAACTTAATGCACTGACGCCTGCGCTGGACAACCTCACGGTCGCCATGACCACACGTCCGTCCTCGCTAGATTTTGATCTTCGGCGTTGGATACTCGCTGGTATCGCGATTGGGCTGGCCATCGGGTCTGCGTTTGCTTTTCGCATTAGATCAACCTCAGATGAGCAGCAAGCGTCGAGGCTTCGGTCGTTCTGGCCGCAAAACTTAGGCGTTTTGGCAACACTGGCCATCGCTGCGCTGGCAATACCTATGTACTATGACGACGGATGGGTGATTCAACGAGTCACTCAGTTTCTTCAGACCGGGTATCTGGGCGATTTTTTCCTCCACTCGAACGCCTGGTTGCCACAAGGATTCTTCACCGAGTTTGTGTTGAGTTTGTTCATAAGAAATGGCGTCAGCTATCTGGGGCTCAGATTGATTGTCGTTGTTGTTCTATGGGTTTCGTGGTTGGTCGTGTTGGCAACCGCGGTGAGGCTCAGACCTCAGATCACGGCGCTCTCCGTTTGGCTTTCGGCGGCGGTTTTTGTGTCCATTGCGGCGGTGATTGGCACGTCATTACGCGCCGAAAGTTGGGTTGGGCTCTTCACGGCGGCATGCTTTTACTTCGTCGTTCGTTACATGTCGTCGAATTCAACGCCTCATTTGTATGGAGCTGGGGCTTTTGCTGGACTCGCTGCAGCTACACACCAGTCCGGGTTTGTCGCCTTACTGGGATTCCTTGTGCTGGTTGTCTTTGTCCTCCACAAAGAACGATGGCGGCCTTCACTTGAGCTGACAGTCGTCGGAATTGCCGTCGTCGCCTCAACCCTTGCATTCTTTTTTGTTGGATATGACCTGACCACCGTAATCGCCGGTGCCCGTGATTTCAGTGACGATGCTTATTCAAATCGGCTCGACGAATTCTTCCGGGTTGGTCAGATTGCAAGCGTGATGAGTGGGGCGCGTCGATTTGCAGCACTCCTCGCGATTGCGCTCCTCGCGCTGAGCATCTCTTCGGTGCGGAGTTTGCAAGGCATGAATCGTCAGTTATTGATAATCCTGATGTTGTCTCCCTTTGGGTTGCTGTTGACGTCGAGTAAATGGGGTTGGCACATCGCTGTGCTGGCAATTCCTGCGGCTCTGTTGACACTTCTCTTGGTCCAGTTTGACAAGTCAGCCGAAGAATGGTCGCGGCCGCGATTCTCCGTGATCCTCCCCGTCATTTTGTTGATGGCGGGTGTTTCGCTGGCACGTTTTGGCGATTGGGGTGCGCTGGATTATTCTGTAAAGACGTGGCATCGTTTCACCGAAGCAGTTGCAGGTCCGGATACCCAATGGTTGTGGTTGGGTGGAGCATTGATCCTGGCGGCCATCGGAGCGTGGCTCGATCAGCGTCCGCTCGAACGACGTAAACCACGAGCGGTGGGAGCCTCTATCGCGATTATTGGCCTTCTGTTTCCCAGCGCCGCATCGGGAGCGTGGATTTTCGCGGATACCTATTTGGTGAAAACGGGTGCAGGGCTTGGTTGGACAATTTTGGGACAGAACGTCGATGAGTTGACACACCAAAACCCTGGCTCGTGTGGTTCGCTGGGAAACGCCAAAAATTTCACAACCGGAATCACGCCCCTTGTCGCGATCCCTGCCGTTGACAGCGAACAAATGTTGATGCGGCCGACTCACACAAAAACTCTTGGCTTCGAAGGTGTTGACGGTTGGAAAACTGCTCCGAATGGCGGGAAAGCGCTGTCGACCAGTGACTACCTGGTTCCTGCATCGCGTAACGACAACGACACGTTTGCCCTGTGGTTCAATTCCTCGGAAAATGAGATCCAATTTGGTGCCAACATCAAGATAGTTGCCCACAACGCTGACGCGCGGACAATTGTTCGCGAGCTGGAGGTGGGAGAAGTGACCCAGAAATCGGTGTGGTCAAAAATCGAGTTTGACCTGCCACTCGACACCACGTCGGTGCATCTTGTCGTGAGATCCAATGCGACGAAGTCCTTCATCATTTCACAGCCGGTCATCGACATCCGCGATGCTGCAGTCAACATTCTCGATCAGGGAACAATTTTTATCGCACCTCGCATCTTGCCATCGGTACCCTGTGCAAAACTTTCGTCGGCTGCAGAGGGACTGTTCCCTGCGACGCCGTTTATCCTTATCGATGACCGCAAAACCAATTGGCTGTTGCACTATTTTCCTAAAGACCGCGTTTCCATCACCGAGTTGAATGAAACAAACGGAAAGGCTCCGGGGATTGGGATAGTTGAGTATGACGAGGCGGGATCAATTACGAGCGCTGTTAAGAAGTATCGCCCCTAGCCCCTCTTGGCCAATGTCATGTAGGTCCGATTGCTGATACAAGACGTTGAGAGTACCGCCAAGCTCACCTGCCGCCGACCGCACGGACTCTTCCCAGGCCCACGAAGTTTCGCCCGGCGCAAAGCAGCAGGGATCATGAGTGTTGTAGACCAGCGTGGCATTTCGATTTGGGTAGGTCATCAGCACATACAGGTCTTGGTAATCTAACCGGCCAGCGATACCAGGCAGTGTTTGTTCACGGTCGGCGTCCTCTTCCGACGTCCAGGTGGTGATGGGCATCGATCCAGCAATCGAAACCGAGCGGTCAATTCGCGAGTCAATCGCTGCAGCCAGCACAGTAGTCCAACCACCACCACTCAGACCAGCCAATTGAATTTGCCAGTCGGGGTGGCGTTGCGAAAAGTCTTCGACCGTCTGAAAAACAGGTTGAAGGAAGAATTTCAGTTCCGCCGAAGGCGTAAATCGCGGAAGCTTTTCAAAATCATCATGGGTCGCAAGAACCACGTCGCCAACAGTGACGATTGGCTCGTTGGGTGGATAAAGCGGCATTGCAATAATCGCGACAGTGTGACCCGCTTTGAGCAGAGCGTTGACGCTCGGGGTAAAGTCCGGAGTGAACACCGAAGGACCCGCATGTCCGCGATGGTAAATGGTGACGATTTTGCCTGAATGCATTGGTGTGACCAGGGTTACCAGTGATGTGAGCCCAAACTCCATGGTGACCGTGAGTGCTTCAATGTCGGCAACTTTGTCGAACATTCCACAAAAGATGTTCGAACTCTGATCACAATCGACCTTCGCACGGCTGCGTGAGCTATTCGACAAGATGGAATCCTCGCCGAAAATCTGATCAATCACGAAGGCTCGCGCTCCGATAGCCTCATCAGCCGTGTTTACCCGCAAATCGCCCGCTGGTGGGCTCGGAGATTCAATCTGGAGCCAGCTGACGCCAAGGGTAGCAAGCGCGAGGCACAAAATCGCGGCAACAAGTGACCGAGGCAAACGTCGAATGTCGTGATGGTTGACAGTAGGCACAGGCATTTATCGAGTGTATAACCCTGGAGTTAGAGCTGACTGGTTAGGGAAGAGGCTACTAACAATCCAGGCTGGTCGGTGGCAACGATGTCAATGATGACATGTCCGAATGACCTACTAGGCCACGATGTAGCCATGAGCGGTGTCGCGCGCCTGGAGGGATTCGAACCCCCAACCGTCTGATCCGTAGTCAGATACTCTATCCGTTGAGCTACAGGCGCACGTCGTCTCTCGACAACTCGTCGAGTCTATCAGAGGGGTTTAGTGGGCAAAAACCGCGGCTTCTCCTTGGCGTGAGGAGTTCGAAGTTGACTAAAATGGGCGAATGGCGACTAAACGCGGTAGCAAACCACAACTTCGGGCCGTTGTCCACATTGGGCCAATAAAAACGGGCTCCACGGCATTCACAGAACAAATGACTGCCTCGCAAGAGCGTGGGGATCTCAGCGAAACCATTGTTTACGCATTGCCCCGTGAGATCAGCCTTCACAACGAGTCACGCATCGTTATCCCCGAACATATCCGGCATCTTGCTCCTAAGTTGGAATGGAGCCGTCAGTCAGGGGAATCACGTGTGGCAAAAAACGGTTCAAAATACGTTTTGGGCGCACGGACCTATCTGGACGACCTCGCCCACGACCTTCGTGCCAGCGCAAAGTCGAATACAACGGTCTTTTTTGTCGAGGAAGCGCTGTCTCGACGCACAGGCCCGGGCGATTTGACGTCTGATCTTTTGGCACGGTTTGATGCCGTTGATTATGTCTTTGTGGCTCGCGCGCAACAATTTATCGTTAAGTCGGCGATTAGCCAGCGATTGAAAGCGGCGTCTCACCCCAAGGCGCGGGATGCTCGAGTGTCAACTTTTCTGTCCAATGAGAATCTTGCCAACCAGTTCGATTTCGCAAGCATTCTTGATCGGTGGGAATCACGCGACCCGCGGGTGCACGTCATCGTGGTCCCGTTCCTCGAGTCCGATCGTGGCACGCAAAACCTTTTTTATCGAATCCTGACAGCGGTAGGGGTTCGAGCAAACCTTGGTGAACCGGTTGATAGCGTCGGCAACGTCACTCCGTCTCGTTTTGAAATTGCGGCCATTGGGCTCTACAAAAAAGTAGCCTTTCGTTCTTCTCGTAAACGTTTACGGCGAGACAGCCTCCAATTCCGTGCATATGAATTCGCCAGGATCGCATTGGCGATGTTCGCTCGGATCATAAAGAGTCCTCGCTGGGAAGTTCATCCGCAGGAGCGAAAGGACATCGTCGAGTTTTATCAACCGTCGAATCTCAGTTTCCGCGAGAAATTAGGTGCAGAGGCGCTGTCCTCCGAGTGGACTGAGTGGTTTCGACAAGCGGGAATTCACGACAATTGACGGTTTCCCCGTTGTGTCGGTGGTCAGGTTGTGTTCGTCACGTCAGGAAATTTTATTCCACATCCCGAGAAGTCGGTTGAGCATCC
>CAMFDU010000004.1 GCA_945949175.1 Gulosibacter massiliensis | reverse complement strand
CAGACGGTTGTTGCGGTTGATGACGCGACGGTAAAGGTCGTTGAGGTCACTGGTGGCGAAACGTCCGCCATCGAGCTGAACCATCGGACGAAGGTCGGGCGGGATTACCGGGATCACGCGCAACACCATCGCTTCGGGAAGCGGAACGTCGCGTGGGTCCTGTCCGGCGGGGACAAGGAACGAATTGACGACGCGGAGGCGCTTGATCGCACGGACCTTGCGCTGTCCCTTGCCGTTCGTGATCTCGTCGCGAAGAACTTCGCCTTCGGCCTTCAGCTTTTCGCGGTCGTTCTTGCCGAGGTCCTTGAGAACGTGCTCGATGGCTTCCGCACCCATGAGAGCCGTGAAGTAGACCTCGTCAAGAGTTGTCTTGTCGGGGTCAGTGTTTCCCTTGAAGTGGTCGACGAGGAATCGGAATTCTGTGTCGTCACCCCACAGGCCACCCTGCTTGAGCGAACGGAACGAGTCCCACGCGCGCTGCCAGCGAGCGATGTCATCGTCGAAGGACTTGCGAATATTTGCCATTTCACGCTCGGCGGCTTCCTTGGCCTTGCGCTTCACGTCTGCTTTGGCCTCTTCGGCTTCGAGCTTGGCGAGTTCGTCTTCGAGCTCTTTCTGGCGGTCGGTGATTTCCTCGTCGCGAACCTTTTCGTAGTCACGAATCTCGGTCTGGACCATCTTCTCGACGATTGGCATGTCCTGGTGGATGCGCTCTTCGTTGATGTAGGTCACCATGTATGCAGCGAAGTAGATAACCTTTTCGAGGTCTTTCGGCGCCATGTCGAGGAGGTAACCGAGGCGGCTTGGGACACCCTTGAAGTACCAAATGTGGGTGACCGGAGCGGCGAGTTCAATGTGGCCCATGCGCTCGCGACGGACGGCCTGACGAGTGACCTCGACACCGCATCGCTCACACGTGACGCCCTTGAAGCGAACGCGCTTGTACTTGCCACAGGCGCACTCCCAGTCCTTGGACGGACCAAAGATCTGCTCGCCGAAAAGACCGTCTTTCTCTGGCTTAAGCGTGCGGTAGTTGATGGTCTCAGGCTTTTTCACCTCACCGCTCGACCACGAACGAATTTGTTCGTTCGTCGCGAGCTTGATGCGAATCTGTTCAAAGGTTGTTGCGTCGAGCACTTTTTTCTCTTCCGTATTTCTCGATAGTCAGTTCTCTGGGGTGCCTATTCGGCGAAGTCCACTGCTGCGGACTCTTCACGGGCGATGTTGACACCCAGCGATGCTGTTGCGCGGTCGGCGTCATCCGCCGTGTCACGAAGGTTGACAGGGTTCTCGGCGCCGTCGAGTACTTCGACGTTCAGTCCGAGTGACTGCATTTCCTTCATGAGGACCTTGAACGACTCAGGGATACCCGGTTCCTGAATGTTGAGACCCTTGACGATGGCTTCGTACACCTTGACGCGACCGGCGATGTCGTCGGACTTAATCGTGAGGAGCTCTTGCAGAGCATAGGAAGCACCATAAGCTTCGAGAGCCCAGACCTCCATCTCGCCGAATCGTTGTCCACCGAACTGTGCTTTTCCACCCAGCGGTTGCTGCGTGATCATTGAGTACGGTCCCGTCGAACGTGCGTGGATCTTGTCGTCGACGAGGTGGTGCAACTTGAGGATGTACATATAGCCGACCGAAATAGGGTCGGGGAACGGTTCTCCGGTGCGGCCGTTGAACAACTGCGCTTTACCGGAAGACCCGATGAGTTGCTGCCCGTTGGCACGCGGAAGGGTCGAGTCGAGAAGCCCCGCGATTTCAACTTCGCTTGCGCCGTCGAAGACGGGGGTTGCGACCTTGGTGCCGGGAGCAATCTCGCGTGCTTCCTCTGGGAGGAACTTCGCCCAGTCGGGATTTCCGTTGACTTTCCAACCTTGCTTGGCTGCCCAACCGAGGTGAAGTTCAAGGACCTGTCCGAAGTTCATTCGTCCGGGGACACCCAGCGGGTTGAGGACAACATCGACCGGGGTTCCGTCTTCGAGGAATGGCATGTCTTCGACCGGAAGGATTTTTGCGATAACGCCCTTGTTCCCGTGGCGACCAGCAAGCTTGTCACCCTCCGAGATCTTGCGCTTCTGGGCGATGTAGACGATGACCTTCTTGAGAACACCGTTGCCGAGTTCGTCGTCTTCGTCGTTGGAGTCGAAGATCTTGACGTCGATGACAGTTCCACGC
Source organism: Gulosibacter massiliensis (assembly GCA_945949175.1). GTDB lineage: Bacteria > Actinomycetota > Actinomycetes > Actinomycetales > Microbacteriaceae > MWH-TA3. Next base: position 53,472 of record CAMFDU010000004.1, on the reverse strand, counting down.
TCGCCGTGCGGGACACGAAGAGAGGAATCGCGAACTTCCTTGCCCTTTTCCGCAAAAATCGCACGAAGAAGTCGCTCTTCGGCGGTCAGTTCGGTCTCACCCTTGGGTGTGATGCGGCCGACGAGGATGTCTCCGGCGCGGACCTCAGCACCGATACGCACGATTCCCTCTTCGTCGAGGTGAGCGAGGCTCTCTTGCGACTGGTTAGGGATGTCACGCGTGATTTCCTGGGGTCCAAGCTTTGTGTCGCGGGCGTCAACGTCATACTCTTCGATGTGAATCGACGAGAGAGTGTCGTCCTTAACCAGGTTCTGGCTGAGGATGATCGCGTCTTCGAAGTTGTGACCTTCCCAAGACATAAATGCCACGAGGAGGTTCTTTCCGAGAGCGAGTTCGCCGTTTTCCGTTGCGGGACCATCTGCGAGAACGCCGCCCTTCGCAACCTTGTCTCCTTCGGCCACAACGAGGCGGTGGTTGAAGTTGGTGCCCTGGTTCGAGCGCTCGAACTTGCGCAACACATACGACGTGGCGGGCGGGATTTTGGCATTCGTGCCGGGATCGATTTCTCCCGCCTTGTCGTTGAGGATAGTGACACTGTCGCCAGAGACCTCGGTGACGACGCCGGCGTGAACGGCGATAAGAACGTCACCGGCGTCAACAGCCGCGTACGACTCCATTCCGGTTCCGACAATCGGAGCTTCAGAGCGAAGAAGTGGCACGGCTTGGCGCTGCATGTTCGCACCCATGAGTGCGCGGTTCGCATCGTCGTGCTCGAGGAAGGGAATGAGTGACGTTGCAATCGACACCATTTGGCGCGGCGAAACGTCCATGTAGTCCACACGGTTCGCGGGAACGGTGTCGACCTCTCCGCCCTTGATTCGAACGAGCACGCGCTCTTCGGCGAGAGTCCCATCGCTGTTGACTGGCGAACCGGCCTGGGCGACGATGTGCTCGTCCTCATCGCTGGCGGTCAAGTAGTCAATCTTGTTGGTTACCTTGCCGTTGACGACCTGGCGGTAGGGGGTTTCGATGAAACCGAACGAGTTGATTCGTGCAAACGACGCGAGCGAACCAATCAGACCGATGTTCGGGCCTTCCGGGGTTTCGATCGGGCACATGCGGCCGTAGTGCGAGGGGTGAACGTCTCGGACCTCGACACCGGCGCGCTCACGCGAGAGTCCACCGGGTCCGAGCGCTGAAAGGCGACGCTTGTGGGTGAGCCCGGCGAGCGGGTTGTTCTGGTCCATGAACTGCGACAACTGCGAGGTCCCGAAGAACTCCTTGATCGCCGCGGTAACGGGACGGATGTTGATGAGGGTCTGAGGGGTGATCGCCTCGACATCCTGAGTGGTCATACGTTCGCGAACAACGCGCTCCATACGAGACAGGCCCGTCCGAATTTGGTTTTGGATGAGCTCGCCCACGGCGCGGATACGGCGGTTCCCGAAGTGGTCGATATCGTCGGTTCCCAGCATGATTTCGACGTTCTTACCCGCTCGCTTGCCGGCGATGGTCGCCTTTCCTTCGTGCAGAGCGATGAGGTACTTGATAGTCGCCTTGATGTCTGAAAGCGTGAGCACAGACTCGGTCACAGGAAGTTCAAGACCGAGTTTGCGGTTGAGCTTGTACCGGCCGACTTTCGCGAGGTCAAATCGCTTCGAGTTGAAGTAGAAGTTGTCGAGAAGCGAACGCGCGGCTTCGAGCGCAACTTGCTCGCCCGGACGAAGCTTCTTGTAAATGTCCTTGAGCGCGTCTTCGGCAGTCAAGATGTTGTCGTGGCTGAGGGTTTCTTCCATCGTGTAAGACCCAGCGAATTCTTTTTCGATTTCTTCGCGCGTCATGCCGAGAGCCTTGAGGAACACGGTCACCGACTGGCGACGCTTGCGGTCGATGCGAACACCGATCTGGTCGCGCTTGTCGATTTCGAATTCAAGCCACGCACCACGGCTGGGAATTACACGACACGAGTAGAGGTCTTTGTCGGTCGTCTTGTCGTCGACCTTTTCGAAGTAGACGCCAGGGCTGCGAACGAGCTGTGACACGACGACGCGCTCGGTTCCGTTGATGACGAAGGTGCCCTTGGGTGTCATGAGCGGGAAGTCGCCCATAAACACGGTCTGAGTCTTGATTTCACCCGTGTCGTGATTCATGAACTCGGCTTCGACGTAGAGGGGAGCGGCGTAAGTCTTGCCACGTTCCTTACACTCGTCGAGCTCGTGCTTCTTTTCTTCGAGATACGGGTTCGTGAACGACAACTGCATGCGGTCGTTCTCGATTGGCGAAATCTCTTCGAAGATTTCTTCCAGTCCAGACTTGGCATCCGAGCCATCGGTCCCGATCAGCCAAGCGAAGCTTTCGGTTTGAAGAGCGAGGAGGTCCGGAACGGTGAGCGCGTCGGTCACCTTGGCAAACGACACTCGGTTCGCGTCGCGTCCGGTCCCCTGGATTTTCTTCTTAACAGCCACAGATATTTCCTTTACGGGCGGGGCCCTTGATACAGTGTTTGAGCGTTGGGAAGCGTCATGAACCCGCCACTATTTACGGGTGAGTCGGGAGTCCGCAATATGATTCCCAAACAGAATGAAGCGCAAATTGCTAACATACACCCCGTTTGGGGAATTGTAAAGTTTCGAATTGGTAACGATTTCTCGGACATCCTCTGTAAGCGAGAATTGCCCAATGACAGCGGCGTTCACTCATCGACTTGCGGGCAGTGGACTGATCGCACGTCTCGATCCAGACCAGTGGCGACCGGGCTCGTGGATATTGTCGATTGATGACACCCCGCAGTCACACGTCGACATGACCGACCCGACGGTTCTGCATTTCGAATACATCGCGCGGATGGGTCATGTCATCGACGCAGCGTTTCCCGCCGGGCAGTCAATCACGGCGATACATTTGGGGGCTGGCGCACTAACAATCCCCCGCTACATCGAGGCGACGAGGCCGGGATCTAGGCAACAGGTCATCGAGATCGAACGCGACCTCATCGATTTTGTTCGCGAACACTGTCCGCTTCCACGTGGTGCATCCATCCGCTGTCGCTACGGCGATGGCCGCGAGGTCATGGAGTCGTTACCGAAAGGTTTGCTCGGTCAGGTCAATCTCGTGATCGTTGATGTCTTTCACGGTGCGCGAACCCCCGCGCACGTCACGAGCGTCGAATTCTATTCCGCCATCAAAGAGCTGTTGTCGCCCAACGGGATTGTTGTCGCCAATGTCGCCGACGGCCCACCGATGTCGTTCGCGCGCGGTCAGCTCGCGACGCTTCGCTACGTGTTCGGCGATGCATTTGGTGTCGCCGAGCAGGGTGTCGCAAACGGCAAACGATTCGGCAATGTGGTCATCGGAGCCGTCTCCGGCGGAGCGGTTCCGCCGTGGGTAGCCACGCTTGCGGGCAAGGGGCCACATCCGACGGGACTCATCGCCGGTGCGGACGCAGTCACATGGGCGGCAAGCGCCACCATCGTCACCGACAACACGGCGGTCGACTCGCCGCCGCCAGCGCGCAACCTTTTCCGGTCCTAGCCCGTGCTTATGGTTGATGCGTGATCGATTTGACAGAGGTTCAGGCTCTCGCGGAGAAGCTGATTGGTGAACATCTGTCCCGCGCTGAAACCCGTTGGGTGTTCCGCTGGGATCACGCCCGCCGCCGGGCCGGAGCGTGCCATCACGACAAACACGAGATCTCATTGTCGAGGCATATCACGTCGCTGGGAACAATCATTGACGCCGAGCAAACGATACTTCATGAGATTGCCCACGCTTTGTGTGGCAAAAAACACAACCACAGCCAACAGTGGTTAGCCACGGCGCGCTCAATCGGGTACACCGGCTGGGTTCGGCACACTGGCCCTTCGCCGGATCACTTGGCACGGTGGCGCGGAACCTGTGCCGTCGGGCACGTCGTATTGCGCTATCGCAAGCCGCGCAATATGGTCGCTTCGTGTGTCGTGTGCAACCCGCGATTCTCGCGTCAACACCTGATCAACTGGGAGCTGTTGAACTAGGAAGGCTGTTGCTGCGTGATGCAGTGAATGCCGCCGCCGCGTGCGAAGAGCGCTCGAGCGTCGACCAACTCGACCGTGCGACCGGGGTAGGCCTTTTCGAGGATTCCTTTCGCGACTTCGTCGCCCGGGTCATCGAATCCGCACAAAATGACGGCGTTGTTGCAGACGTAATGATTGATGTACGAATAGTCGACGAAGCCCTCGTCGTCGCGCAGTGTTTCGGGTGCAGGCACGGCGATTAGGTCGAATCCTTCCGCTTCGAGCAGGGTGCGCACCTGGCCAGACACCGCGAAATCGGGGTGTTCAGGGTTCCGCTGGTCGTGGTACATCACAGTCGTTGGGTTGCAGAACGCAGCAACAATGTCGATATGACCGCGGGTTCCAAAATCGTCATAGTCGCGGGTCAAACCCCTTGGCACCCACACGAATCGCGTCGCGCCAAGCGTGTCGAACAGCTCGCGTTCAACCTCGTCACGAGTCCAGCCCGGGTTTCGGCCGGGGTCGAGTTGCACGGTCTCGGTCACGAGAATTGTTCCGTCGCCATTCGTGTGGATTCCGCCACCCTCGTTGGTGAGAGATGACGAGATGACGGGGATATCGGCAGAGGTCAGAACGGCGCGACCTATTGCTGCGTCGTGACCCCACGTTGCCCAGGACTGTGCGCCCCAGCCGTTGAAGATCCAATCGACTCCGAGCAACGCGTCGCCCTGTGCTTTGACAAAAGTGGGTCCTATGTCGCGCATCCACGCATCATCGAGTTTGGCCTCGACGATGTCGACGCGATCGTCGAGCCACTCGCGGGCGACAGCCGCTGCAGATGGATCAACAACCATAGTTACGGGCTCATATTTCACAATGGCGTTCGCAACCGAAGCCCATGCACCGCGTGCTTCTGCGATGTCGGCTTCGGTGTCCCCGAGGGCGTAACCGGTGGACGGCCAGGCCATCCACGTTCGCTCGTGACGTTCCCATTCTGCTGGCCAGCGCGTCATCGCGGTCAGTCCTTGAGGCTTTCGACGAGTTCCATAAGAATGTCAGTAGTTGTACGAGGGTTGACAATCGCGAATCGCAGGACTGGTTCGCCCTTGTACTTCGATGGGAAACACGCGGCTTTGCCGGCCTCCCACAGTTCGTCACTCCACGCGGCGTAATCCTCTTGGGCCCACCCGATGCGGCGGAACACGACAACCGAGAGCATCGGGTCGCAAACGAGTTCGAGGTGGTCGCTGTTGCGAATCACGTCAGCGATATCACGTGCGACCATGTTGTTCGACTCGATTGCCTCGCGATACGCGGCAACTCCGTGTGTCGCGAGCGAAAACCACAACGGCAGGCCGCGGGCACGGCGCGATAGGTGCACGGCGAAATCCGAAGGGTTCCACTCGTCGGTATCGGTCAGAACATCGAGGTACGACGCGTGCTGTGTGTGTGCAGAACGCCCAATCGACGGGTTCCGATAGATCAAGGCACACGAGTCGTAGGGCGCATACAGCCACTTGTGCGGATCGACGATGAACGAATCAACACCGCCCAATCCGTCAAAGTACGGCTTGGTGCTTGGTGCGAACATTCCCGCAAGTCCATAAGCGCCATCGACGTGAACCCAGATGCCGTGTTGCTTCGCCGTCGAAACGACCGACGCAATGTCATCAACGATTCCGAGGTTTGTCGTCCCACCGGTAGCAACAACGGCAAAGACACTGTCCCAAGAGTCACCGACTGCCTTTGCGACGTCGGCCCCGGTCATGCGACCGTCGGCTCCGACGGGCACCTTGATGACGTCGACATCCATCACCCGTGCAGAGTGAGCGAGTGACGAATGGGCCTCTTCCGAAGTGACGAAGCTCCAGCGGGTTGGTCGTGTTTTTCCAGCGATAGACAATCGTTGCTCGGCGTCAAAACGGGCGGCAACGAGTGCGGACAGGTTCCCGTTCGTTCCACCTTGGACAAAGACGCCGCCGGCACCGTTGGGAAGTCCGGCCTCGGCAGCGAGCAACGTCAGCACTTCGTTCTCGGCATAAATGGCGCCAGCCCCTTCAAGCCACGATCCGCCGAAAATACACGAGGCCGAAACGACAAGGTCGAACAAGATGGACGCCTCGGTTGGCGCTACGGGGATGAACGACACCATCGCAGGGTGGTCGGTCGACATCGATGCTGGGGCGAGAATCTCACCGAATAGGTCAAGAGCCCTGTCGCCACCAATTCCGGCTTCGGTCACGGTATCGGGCATGATGGCTCGCAGTTCGGCAAAGGGCATCCCTTTATCAAGGGGAGGCGGGTCCAACTGCATGCGGTCACGTGCGTAGTCAAAGATTCGTTCGCGAAGCGCCGCAGTAGCATCGTCGTGAATGTGCATGCGCAGTGGGTCGGTCATCGGGCCTCCGTCAGTGTGAACAGAGAATACTGTACGACCTACGACGTCAAAACGACAGAGTATTGCGTGATTCTCGCTCGAAATCACAGCCATCGTGCGCCAAATGGATGCTCACGCAATCAAATGAACCTAAGTGGGTCTCTTGCGCGCGGATTTGAATGTCATCTATAGGCGACGGTGGCCAACGCAGTGCGAAGGACCGCGCCACGGCCGCCAACGAACTCACCATCAATCGAGTCACGGACGGCATCGTGAACAGAAATCCAGCGAATATCAAGGGCATCTTGGCGCGGTTGCGCTTCTCCTGTTACCGGCACAACGAACACCAACGAGACGGCGTGCTGTCGTTCGTCAACGAGCCGACCAGGAAAAGGGAAGTATTCCGCGACAGTCGCCGGAACAACGCTGTTGGGCAGACGGGGAAACGCGAGAGCTCCGAGATCTTTCTCTAGGTTGCGACTGAGCGCGTCTCGGACCGACTCTCCGAATTTCACGCGACCCGCAACGAGGGCGGATCGCATTTCGCCGTACTCATCGACCCGGATGAGAAGACCGACATCGGTGACGAAGCCATCATCATCAAGTCGAACGGGCACGGCCTCGACATACAAGAGCGGAATCCTGCGGCGGACACCCTCGAATTCCTCCTCGGAAAACCAGGCAGGATCAGGCGTGCGCACGTCGCTCATGACTTCATTATTGCGCGCATGTCAAGGCCCCGCAGAGTTTGGGAACGGTCAAAAGAAAGCCCCGACCACATCAGAGTGGCCGGGGCGTTCAAGGCTTCAGCTAATTACTGGCAGCTATCGCACTGCAGCAGGTCCATCGGGTCGACGGGAACCGCATAGCCGCCAACGCTGTCGTTGTCGAAGTCCATAGTTCCTCCTGAAGGTTTGCGGCGAGGATGCCGTGAGGAAAACACTATATGGCGGGAATGACATTCGTGTAATTTCACTACATCTAGTGTTTGTGGCGTGTCGCGCGAGATGACTGGGGCGGTTGGCTCTTCACAATGACGCCAAAAGGCCGCAAATCCAAGCCTGTGAGATTTCACCCGTGACGGTTTGAGGTGCTAACCTCGCATGGTGCCTTCGTGGCACTCGCCCCGATAGCTCAGTGGTAGAGCACTTCCATGGTAAGGAAGGGGTCGTCAGTTCAATCCTGACTCGGGGCTCGACCTAATAAGGTTGCGGCGGGGTAGCTCAGGTGGTTAGAGCACACGGCTCATAATCGTGGTGTCGCGGGTTCGAGTCCCGCCCTCGCTACCCATTAGTTCCCTTTGGTGTTGTTCAGCAAGAACTCGAACGGGTCGACAGGAACACCGTCCACGCGGATTGCCAAGTGCAAGTGGGAACCAGATGTGACTCCCGTGTTCCCAACCCGCCCGATATAGTCTCCGGCTTTGACGATTTGGCCGACCTCTACCCCCGTCGAATCACGAATCATGTGGGCGTACATGCTCTCAAATACGAGCCCGTCAACTTCGTGACTGATGACGACCCATTTTCCGAGGTAACCGTCATCGTTAACCTCAATAACTTCGCCGGCAGCGCAGGCATTGAACGCCGTTCCATCAGCTGGGTCAAAGTCAAGCCCTTGGTGATTTGATGAACACCCAAGGCAGGGTGCAGAACGTCCGCCGAACCCTGAGGAAATGGGAACGACGACAGGGAACGGCCAGCGTATCTGCCCGCTGTTCGTGACGGAATACTTGAAACCGGACGTGATGCCATAGGTCAATTGCAAAAGATCGGAATAGGTCGTCACCGCGAACTCGCCAAGGTATACCTGTTCGGCTTCCGTTCCCGTTTCTGGCACTCTGATCGACTGGTCGTCGCTCGACGTTGCGGTCGCCCAGCCCGAGTTTGTTGGGTCAAAGCCGGTGGCGGGGAGCGCCAACACTGCGAACAATCCACCGACAACCATCACGACGGAGCTGCGTCCGAGCACGTTGTGAAATGGATGAGTGCGCTTTTGTGGTTTGACCAGTCGTAATGCGCGCTTCTCTGCGGCCTCCGCTTTCTTTCGTAACTTTTCTTGCGCTCGCGTGCGCCGCTGTGCACCAACATGGCCGCGTTCCGCGTATCCCGGAGTGGGGGCGACCGATTCAGACGTCTCGATGTTGTGAGAGGTTTCCGTCGACGAAGAATCGGACAATGCCGGGGGAAAACTCGACACGTCCGGCGAAAGTGTCGGAACCTGTTGACTGTTGTTGATCTGATCTTGGAAGCGCGCGAACTCTGATTCGCGGGCCTCGGCTTCTTGCTTCTGCCGTCGGATCTCGTCGGCACGCTTCAACGCCTTTTCGCGAATCCGCTCCCGTTCGCGTTCGCGGGCAATCTGTTGAACTTTTTCTTGCTCTGCCCGCAGGCGTAATTCGCGCCGGGCGAGCGGTTGGGCGGGGTTTTGGGCGCGCGATTCGACATCCGCACTGGACAGTGCTGAATCAGAATCAGTAGTCACAACACCTCCACAAAAGTCATGCTGGGCAAGTCTAAGCGAGTCACCTTGGTGGCGCTACCGGATGTCGAAATGGGCTCCTGCGGCAACGAGCACCGATTCAATCTCGTCGATGACCTCTGGGTGGGCGGCCAACAACCAATCGACGTCCGGTGCGGCACCGTCCCACCCACGCACCTCGGCACCGGCTTCGCGGGCGATTAACACCCCCGCGGCGTGATCCCAGGGCTGCAGCATGCGCTCGAAATAAATGTCCAACTGGCCGGCGGCGATGGAAGTAAGGTCCAGAGCGGCTGCTCCCATCCGCCGAATGTCGCGAATGTGCGGCATCACCACTGCCATCACCTGTGCCTGTTGAGTCCGAATCTGGCGTGAATACGAGAAGCCTGTCGACAGCAACGATTGCCCCAGCGACTCGGGATGGTTAACGGCAAGGGGAAGTCCGTCTGAGAACGCCCCACCCCCGCGTGTGGCGGTGTACTCTTTGCCGTTCGCCACGTTGATCACCACCGCCGCGAGTTCCGTCCAATTGCCCGGGGAGGGCTCGCCTTCCACGACGGCGATGCTGACGGCATATTGCGGAATGTCGTACAAATAGTTGACCGTCCCGTCAATCGGATCGACAACCCAGGTCAGTGACGTCGACCGATCAGCACGGCCACCCTCCTCCCCGAGAAAGCCGTCCCCCGGCTGGAGTTCCGAAAGTCGCTGCCTCACGAGCGCCTCGACCTCCCGGTCAACTGCCGTAACGACGTCAACGGACGAACTTTTGCTCTCCGCGACTGTGACCGTTCCGCGACGACGTTCCGCGGCGAGCGCGGCAGCCTCCCGTGCAACAGCGAGAGCCGTTTCGAGAAGTCGGGGGGTCATGTCTCTATTGTCGCGCAGGTTTCGCGTCAGTTGCCTCGTCTAGTCTCGGGGCATGGAACCGTGGAGTGTCACGCTCGGTGTTGTTGCCGGAATCGTTATCGCGGTGGGCGGATTTCTTCTCGTCGGCGCGGCGGTTTGGGCATTGTTTCGTTGGGCGACCGAATTCGCCACACCCGAGAACCCATCCCTCGCGGATGAAGACGAAATCGATCATCGGTTCTACTAAAAAAGCCCCCAACCCTGTGGGGCTGGGGGCTTGGTGGTGGGTGAGGGATTCGAACCCCCGAAGGCTGAGCCAGCTGAGTTACAGTCAGATCCCTTTGGCCGCTTGGGTAACCCACCAGGTGCGTTCCACACCGAGGTGATCCTCGACGGGGCGCGCAAGTCTCAACAATACAATACGGACGCCGGTTGAAGCGACCCCTTGAGAGAGTTGGTCGGCGGCGCGTAACGCACGCCAACGAATCTTCGAATCGCCTTCGCCTAAACTATCTCCATGGCTGATTCCTCCTTTGACATCGTTTCCAAAGTCGACCCAATGGAACTCGACAACGCGGTGAACCAAGCACAACGCGAGATCGAGACGCGCTTTGATTTCAAGGGTGTCGGCGCCGAGATCGAGAAGAAGTCCGACAAGGTCAATCTCGCCGCGAGCAGCGAAGAGCGCGTCAAGGCCGTCCTCGATGTTCTCGAATCCAAGCTCATCAAGCGTGGTATTTCGCTCAAGTCACTCGAGGTCGGAAAGCCATTCGCATCAGGCAAGGAATACCGCATCGAAACGACGGTGAAGAACGGGATTTCGAGCGAACACGCGAAAGAAATTGCCAAGATTATCCGCGAAGAAGGTCCGAAGTCTGTCAAGCCCCAGATTCAAGGCGAAGAACTACGGGTTTCATCCAAGAGCAGGGATGACCTGCAGGCCACAATGCAGTTGATCAAGGGCAAAGACCTGCCCGTCGACGTGCAGTTCCTCAATTTCCGTTAATCACGAGAGACGCGAAGCATCTCTTCACGGTCGACGACCTTGATGCGTTCTCGTCCCTGAGGCGCACCTAACGACTTTTCGTGGTCGTCCAGTCGGTGCCAACCATCGAGGTTCGTGTAGTGCACGCCACGGGCGTCAAGCAGCGCGGGGATAGCGTCCTCAGATGGCTCAGCGGGTGACCACCACGACGCTTGGCCCTTGACGAGTCGGGCGATGGTTTCCATCGCGTCGGACTTGGTGTGTCCGATCAGCCCGACGGGTCCGCGCTTGATCCACCCGGTCGCATACACACCGGGAACGACATCGTTCTTGTCGTCGAGAACTTGACCCTCGTTATTCGGAATGGTCCCGTGCCGATCGTCGAACGGCACGCCGTCGAGGGGGGACCCGAAGTACCCGACCGCACGATAGAGCGCTTGGACGGGCAATTCGCGCATTTCCCCCGTTCCGCGGACGCCGCCGGCACCATCAGGTTCGGTGCGTTCGTAACGGAACGAACTGACGCGCCCGTCGGTACCCACTACTTCGACCGGATTAGCAAAGAAGTGCAGGTGCAGGCGGCGACTAGCAGTGCCCGCCCCTGCCTCTCGCCACGGGGTAAAAATCTTGTTGATGACAAAAATCTGTTTGTTTGATTCGATGGCGGCCTTGGACGCGTCGTCGTATTCGAAATCTTCGTCATACACAACCATGTCGACGTCGTTGAGTTCACCGAGCTCGCGAAGTTCGAGGGGTGTGAATTTGACCTGCATCGGCCCGCGACGCCCGAAGACGTGCACATCGGTGACGGGACTCGATTTCAGTGCCTGGTAAACGTTGTCGGGGATTTCCGTCGGCAGAAGGTCGTCGGCGTGCTTGGCCAACATTCGTGCGACATCGAGGGCAACGTTTCCGTTTCCGATGACCGCAACCTCTTTCGCATCCAACGGCCATTCGCGTGGCACGTCGGGGTGACCGTCGTACCACGACACGAAATCGGCGGCACCGTAGGAACCGTCGAGGTCGATCCCTGGGATGTCGAGGTCGGCATCACGAATTGCCCCGGTCGAGAAAATCACAGCGTGATAGTGCCGTTTGAGGTCGTCCAAGGTGATGTCGGTGCCGAAGTTGACGTTCCCGAAAACACGAATCCCGCCAGAATCGAGCACATCCCGTAACGCGTTGATAATCCCCTTGATACGGGGGTGGTCGGGGGCAACGCCGTATCGGACAAGTCCGTAAGGCGCGGGGAGGCGGTCAAACAGGTCAATCGAGACGTCGAACGCCCGCTCGTATTTCTGCAAAATGTCGGCGGCGTAGATTCCAGCGGGGCCAGCGCCCACAATCGCGAGTCGAAGCTTCATGTCGTTCCTAGTTCGTTCGGTCAATGACGCGCGAGGCGAATCGGGCGAGTGATTTCTTGGGCAGACCGTCGGGAAGAATGTCGAGGGCGGCAACCGCTTCCGTCGCCCAGCGACGCGCACTCGTGATGGTGTCCTTAGTGTGGCTGCTTCTGCGGAGTTCGTCCATCAACCCCGCGAACATTTCGGTGTTGTTCGACTCGATTGCCGTGTCGATTCGCTCGACGAGCGACACCGACTCTGAATCAGACGCGGCGCGCGCCAAAAGAATGGGCAGCGTAGCGACCCCGTTTCGGACATCGTTACCTTTTTCTTTGCCGGTTTCACCCCCGTCGAGGTCGAGGACATCGTCGATGATTTGGAACGCGACGCCGATTTTTTCGCCGTATTCGCGCAAAGGCTCAAAGAACTCGCGCGGTGCTCCCGATGTCATTAATCCAACGACGGCACTCGAGGCGATCAGTGAGCCCGTTTTGTCCGCGAGAACCTGAAGGTAATGCGCGATTGCATCAGCACCCTTTTGGGGGCCGGTCGTTTCGTGCAGCTGGCCGAGGCACAGGCGTTCGAAGGTCGCCGCGTGCAAGCGCACCATGTCGTCGCCGAGCGTCGACGCGAGTGAGCTCGCGCGGGCCAGCAAAAGGTCTCCTGTGATGATCGCCACCGAGTTGGACCACACCGTGTGGGTGGTGGGCACCCCCCGTCGAAGGTCCGCATCGTCCATCACGTCATCGTGATAAAGGGTGGCGAGGTGAATCAATTCAACAACCTGGGCGCCCATGATGATGTCGTCACGGGTTGGGTCACCGTATTCGGCGGTCAGCAACGCCAATAGCGGACGAACCCGTTTGCCACCCGCCTCAAACAAATAACGGGCGATAGTGTCCGTGTGTGCATCGCCAAAATGCAAATTTGATTCCAGCGATGCCTCCATTCTCTCGACACCGGTGTTCAGCCGTTTGACAAGATCGCGTTCCTCGGGTGTTGCTGACAGCGCGTCAGCAAGCCCAAAGTTTGAACTGATCGAATTTTGGTGGCTCATCGCCCGGTTCCCATCGGGGCAGTTCCTCGGTGAAGCGCGACGACTCCACCTGTCAGATTGCGGAAACCGACCCCAGTGAAACCGGCGTCACGAATCCAACTGGCGAGAACGCCCTGCGATGGCCAATCATGGATCGAGTCCTTGAGGTAGGTGTAGGCAGCAGGATTAGTGCTTGACATTTTCGCGATGCGGGGCATCACCGACGTCAGATAAAAGTCATAAGCCCGTCGAACCATCTGGTTTGGCGGAGTCGTGAATTCACAAATGACTAGGCGACCACCGGGCACAAGCACCCTACGCATCTCAGAGAGCGCCTTGCGTGGGTCGTGAACGTTCCGCAATCCGAACGAAACGGTGACCGCATCGAAACTCGCTTCATCGAACGGCAATGCGGTCGCGTCTCCTTCGAGAAATTCAATGTTGGGGTGACGTTGGCGTCCGACTGCGACCATTCCCGCCGAGAAATCGAGTGCAGTGACTCGAGCTCCAGCCCGTGCAATCGCCGAACTGGATGTCCCCGTGCCGGCGGCGATATCGAGGACGCGGTCACCCGGGATAACTCCGAGTGCGCGAACGGTGGCCAATCGCCAGAGTGCGCTGGTGCCCATCGAGAGAATCGCGTTCGTTCGGTCATAGCCAGGGGCTACATCGTCAAACATCGCCGCGACTTCAGCGGGGTCTTTTCCCATGTCAGCACTCGTCACGATTATCAACTCTACCCGTGCGTGGGTAGCCTTAACGAGTGAGCAGCGCCAACCCTGAGACCTACTCGCGCGACGTCGTTCGATCGGCTCGGGTTGAGTCGATACTCGACTTCGCGAGTCCGTCTCGACCCCTGTATTTCCGCAGCGGTGACCGTGAAATTGTCGGAATTGGCGAGCACGCCCGCTGGGTGGCGAGCGGACCACAACGCTTTGCAACTCTCGGCAGGATGTGGAACGACGCGGTGGCTATGGCGCCGCCTGCGATGCGCCCGTACCTTCACGCATTCGGCAGCGGGTCGTTCGACCCCAACGGCGAAGCTTTCCTGATTTTTCCGCGCGTCACGTTAATCCGACGCGGGCGCGAGATGACGACGGTGACTGCCGGTGCACTTGATTCCGCGTCTGAAACCGTGCGTCGTCCCATCGGTCCCGTACCCGTTGTCGAGTGGCCACACATCGACTCGGTCTACCGCGATCGAGTTCGAACAGCACTTGGACGTTTGGATTCCGATTTTGGGAAGGTTGTTGTTGCGCGCGCGATCACGGGACACGTCGTCACCCCGGGCGACGAGCGTGCGCCGTTGGCCAAACTGTCGTCTGGCTACCCTGACTGTCACGTTTTTGCGGTCGAAGGACTGTGGGGAGCGTCACCCGAGACGCTCGTTCGAGTAAACGACCGCCGAGTAGAGACGCGGGTTCTTGCGGGAAGCGCCGCGCGAGGACACGACCCTCGATCAGATGCCAACGCGGCCACCCTACTGGCGAACAGCGCCAAAGACCGCGACGAGCACGAGTATGCAATGCAGTCCGTTCTCACCGCTCTTGCACCGAAATGCCGCTCGATTGTCGGTGCGTCGACACCGTTCACCCTTCGACTGTCGAACGTGTGGCATCTCGCCAGCGATATCGAAGGCGTTCTGCGGACTCGCACGTCGGTTCTCGACATCATCGACTCACTGCACCCGACCGCTGCTGTTGCGGGTGTCCCATCCGACCGAGCACTGGCAACCATCGCCGACATCGAAGCAATCCCGCGCGGACGCTACGCCGGCCCCGTGGGTTGGGTGGACGGCACGGGCAATGGCGAATGGGCAATCGCTCTTCGGTGCGCCCAATGGCGTGAAACGGATATCGTCGCGCATGCCGGTGCAGGAATAATTGTCGGGTCTGACCCAGAGTCAGAGTATGACGAAACTGAACTGAAGTTCCGTCCGATTCGCGAGGCGCTGACGCGCTGACTCGTTAGCCGCTCTGTAGCGGCGCTTCGATGAGGATCGGACCGGCCGTTTCCGTCAGCGCCGACGACAGCTGTCCCCGTGTTTCGACTCTGCGATAAGCGATTCCATACGCCGCAGCCAGTGCCTCGAAATCGACCTGTTGTGGCGTGAGCATGACGGACTCAAAGTGGGAAGGGTTCGCGGTGGCCTTGACGGCGAGCCCCTCAAAGATTCGCCCGCCGTTGTTGTTGCAGACGATGATTTGAATCGGGCCCGTGATTAACGCGAGGGAACTCGAATCATAGGCGGCTGCGAGATCGCCGAGAACAAGTCGCGTGACTCCGGCTGGCGCATCGGGACGACGCGAGGCCGAGGCAATTCCCTGAGCGGTGGCAATTGTTCCGTCAATTCCCGCAAGACCGCGATTGGAGTGCACCCGGATGGGCTTCCCTGGCAAAATGGAATCGGCAATTCGAATGATGGATGAGGCTCCGAAAACCAGCCGATCGTGAGGCCACGTGGCATCCCACACCAATCGCACGATCATGTCACTCGTCACGGGCTCTCGTTGAATTTCCATTTCTCGTCGGGCAAAGGCTGACCGTGCGGCGTGATCGTCAACGAGGCTGCCCTCTACATCCGCGGCGGGTTCCGCCACCTGAGAATCGAGCGTCATTCGCGATCGCCGAGCCCAGGCCAGTCCCCACTCGCGGGCGATATCGTCACCTGTTCCGGTAACGACAATTTCGTCGACGACACGAACTCGTTCGGTTGGCCGATACGGGACGCCTTCGCCCACGTGAACCACAATCACGTCAACGCCCTCTCGCGTGCACAACTGGTCGATGACGTTCGCCAGGGTTGGGCGACCGACGACAACCACCGTGTGAACGGTGTTGGTGAACTCTGGATTCATCGCGATGTTTCGATAGTCCGTGACGAGGTGCGGTCCGAAGTGCGACCCGCTCTCGATTTCGGCAAACAACGGAGCACCTAGTTCGCGGGCCCAATTTTCGGCCCGAACACCAGCACCGAGTCCGGCGATAACGACAACACCCACAGAGGCATCGACAGTCGCTGCGACCGACTCGCGTTCGACAACGAGCAGTCCACCAGGTCGAATTTTCTCGAGGTAGCTTTCTGGTGCCTCCGACGAGAGAGGTTCGACGAACTGAGGGTTCACGTGAACAGGTCCACGTTCCCGGAGTGCAACCGTCAGCGCCTCGAGTGCAATGGCAGAACCACCCGTCTCGGCGTCGGTTGGGGTTTCCGCTGGAGGAATATCGAAGGTCGCTCTGGCTGCCACCGCAAACATTCCGACGTGGAAGGTGGTTTGGCCCCCGCCCTGGGCACGCACCGAAGCCGGTCGGTCAGCAGTGACCAACAGCAAGGGGGTGCCTTGATGGAATGCCTCGACGACCGCGGGATGAAGGTTGGCCACGCTGCTTCCTGATGTCGTCACAACAATCGCGGGACGACCCGATTCGAGTGACAGACCCAGCGCGAGAAAGCCGGCCGCCCGCTCGTCGAGCACCACATGGAGCGTGAGCAATCCACGCTCGGCCAATTCAGCGGCGAGCAACGCCAGCGATTGCGATCGCGAACCCGGGCATACAACAATGTCGGTCACCCCGTTTTCGATGAGCGTACGAAGGAAGGCGAGGGACCAGTTCGTCGCATTGGAAGCCGCGGACGTGGCAGACGTCACGCCGGGCCCTTGGGCGGGTTTTCGCCCTCCTCATCAAGTCGGCGAAGTTCCTCTTCGAGTCGAGCGATACGGTCATCAACCGATTCAGTCGAGAACGGGCCACTCGTCGGGCCGCGGTCAACGATGTCGGTCGGCGTGGTGGGTTTCGTCGTGGAACCGCGGCGGACCTTGCCCACAATGAGCCACAGGATTGCCCCGATCAGGGGCACCAGAACAACAACAACGATCCAGAGCCATTTCGGCAGTGCGCGAATCCGAGAAGCTGGAGTGATGGCCACATCGACAATGGCGTAGACGATGACAGCAGCAATCAGTAACGAGCCAACGAGAATAGTGCGAGCAATCATTTCTTCATTCTAGGCGCGGTCGGTGGGCGCATACGATGTAGATATGAGCCCATGGATCACGTACACACTCGCCCGTCTCGGGTTTTTCGTTGCAGCGCTCGTCATCCTCCTCCTCGTTGGAACCGGGTGGATTTGGGGTGCCATCTTTGCGACGTTGATTTCGTTCGCTCTATCCGTCCTTCTTCTCAGTGGGCTGCGCCAGCGCATCGCCAGTGACATTCAGCGTCGGGTTGAAAAACCCACCCCCGACATCGATTCGGACGTCGAAGACGACCAGATTGACTCGGCGAAGAACTAAGCCAAGAACCCGCGCAACAACGCCGCAGAACCATCAATGTGGGTGCGCATGGCCGCCTCGGCGTCATCGGGTCGCCCCGTCAAAATTGCCAGAATGACCGCTTCGTGTTGTTCGTTCGAGTGAGCGATGTTGGGCGGCAGCAAGGGAATCCCGTCGAGAAGTTCGTTCACCCTCACCCGCGATTGGGCAATCTGGGTGACCAAGGAATTCGAGCCGGCCATTTCGGCTATCTGGAGGTGTAACCGTGAATCGAGACGTCGATAATCTTCAACTGTGGCGCTGGCCGTTTCCTGATGCAACGACCACAATCGTTCACGCAGTTCCCCCGAGAGGTCTCTCATCGCCGCCTGATACGCGGCCCCCGGCTCGAGTACAGCGCGAAGCACAAGAACGTCATGAATGTCGGACACGGTGAAGTGCTGTCGTTCAATGACGTCCCCGTCTCTGCCGATGACGATGGGTCCAGCTGGGATCGTGTCGGCGACGAACGTGCCGCCGTATCGGCCACGCCTAATCGCCAAATATCCCGCTTCCGACAACGACGCTATCGCGTCCCGAACAGTGTCACGCGAGATCTCGAGCATGGTTGCAAGTTCGCGCTCGGGGGGAAGTTGTTCACCGGGATGAATCAGCCCGAGGCGAATAGTCTGCAGGATTCGTTCGACCGTCTCTTCGTAGGTGTTACCGCCGCGAATGGGTTTGAGAAGCAGCGATCGGTCGAAACCGACCGCGGCTACAGACTCGTTCTCTGAGAGGTCGAAATCCATGTCGGTTACATCGGTGTGACGTAGGCGCCCGATATTCCACCATCGACGAGGAAGGTCGAGCCGGTGATGAATGATGAATCATCGCTGGCGAGGAACGCGACCGCGGCCGCGAGTTCTTCGGGTCGGGCGAACCGTCCGATGGGGATGTGGACGAGGCGGCGTTGTGCGCGCTCGGGGTCCTTGGCGAACAGCTCTTGGAGCAACGGCGTGTTGACCGGCCCGGGACAGAGCGCGTTGACTCGGATTCCCTGTCGTGCGAACTGCACACCGAGTTCACGACTCATGGCGAGCACGCCACCCTTGCTCGCGGTGTATGAAATCTGGCTGGTTGCGCTTCCGAGCACAGCGACGAAGGACGCGGTGTTGATAATCGAGCCGCTACCCTGCTTGGTCATGTGCCGCAGTACCGCTCGACAACACAGATAGACGCTCTTGAGGTTCACGTCTTGAACCTTCTGCCACGCGGGAAGTTCCGTCGTTTCAATGGAGTCATCATCAGGAGGCGAGATGCCGGCGTTGTTGAAAGCGATGTCCACACGGCCGTGAAGGCGAACCGTTTCGTCAAACAGGTGATTGACCTGGTCCTCGTCCGCAACGTTCACCTGGATGAACGTGCCCTCGAGTTGCTCGGCCGCGGCGGTACCCGATTTCGGGTCCATGTCACCGATGACGATGATTGCACCTTCGGCGCGCATGCGCGTGGCGGTCGCGAGACCGATTCCGCTCGCGCCACCGGTGATGACCGCGATCTTGCCTTTCAGGCGTTGGGTGAGATCGATTTTTTCAATGGACATGGTTGTTCCTTTCTGGGACTAGTCCGCGGGGATGAAGACGTTCTTTTCTTCGGTGAAGTGCAGAGGTGCGTCGGGGCCGAGTTCACGCCCGAGGCCCGACTGCTTGAATCCACCGAAGGGCGTGTTGTAGCGAACCGACGAGTGCGAGTTCACTGAGAGGTTTCCGCTTTCCACCGCTCGTGATACGCGGATGGCGCGCCCCACATCTCGGGTCCAAATCGAGCCCGAGAGTCCGAACTCGGTCGCGTTGGAAATCGTGATCGCATCAGCCTCGTCGTCGAATGCGTGCACCGTCACAATCGGTCCGAAGATCTCGTCCGTCATGCACGGGTCATCGAGTCCTCGCGACAAGGCAACCGTCGGTGCGAACCAGTTCCCGGGTCCATCGGGAGCGCTCCCCCGGAAGGCGATATCGGCCTTGTCGAGGTAGGCGCTGACCGATTCGAGGTGCTTCGCGTGAACAAGAGGACCGACCTCGGTCGCATCCTTTGTCGGGTCACCGACAACGACGTTCTTCACGGCGGTTTGGAACTTTTCCATGAACTCGTCGAGAACCGACTTCTGAACGAGGATGCGGCTGCGCGCGCAGCAGTCCTGTCCAGCATTTTCGAACACCGAATAGGGTGCGGTCGCCGCGGCCTTATCGACATCAGCGTCGGCGAACACGATATTCGCACTCTTGCCCCCGAGTTCCAGCGTCACTCGTTTGATTTGGTCGGCCGCACCACGCATGACGCTCTTGCCGACCTCGGTCGACCCGGTGAACACAATCTTGCGAACATCGGGGTTCGTAATGAAACGTTCGCCGACGACGCTTCCTTTTCCAGCGAGTACTTGAAACAGTCCGTCTGGCAGACCGGCGTCGCGTCCGAGTTCGGCGAGACGGAGGCTCGACAACGGCGTCCATTCGGCGGGTTTGAGAACGACGGCGTTTCCCGCAGCGAGCGCCGGGACGAACCCCCACGAGGCGATGGTCATGGGAAAGTTCCACGGCGTGATGATTCCAACGACCCCGAGAGGCTCGTTAAAGGTGATGTCGATTCCACCAGCAACCGGAATCTGCTTACCCAGCATTCGTTCCGGGGCGGCCGAGTAATAGTCGAGCACGTTGCGAACGTGGGTTGCTTCCCATCGAGACTGACCGATGGGGTGTCCCGAATTGCGCACCTCAATCTGGGCGAGGTTCTCGATATCCGCTTCA
Source organism: Gulosibacter massiliensis (assembly GCA_945949175.1). Classification (GTDB taxonomy): domain Bacteria; phylum Actinomycetota; class Actinomycetes; order Actinomycetales; family Microbacteriaceae; genus MWH-TA3. The sequence continues at coordinate 33,352 of CAMFDU010000004.1, read as the reverse complement.
ACGGTCCGGGCAAATGCGCGAAGTGCTTCCCCGCGCTCGGCTGGTGCGAGAGCCGCCCACTTTCGCTGGGCCTGCCCGGCGCGCGCAATCGCATCGTCGGTTTCGGCAACCGTCATGTGGTCGACCGTCTCCATCTCTTCGCCCGTGGCGGGATTGATGATCGTGTAACTCATGCGTTGCTCCTCTGTGTGCGCGCCGCTGTTGTCAGTGCGTCGAATAGTCGTCCGTCGGTTTCCGAGGTGACCTCGGGATGCCACTGGACCGCGACACCGAAAGGGTAATCATCAATCTCGATCGCTTCGATGACGTCATCAGCACTTCGGGCAGATACAGTCAGGCCAGAGCCGACCGCATCGATTGCTTGGTGGTGATAGACCATTCCAGTCACCGATGACCCGACGATGGACTCAAGCGTCGAACCCGGCGACACCGTCATCTGCATTTCGGTTAAGAGAGCCTCACCACGCTGATAGTCGTTTTTCCCGATGACATCCGGAAGGTGCTGGAACAGGGTACCCCCGCGATACACATTGAGAACCTGCGCACCGCGGCAAATGAACAGCACGGGTAATTCCCGACGAAGGGCTGCATTCACCAGCGTGAACTCCCAGTCGTCGCGGCGAAGATCGGGCTGGTCAGTGTGTTCGCCCGGTTCTCGGTCGTAACGTGCAGGGTTGACATCACGCCCGCCAGCAAAGATCAGACCGTCGACCCCGTCGAGAACGCGGTCAGCGATGTCGATAGAGGCGGGTTGCGGTGGCAACAACACCGCAATTCCCCCGGCGCGCGTCACGCTGTCGATGTACCCCGAATGCAGGAACGCCGCATCAACATTCCACACGCCCGTCGTCGCTTGTTGACGGTAGGTCGTGATGCCGATGACGGGCGGGTTAGAGGCGCTCAAAACCGCGAACACGCTCCCAGTCCGTGATCGCGCTGTCGAAGGCACGAATTTCGATGCGGGCGGCGTTGACGAGGTGCTTCACCATCTCGTCGCCAAAGATTGACCGTGCCGCGGCACTGTTTTCGAACAAGTCGGCCGCTTCACGGAGAGTGGTGGGAACGTGCGGCTTGTCCGCTTCGTATCCGTTACCGCGAGTCATGTCCTCGAGTTCCAACTTGTTCTCGATTCCGTGAATTCCTGCCGCGATCAACCCGGCAACGGCGAGGTACTGGTTGACGTCACCGCCCGGTACGCGGTGTTCGACACGCATACCCAGCCCGTGCCCGACGACGCGGAGTGCAAGGGTGCGGTTGTCGTGACCCCAGGCGATGGCCGTCGGCGCGAACGAGCCTTCGGCGAATCGCTTGTAGGAATTGATGTTGGGTGCGTACAACAGAGTAAATTCGCGCATGAGGGCGATTTGCCCAGCGAGGAAGTGGCGGAACATGTCCGACATTCCGTTTTCTGCATCCTTGTCAGCAAAGACCGGGCTTCCTTTTGAATCGCGAAACGAAATGTGAATATGGCACGAGTTGCCCTCGCGCTCGTTGAACTTCGCCATGAATGTCAGTGACTTGCCGTGGTTGTCGGCAATCATCTTTGCGCCGCTCTTGTAGACCGAGTGATTGTCGCAGGTGACCATCGCGGTGTCGTATCGAAACGCGATCTCTTGCTGACCAAGGTTGCATTCACCCTTGACGCCTTCGCAGTACATTCCAGCTTTGTCCATGCTCACGCGAATGTCATGCAATAGAGGCTCGACTCGGTTGCTCGCGAGAAGGTCGTAGTCGACGTTGTAGTCGGTCGACGGGCGCAGGTTGTCATAACCCTTGGTCCAGGCGTCGCGGAATGAGTCGTCGAAAACGATGAATTCTAGTTCGGTGCCGACGTACGGGACGAGGTCCATTTTTGCGAGGCGGTCGATCTGTGCCTGCAAGAGCGAACGCGGAGCGATGGCGACAGGTTCGTGATCTGTCGTCTGAAGGTCGGCCATCACCATGGCGGTGTGCGGGATCCACGGAACGAGTCGCAGTGTTGTCATATCCGGGATCATCGCCATGTCGTTGTATCCCTTTTCCCATGACGAGAATTCGTAGCCGGGAACAGTGTTGTTTTCGACATCGACCGCGAGCAAATAGTTACAACATTCCGCACCGTGAGCAATCGTGTCCTCGACAAATAGCCGAGCCGACATTCGCTTTCCGACGAGTCGTCCTTGAATGTCGGTGAACGAGATGATGACCGTGTCGATGTCACCGCTATCTACGAGTTTCTGGAGTTCAGGGACTGTGAGCATGCCGGTACGTTGGGCCATTGGGTGCTTCCTCTTCATTGAGGTTGGAATTGTCACCTTAAGAAAACACTAGAAGTAGGCGTTTTGTCAACTTACCTGCCATTTTGCGCGGACTGTGGAACATGTCGCATCGGACGCTGCAAATCATCAATCCAAAAGTTTTTCGTCTAAAGGTTGGATTTTCGGGTGCAGTTTCCTCTATGCTCACAACTACCTAGCCAACACAATGTCGTGGTTGCGAAAGTTCCCGCGACGGGAAAGGACTACAAAGTCGTATGTCTGACAAGTTAAAAGTCTCGGGTGTTTCGTACTCCGAGCAAAGCAAGGACTATTTCGAAAAGCGCCAGCTCACTCGATCTGCTGGCGTGTGGGGCCTCTGGGGTCTCGCAATCGCCGCGGTTATCTCGGGTGACTTCTCGGGTTGGAACTTCGGAGTTGCCGCCGGCGGTTTCGGTGGCCTGCTCGTCGCCTTCCTCATCCTCGTTGTCATGTACTACGGACTCATGTTCGCAATCGGTGAAATGTCGTCCGCGATGCCCCACACGGGTGGCGCGTACTCGTTCGCCCGAAAAGCGATGGGCCCCTGGGGTGGATTCGTCACGGGTCTCGCAGAGACCGTCGAGTACGTCGCAACGACCGCGGTCGTCGTGTTCTTCTCGGCGGCATACCTGAACGGTGTCACCTCTGAGCTGCTAAGCCTCGACCTAACTGGGAGCATGTGGATCTGGTACATCGTGCTCTACGCGGTGTTCGTAGGTCTCAACTCACTCGGCTCGGCAATCTCGTTCCGCTTCTCCATCATCGTGTCGATCATCTCGCTCGGAATCATCGTGCTGTTCGCGGTAGTGGTTCTCGCGTCGGGTCAGATTGACTGGTCAAGCCTGTGGAACATCCCCGCCGACCCGGCTGCTGTCGGTTCAAGCTGGTTCCTGCCCAACGGCTTCATGGGAATCCTGTTCGCGATTCCTTTCGGTGTCTGGCTGTTCCTCGGAATCGAAGAGCTTCCTCTGGCCGCAGAAGAATCGCACAACCCGTCGAAGGACATCCCCCGCGCCGGCTTCTGGGCGCGTGGAACCCTCATCGTGACCGGTCTGATTGTCATGTTCGTCAACACCGGAATTCTCGGTGCTGAGGCAACGGGTGCCGCGGGCGAGCCTCTCCTCGACGGCTTCCGCGCCGTTGTGGGTGACGAATGGGCTGCCATCCTCGGTATCTTTGCGCTGATTGGTCTGCTCGCGTCTCTGCAAGGAATCATGTTCGCTTACGGGCGCAACATGTACTCGCTCTCACGTGCTGGCTACTACTTCAAGGGACTGTCCGTCACGGGCAAGAACAAGACTCCGTGGCTTGCGCTCGCCGTCGGTGGCGTCGTCGGTCTCGTCGCGCTCGTCTACCTCGACTGGGCTGTTGCGAACGACCCCGAGGGAATGGGAACCGTCGCTGGTGCGATCATCTTGAACATCGCTGTGTGGGGCGCCATGTTGGCGTACATCATGCAGATGATCTCGTTCATTATCCTGCGCGTCAAGTACCCCGAACTCGAGCGCCCATATCGCTCGCCGTGGGGTGTCGGTGGGGCAACAGTCGCCGCACTGATTGCCGCACTGGCGTTCATCGGGTTCCTGTTGAACCCGACGTTCCTGCCCGCAATTCAAGCGATTATCGTCGTGTACGTCATCTTCTTGGCGTACTTCGCGTTGATCGGTCGTCACAACCTCGTAATGTCTCCTGAAGAGCGTTACTCGGTTCACGGCGAACACAAGTAACACCTCGGGCGCCTGTGGGTCGATTCGTCGGCTCACAGGCGCCTTTTCTCTCACAGTTAGTAGAAACGCATCGTGAGCATTCTCACCGCACTTGACCTGTTCACCGTCGGCGTTGGTCCATCGAGTTCCCACACCGTCGGTCCGATGCGCGCCGCCCGTCGATTCGTCGGTGAACTTACCGAAACCGGACGTCTTGCAGCCACCGAGCGGATTCGCGTGTCGCTCTTTGGCTCGCTCGGCGCTACGGGCGTCGGACACGGCACAACTAACGCCATTGTCGCAGGCCTCGAAGGAGCCGCCCCCGAAACATGCGACCCCACCTCGGTCATCACCGCGATGGACCGCGCGATGAAAACGGGGGGCATCACCGTGGGGGATCGAACCATCCCGTTCGCCGAATCCGACATCGAACTACGGCCCATGACGCGCCTTCCGCAACACTCGAACGCCATGACCTACGCAGCACAAGACGAGGTCGGCAACGAGTTGTTTTCGCGCACATATTTCTCGGTCGGTGGTGGTTTCGTCGAAGCCGATGATGAAATCGGTCAGCCACCCGCGACCACCGACGCGACACTTCCCTTCCCGTTCGACAACGGAGACGAGCTCATTGCCCTGTGCGATTCGACTGGCATGAGCATCGCTGACATGGCCCACGCTAATGCGGTGGCAATCTACGGTGCCGACGTTGTTGACGTGCGCCTTGCCGCCGTATGGTCGGCCATGTCGTCGTGCATCGAGGCCGGCCTCCAGCACGAGGGAGTCTTGCCTGGATCACTGAACGTCACGCGCCGCGCAGCCGGACTTGCTCGACACCTCCGGTCTCAAGAAGAGTTGGAAGAACCCGGTTCGCTGAGCAACGAGTGGCTTCAGGCGTTTGCGATCGCCGTGAACGAAGAAAACGCAGCAGGAATGCGAGTCGTGACGGCCCCCACGAACGGCGCAGCGGGAATCATCCCGGCTGTGGGGTACTACGCCGAGCGATTCAAGAAGGTCCCGCGCGAACGCATCGCGCGTGATTACCTGCTCACAGCCGGTGCAATCGGAACGCTCTACAAGCGAAACGCCAGCATTTCGGGCGCCGAGGCCGGTTGTCAGGGCGAGGTCGGCTCCGCTTGTTCGATGGCCGCAGCCGGGCTCGCGGCGATTCTCGGTGGAACTCCTCAACAGATCGAGAATGCCGCCGAGATCGCGATGGAACACAATCTGGGATTGACCTGTGACCCAGTGGGTGGGCTGGTTCAGATGCCGTGCATCGAGCGCAACGCGATTGCGGCGGGAACCGCTGTTGCCGCCGTGCGTTTGGCGCTGGCGGGTGACGGCTCACACAAGATTTCGCTCGACACCGTGATCGAGACCATGCGCCAAACCGGGCTTGACATGTCGCACAAGTACAAAGAGACATCGACTGGCGGTCTTGCCGTCAACGTCGTTGAGTGCTAGCTAAAAAGCGAACGCGTAGGCAAGTAACGTCGCGTAAGTCAGGCTCGTCCACACCGTCAGCTTCAGCACAAGAACGTATTCGCGCGCGGTCGTTGCTGTCCAGGTGATGAGCAAAGCCGGTGCGGCGATAAACAGAGCGAAGAACGTCCAACCCGCCGAGATCAGAATTAGCGAGAAATAGGCGAGGATTCCGAACGGTGCAAGGACCAGAATCGAGTAAAAGACTCGGCCAAGCCACAGCGGCATCCGGGTTGCGAGAGTCCGCTTACCCGCGGCGATGTCGGTTGCGCGGTCGCGCACGTTGTTGATGTGCAAAACCGCCATCGAGAACAGCCCCATAGAGACGCCGGCGAGAATACTGTCAATCCAGACCGCCTGCACGAGAAGGAACGCGGTCCCAGTGGTCGCGACGAGTCCAAAGAAGACAAAGACCATGAGTTCGCCCAGGCCGGAGTATCCGTAGGGCTTTTTCCCGCCAGTGTAAAACCAGGCCGCAACAATGGCAGCGGCGCCAACGGCGGGCAGCCACCAGACCTGCGTGAGGACAGTGACGCCGACTCCCGCGAGCGCGGCGACGCCGAAAAAGATGAAGGCGACGAGTCGGACCCGTTTCGCCGGAGCCGCGCCCGAGGCGGTTAGTCGCGCTGGGCCGACGCGATGAGCGTCCGTACCGCGAATGCCGTCCGAGTAATCGTTGGCGAAGTTAACCCCGATTTGTAAAGCGGCGGCGACGACGAAACAGAGGGCGACAACCGAAACAGGCAGAATGTCCCACGGGTTGAGGTCATCGATGAGGAACTGTAAGTACGCGACACCCCAGCCGAGCAAAACGGGGGCAATCGCAAGCCCGAGCGTTGCGGGGCGAGCGGCACGGATCCAGTCGCCAAGTCGCGCGGGTCGAACCAGAGCGGGTGCGGCGGCGCCACGGGCGAGAACTGGACGAGCCCCCGGACGACCGCTGCGGTTGCCAGCAGATTTCTTTTTCGGGGTTTTTCGCGAAGCCATGGGGCAATTCTACGTTTGTGGGTGCTCGACGAGGGCGCGAACGGCACGTCGGTCGATTTTGCCCGAATCCAGTCGCGGAATCTCGTCAACGGTAACGAAACGATATGGACGCGACTCTTTCGACAGCGTCGTTTCAATCAACGAACGGATGGCGTCGCGATCGAGTGTCGACGTTGACACTACTGCTGGGACCTGGCCCCAGGCCTCGTCATCAAACCAGGTTGCGACGGCGTCGAATCCGGCGTTAACGAGAACTCGATCGATGTCCGCGAGCGATACTTTGATGCCGCCCGTGATGATTATGTCGTCGGCTCGACCGTGCACAGCGAGAACCCCGTCGGTCACGGAACCCAGGTCCGTCGTGCGCCACCACCGCACGCCACCTTCGTCCACGACGAAACTAGACTCGGTGAGATCCGGGTCGCCAACGTATTCGTCGGCCAGACTCGACGACGAGAGTTCGATTCGGTCGTTGGACGAGATGCGGATAAGCGTGTCACCGATAGGACGCCCGTCATAAACGACTCCGCCCGCGGTTTCGGCCGAACCGTAGGTTCGCGTGACGTTAAGTCCGAGCCCGGTGGCCCGAGCGATCAGCCTCTCGGGGGTCGCTTGTCCTCCGACAAGAATTCGATCGAGGCGTCGGAGCGCGTCACGTGCGCTGATGTCCCCCTCGGCGAAATCGACCAACCGGAGGAGTTGTGCGGGGACGAGTGCGCTGAACCAGGTGCCCGGGGGAAGTTCACCGACTATCCGGGTGAACATGCGCGGGTCGAAAGGTTCCCGCCGAGCATCGACGAGAGGCGTGTCGTCGACCAGCGTTCGGGCCACGACCATAATCCCAGCGATGTACGACAGAGGAAGGGCGAGAACCCACCCACCCTCACCGACGGCGCCGGACGTGGCTCGGGCCGAGGCGATCAAGGCAGAGCCTGAGATGCGCACGTGTTTCGGTCGCGATGTCGAACCGCTTGATTCAACCGTGATTCCGTTGATCAACGCGTCTCGAATTGGCTCGAGTTCGTGTTTGGGAATACTCGCAGGTGACACGGTCAGATCTGCCAGGGGAAGGCGCCCCACTCTGGGTCACGCTTCTCGAGGAAGGCGTCTCGGCCCTCAACCGCTTCGTCCGTTCCGTAGGCGAGCCGCGTCGCTTCGCCGGCGAAAACCTGCTGACCGACCAGTCCGTCATCCACCGCGTTGAACGCAAACTTGAGCATCCGAATCGCGGTCGGACTCTGCGCCAGAATTTTTCGCGCCCAGCTGATTCCCGTCACTTCGAGTTCCGCGTGGGGGACGACCGCGTTGACCGCACCCATCTGGTGCGCGCGTTCGGCGTCGTATTCGTCGGCGAGGAAGAACACCTCGCGCGCGAACTTCTGCCCGACCTGGCGGGCGAAATAGGCGCTGCCGTACCCCGCGTCGAACGAGCCAACCGTCGCATCGGTTTGTTTGAAACGGGCGTTTTCACGGCTCGCGACAGAAAGATCGCAGACGACGTGGAGGGAGTGTCCGCCCCCGGCTGCCCAACCCGGAACAAGAGCAATGACGACCTTGGGCATAAACCGAATCAGTCGCTGCACCTCGAGGATGTGCAACCGACCGCTGCGAGCCGCGTCGATTGTGTCGGCGGTCTCGCCGTTGGCGTACTTGTAACCGTCCGTGCCGCGCACGCGCTGGTCGCCACCGGAACAAAACGCCCAGCCGCCGTCTTTGGCGCTGGGGCCATTCCCCGTGAGCAGAACGACACCGAGCCGGGGGTTGAGGCGCGCGTCATCGAGCGCGCGATACAACTCGTCGACGGTATGAGGCCGGAACGCGTTGCGCACCTCGGGTCGATTGAACGCGATTCGAGCAATGCCATGATCTGCTGACTGGTGATACGTCACATCGGTCAGCCCCTCGAATCCGGGCACAACGGTCCATTGAGTTGAATCAAAGAGGTCGCTGACGGAATTTGTCATACGTTCAGGCTATAACTTCACGGATATGTTTGAGTCATGAGGGTTCCCACCGTCGACGAACTTCTCGCGAACGTGCGTGTCGTGGCGCTTCCGATGCGGACACGGTTTCGCGGTCTCGACGTACGTGAGACGATGCTCATCGCATCACCGATGGGCACATGGGGCGAGTTCGCCGCGTTCCCCGAATACGATGACGCCGAGTCCGCCCCGTGGCTGGCGTGCGCAATCGAACAGGCCTGGAACCAACTTCCGAGTGTCGACGAGCGGCCGGTGTTTCGTGACGTCGTGCGATCGAACGCCACCCTTCCCGCAGTTCCTGCTTCGAATGTCGCTCAGATTCTCGAACGATTCGGTGATTTTCGCACCGTCAAGGTGAAGGTCGCCGAGCCGGGACAGACGCTCGCGGACGACGTCGCACGCGTCGCAGCAGCCCGTGAATTTGTGGGTGACGCTGGTCGAGTGCGCATCGATGCGAATGGCGGGTGGACGGTGGACGAGGCCGAGCACGCCATCCGCGCGCTGGAAACCTTCGACGTGGAATACGTCGAGCAGCCGTGTGCCACGGTTCCGGAACTTGTCGATCTGCGCGGACGAGTGCACCGCATGGGGATACTCATCGCCGCCGACGAAAGCGTTCGAAAAGCTAGCGACCCTCTTGCGGTCGCTCGCGCAGGAGCTGCCGACATCCTCGTGATCAAGGTTGCGCCTCTCGGCGGCGTTCGCCGCGCACTCACCCTCATCGACGAGGCGGGCCTCCCCGTGGTTGTCTCGAGCGCGTTGGAGTCGTCGATCGGCTTGGAAGCGTCGTTTGACCTTGCTCGGCGAATCGAACATCTAGATTACGACTGCGGCCTCGCGACCAACGTGCTGTTCGAGCGGGATGTTCTCGCCCCGAGCGCCGCTGTTGGAGCCGTCGCGGCGGCGCACAGAATTGTCGATGACAAAGCGGCCGACGAACTGCGCGTCAGTCCCGAGCGCGAGAAATGGTGGCGTGAGCGGGCCGCCCGGTGCCTCGAGTTGCTTTAGAGCCCCGAATAGGCGTGGAGGCCCTTGAAGAAAATGTTGACGATCGAGTAGTTGAAGACGACCGCACCGAATCCGATCAGACTCAAGATTGCCGCGGGGCGACCGCGCCAACCGCGAGTTGCGCGGGCATGAATGTATCCGGCGAACAGCGTCCAGATGATGAACGTCCACACCTCTTTGGTGTCCCAACCCCAATAACGACCCCACGCGCGTTGCGCCCAAATTGCGCCGGCGACAAGGGTGAATGTCCAGAAAACGAATCCGATGACAAGAATTCGGTAGGCGAGCGCCTCGAGTTCGGCCGACGACGGGAACGCGGACAGGAAACGCCACGAATGCCCCTGTAGTTTTCCTTCTTCGCGGGATTCTTGTAATAGTTGCGCAGCGGACAGCGCAGCCCCCGTTGCAAAAAACCCGGTCGAGAGCACGGCGACACAGACGTGAATGATGAGCCAGTAGCCCTGCAGTGCGGGAGGCAAAGGGACGACCGTGACATAGAAATTGACCGTGACAATCCCCAACGCGAGCAAAGCGAAACCCGAGATAAACGCACCGACGTATCGAATGTCGCGCCAGAACGTGACACCGAGGAACACAGCGACCAAAACTGCGGTCGCTGTGAGACCGAATTCGTACATGTTCGCCCATGGGACCCGGTTGGCCGAAATGGCTCGCGTCACCACGGCGACAACATGGACCAACCACCCAAGGGTGAGAAGCGCCATCGCCGCGCGCAACCAACGCGTCGGTTTGGATTGCCCCTCGGTGGCGGCTCGACCAGCGAGGTCAACGGTAAAGAGGATGAAAGAGAGTGCGTAGACCGCCATCGCGGAATACGTCGAAACGAGCGAAATTGATTCGAGGTCGTAGTTCATTTTGTCCCTAGTTTATCGGGCTCGATGGGGCGCGATCGCTCGACGAGTTTGTCGAGAACTACCTCAAGACGCGGATCATCGCCTCGGGCCATCCCGCCCCACTCGAGCTTCGGGGTGCGGCCGGATCCGGCGACTCGAATCCACACGCGACGACGGCGCGTTCCCAATGACGCAAGCAAACCAGCGATGGCAAAGAAGGCACCAAAAGCGACTCCAGATTGCGTTGCGTCGTGGCGAATCTCTACTCCGATGAACCGGCGCAGTCCAGAGAACTCGACAGAACCGAGACCGTCGGGGAGGGTGAACACGTCGCCCGGGGTCAGCACGACGTCAACTCCCGTGTTGCGCCCCGCGATCAGCGTGAGGTCTTCGGTCGGAAGTTGGAAAACGTTCGCAGTTTGTCCCGAGTCAAGCCCGAGATCGCCGGTGTAGATGTTGAACGTGACAGCCGGGTTGGTGGGTTCGGGGTTGTTTGAGGCCAATGCCCCAGAATCCAGTTCCACCGCAGAGGGGTAGAAGAACCCTTGCATCCCAACCTGCTCGGACAGACCGTCGGGCACCTTGACAACGCCGACACTGGTCAGGTTCGAATCCTGGCTGAGGAACACGACGGGTTGCTCGAACACGACGACACCGTCGGGGTCTCGCACGGTGATGATGGGCGCATAGCCGTTCCCCAAAAGATACATCTGGGAATTCCCGACCGCGAGTGGCTCGTTCACCTTGAGCGTCGCGTCCGAGGTGCCGTTGTCGTCGGTCACCGTAAGCTCTGCGGTGAAGTCAATCGGGACCCACGGGTCGTCGGGCGACCGCTGGTTGTACCCGGCGGTGAACGACCTCAGCGAGACGCCGTAAGGCTCGAGTTGTGCTTCGGAAAACCACGCGCCCGGGTTGAAGGTGTCGAATGATGCGAGCTGGTTCGTGAACGTCTGTCCCTCGACGATGACCCGCTGACCGTTCCAACCGTAGCCACCCGTCACCACGAGGGTGACAAGAATGACGACCAAAGCAATGTGAAACACCAGGTTCCCGGTTTCACGCAGGTATCCGAACTCGGCGCGGATTCCCGAGCCGTCGCGGACCACTCGGTAACGCGCTCGCCGAAGCGACGACTCGGCCCGCGAAAGAGCCGCGCCCACTCCACCGGTTGCGAGTTCGTCGCGGCGGAAGGGCAACCGCGTCCAATTGTCGGGTGACTCGGCAGGTTCGGCGCGCAAAATTCGCCAGTGGTGCAGGGACCGTGGCAAAATGCAGCCGATGAGCGACACGAATAACAACACATAGATCGACGAGAACCACACCGAGGAGAATGTGTCGAACAGTTGGAACGAGTCGTACACGGCGAACAACTCGGGGTCCGCGTTGCGAAAGACGATGACTCCGTTGGGGTCAGAGGATCGTTGTGGAACGAGCGACCCGGGAATCGATGCGAACGCCAACAACACCATCAGGATGATTGCGGTCCGCATCGAGGTAAGGACACGCCACCCCCAGCGAAGGAACTCGAATGGACCCAGCTTGGGCCCACGAATCGGTGCATCGAGCCGGTTTTTGCGCGGGGCGTCGGGCGAATCAAAATCACTCGTTGCATCCGCGAGGTCCACCGGCTGCAACGCGCCCGGCTCAGAGAATCGACGGGAAGCCACTCAGAAACACCCCCGACCATGACAAGAATTCACGCCAGATTCCGACAACCATGAGGATTCCGATGAGAACGAGCAGCGAACCTCCAGCGATGTTGATGACGGCGATGTTGCGGCGAACCCAAGCCAGGGCGGGAAGGACCCGACCCAGCAAAAGTGCGACGAATACAAACGGCAGAGCGAGCCCCAGCCAGTACGCAACCCCTAGCACCGCGGCCCGCGCGGGGTCTTGCGTCCCGAACGCGAGAGTCTGAACAGCAACGAGCGTCGGCCCGACACAGGGGACCCACCCCAGTGCGAAGACCATTCCAAGGAACGGTGAGCCCCACACTCCGGCACGGGTTTTCCATCTCGGGATAAAGTCACGCTGTAACGCGGGTATTCCCCCCGCGAAAACTACTCCGAGAACAATCAGAATTACGCCGGAAACGCGCAACACGATGTCCAGGTAGGGCAACAACAGAAGCCCGAGGGTGCCAAAGAAAATCGACAGGGCGATAAAGACAACACCCATGCCGCCGACGAACCCGAGAATCCCTGCGATCACTCGACGCCGATCCGAGGGAGTGGGGTCGGCGGTGATGGTGAACCCTGAGACATAGGCGATGTATCCGGGAATCAATGGAACGATGCACGGCGACAAAAACGCGATCAGTCCCGCGAGAAACGCGATGGGCAGAGCGACGACAAGATCGCCCGAGAACACGATTTCACCGACGGTTCCGTTCACTGGGTGGGCTCCGCGAGAACCGATTCAATCATCTCTTCGAACACGGCGCGGTCGAGGATTGCACCGGAAAGGCGTGACGCGACGCGACCCTGGCGGTCGATGATGATGGTCGTCGGGACGCCGTTGGGCGGAAGTTGTCCGGCGAAAGCGAGTCGGACTTCCCCCGTGTCCGCGTCGAGAATGCTGGGGTAGGGGATGTCGAAATCGCGCTCGAAGGAATTCGCCACCGCGACATCGTCGTAGACATTGACTCCGAGAAACTGAACCTCTCGATCGGCATATTGGGCCGCGAGTTCCGCCAAATCGGGCGCTTCGAAACGACAGGGCGGGCAGGCCGCAAACCAGAAGTTGACGATGACCACCGAGCCGACGTAATCGCTCGAACGGATTGTCGAGTCGTTCGTCGTGTTCGACGACTCAAACAAAATAGGTTCGTCGCGGTTGCTCAGCGCGAGTTCCGTGATCGACCCGTCCGACGAGGTGTAGTCGTCCTCGGTGACCTGGTTGGCAAGCGGGTCGTTCGAGGCGCATCCGCCAAGTAGAACAAGGGAAGTCGCAAGGCTCAGTGCGACGACCAGGCGCTTCACACCGCCCCCGAATCCACCGCGCGGTCGATGTCGGTTGCTTCGCGATAGTCGTATTCGACGAAATCCGCGGGGTGAACCTGGAATGACGTGACCGACGATAATGAACAGCGTCGAGTTCCGGGCCAATGCGCCAACGGCTTGTCAGACATTGCGCGCTGCACCATCCAGATAGGCAACTGGTGCGAGACAATCACAACGTCACCGCCATCCACCGAGTCGACCGCATCCCGCATCGCTGCCAACATGCGCTGAGCGATGTCACGATACGGTTCGCCCCACGACGGACGGACCGGGTTCGCCAGGAATTTCCAGAGGTCTGGTCGCGACAAAAGGGATCGTCCGCCGTCGAGTCGCAGACCGCGGAATTCATTCCACGGCTCGATCACGCGATCGTCGACGGTTGCGGTCAATCCGGTGGCGGTCTCCCACGGCTCCATCGATTCGCGCGCACGCTGAAGCGGGCTCACAATGAGCGCCGAAATGGTGTCGAGAGGCACGTGCCTAACCGCCGATTCGGCGAGTGTTCGGCCGTTTTCGGTCAGTCCGAAGTTCGGCAGACGCTCGTATAGAACGCCATCGGGGTTATTCACCTCACCGTGGCGCACGAGATGAACCCGTTCGGCTGTCACGCTTTCGATTGTAACCGCGCAAACTATGGGCAGCTCGCCCGCTACGCTGGGGATTATGGTCACTCGTTCAACCGTTGCGTCCCTATCCGCTCTCGCCGATGGTGACGTCGTTGTGGCGGGGTGGGTTGACACCGTTCGCGACCAAAAGGCTGTCCAGTTCGTCATCCTGCGCGACGAAACGGGCGCGGTTCAGCTCGTCACCAAGGCGGTCCGCGAGGTCGATCCCGAGATCGCTGATTCAGCCGAGCGGCTCGCTCTCACGGAACTTATCGGAACTCTCAACGCCGGCACATTCATCCGGGTGACCGGCCAGCTGGCGCACGACGAGCGTGTCAAACTCGGTGGGCTTGAGGTCAAGATTTTGGCAATCGAAGTTGTCGCCGAGGCTCAACCGGAACCTCCCATCGCCGATGACTCGAGCATCGACAAGCGTCTCGACTGGCGTTTCCTCGATCTTCGTCGCCCCGAGGCGAACCTGATCTTCCGTGTTCAGACCGTTTTCGAACACGCAATGCGCACGTGGTGGGTTGACAACGGTTTTATCGAAATCCACACCCCGAAATTGATGGCGAGCGCATCCGAGTCGCGAGCCGAGTTGTTCGAGATGGAATACTTCGAGACGACCGCTTACCTCGCCCAGAGCCCGCAGTTCTTCAAGCAGATGGCGCAGCCCGCCGGTTTCGGTGCGGTTTTCGAGATTGCCCCCGCCTTTCGCGCGGACCCGTCGTTCACCTCACGCCACGCAACCGAGTTCACCTCGATTGACGCCGAGATGTCGTGGGTCGATTCCCACGAGGATGTCATGGCGATGCACGAGTCGGTCATCGTCGCTGGTCTCGCCGCGGTCGCCGAGAAGCTCGGCCCGCAGGTCGAATCAGCCTATGGGGTGGTCGTCACGCCCCCCGCGACCCCGTTCCCGCGCATCCCGCTAGCCGAGGCTCACGAGATCTTGAAGGCGCGCGGCTATACCGTTCCTCGTGCCGACGGCGACCTCGACCCGGAAGGCGAACGTCAGTTATCGGCGCATGTCAAGGAAACGTTCGGTCATGACTTCGTGTTCGTCACCGATTACTTCACGTCGATTCGCCCTTTTTATCACATGCGGCACGAGGGCGACTCAAACCTCACAAACTCGTACGACCTTCTCTACAACGGAACCGAGATCTCGACGGGCGCTCAACGCGAGCACCGCATTGACGTTCTTACCGCCCAGGCAAAAGACAAGGGACTCGACCCCGAAGAGCTCGACTTCTACCTAGACTTCTTCCGCCACGGGGTTCCTCCACACGGCGGTTTCGGAATGGGCCTCGCCCGTTTCCTCATGTTGCTTCTTGGGTTGCCGTCCATCCGCGAGACGACATATCTTTTCCGAGGACCAAATCGACTTCTGCCCTAGGGGCTTGATTAAATGAAGTGAGCCGGTTCCGCTTGGCGGTTCCGGCTCACTGACCCCCTTCGAAAAGGTCGACTTCAGTGTATATCAAAATGTTCGCTTGAGCGAACATTCAGAAAACAGTATGCGAACCAACCTTCGCAGCCCGTGGGGTGAAAAAGCCCCCGAGTCTCCTCGGGGGCCCTGGCGGTGCCGGTGGGATTTGAACCCACGGTGGACTTGCACCCACACATGTTTTCGAGACATGCTCCTTCGGCCGCTCGGACACGGCACCGAGGGAAATCTTACACGCGAAACCAGGTGCGAGAAAAACAGGTTGACGTCAGTTCTCTCGCCTAATCTGGAACCATGGCCCGCCTGTCAACTCCCTACAAGTGCGTCGAGTGTGGGTGGACGACCAACAAGTGGGTTGGCCGATGCGGCGAATGCCAGCAGTGGGATACCGTTCGCGAATTTGGAGCTGAGTCTCTCGGGGGGCGAACTGTCGCGACCCGAGTCCCCACGAACCGCGCCGCCGTCCCCATCACCCAGATCGCGGTGACCGATGCCGAACACCGACCAACCGGAATTGCTGAATTCGACAGAGTTCTCGGTGGTGGAATTGTCCCCGGTGCAGCGATCTTGTTGTCAGGCGAACCGGGTGTCGGCAAATCTACGCTTCTTTTGGATGTCGCCGGTCGAGTTGCGGCGCGCGGAGACACCGTTCTCTACGTCAGCGCCGAAGAATCCGTCGGTCAAGTGCGTCTTCGCGCCGAACGAACGGGCACCCTCGTCGACACGCTCTTTCTCGCGGCCGAGACCAACCTCGGTACCGTGCTCGGTCACATCGACGAGGTCAAGCCGTCCCTCGTGATCATCGACTCGGTTCAAACCGTGTCGTCAGAAACCGTCGACGGACTTGCTGGCGGCGTCGCGCAGGTGCGGGAGGTAGCCGCCACCGTCGTTCGCATCGCCAAGGAACGCGGGATTCCTGTCATCCTCGTGGGTCACGTAACCAAAGACGGGACTATCGCGGGTCCCAGACTGCTCGAGCACCTCGTCGACGTCGTCATGCACTTCGAGGGCGACCGCCAAACCGCCCTTCGATTTGTTCGCACTCTCAAGAACCGTTTCGGTCCGACCGACGAGGTCGGTTGTTTCGAGATGGTGGGAAGCGGCATCGAGCAGGTCCCCGACCCGTCCGCACTGTTCCGGTCGAACACGACCACACCGGTCAGTGGCACCTGCACCACCATCACGATGGAGGGCCGACGAGCGATTCCCGTCGAGATTCAGGCGCTCATCGTTCCCTCCAGCGCACCGCAACCGCGGCGCGTCACAAACGGCGTCGATTCGTCTCGAGTCGCCATGTTGCTCGCGGTTCTGGAACGCCGCGCCAAACTTCCCTTCCAGTCCGCCGATGTCTACGTATCGACGGTCGGCGGAATTCGAGTCACCGAACCGGGCGCTGACCTTGCCATCGCCCTGGCACTCGCCAGCGCCGCGAAAGACGTGGCGCTCTCGCCGACGCTCGTCGCGACGGGTGAAATCAGTCTCGCTGGAGACATCCGTACCGTAACCGCACACCAACTGCGGTCCGCCGAAGCAAGCCGTTTAGGGTTCACCGAAATCATTGATCACTCGGTGAACACCCTCGCAGAGGCTATTCGGCGTTCTCTGACGTGACGTCATCCAGCAACCCATATCGCGTCGCCAACGGGAGCACCACAATTCAGGAGACGAAGCTTATTCCTCGCACGATGTCACTGTTAGGGAACGAAGACCGAATTGGATGCGACCGATTCACCGAAGTTGTTCACCGCGACAACCCAGTACGTTCCCGATCCAAACTTTTTGTTTACGGTGGCGGCGGGCACTTGTGAGCGACCGGTCTCTGCTAATCTCGGCGCGTCGGTGCCGCGTCGCTGATAGACGCGATAGTCCCAAATCGCTGAACTGTTGATTGAAATCGGCTGTTCCCACTCAAAGTAGAACCCGCGTCGAGATTGATAAAGCCAGTCGAATGCCTGTGGTGCGCTCGGCTCGGCACCAAGTCGCTCCGCGTCGACGTCAACGTCACCCGACCACAAATAGGGTCCTCCTGAGGCGTTGACCGCATTGAGGGCTGCGAGGCGCCACAGGGCGCTCGTCACGCCCGTGACGGTGAGTGAGAGGGTTTTGGCGGACACCGTACCGCCCAGTGTCCAGCTTGTTCCCGAGTCAAGGGAGTATTCGACACGGTAACCGGAAACGGGATACGAGAGGAACTGGTTGCTTAATGCGCTCCACGTGACGAGCGTATTCGGCCCGGAAACTGTTGCCGTGAAACTAGGTGAGCGGGGCACAATCCAGTCGAGGTAGGAGGTGACGCGAGTAGCGAGCCCCGGATAGT
The DNA here is from genome assembly GCA_945949175.1 of Gulosibacter massiliensis. GTDB lineage: Bacteria > Actinomycetota > Actinomycetes > Actinomycetales > Microbacteriaceae > MWH-TA3. Next base: position 15,683 of record CAMFDU010000004.1, on the reverse strand, counting down.
CCGCCTCAGCGCATCCGTTTCCCCACGAGGTAACTCCAATGAGCGTCGGTTCGGTGTTTCCGTCTCCGTCCGCGTCGACCTCGCCAACATACGGCCCGCCCGAATCGCCCCAACAGGTGTCTTTGCCGCCAACCGAGAATCCGATGCAAATCTCGTAAAGGCTGTTCCAGTCCGACGCTAAGTATTCGCCGCAGTCCGTGGGTGCACCATTCGAAATCACATTGAGCGTCGTTTTCTGGAGAAGGTTTGGATAGCCGGGTGCATATTCGTCCGCGGATGTCGCGCCCCAGCCCGAAACTACGATGGAGTCTCCGACCGCGGGCGCGTCCGCGGGGTCGATGGCGGTGGGCAGTGCGATTGGTTCAATTGCGGAATCAGAGAAGTCGAGCGTCGAATTCAGTTTCACGAGTGCGACGTCGTTGAACCATACGTCGTCGGAGTAATCGGGGTGGTTCTTCCAGCCGGCCGCGCTGTAGACATCCGTGCCCGCCGGAACGTCTAGATCGCCGTTGCCGGCGAAAACGCCCAACTTCTTTCCCTTGAAATCGTAGAGGCAGTGCGCGGCAGTGATTATCCAACTTTCGTTGATGATGGAACCGCCGCAGAACTGCCCATCGTAGACCGTTTGACGCTTTTTGACAGGAGAAATCAGGCCAACTTGCCACGGAACGTCGTCAATGTTGGCCGTCGTCCCGCCAACGATTTTTTGCGGGCCGCCGACAGCAGCGGCAGGGGCAACCAGGGCTCCCGCGGGCATTGCCAACAATGCCAAAACGGAGACGATGAATCGAAGGGATTTGAGCCTCATGTGGTTGAGGCTAGTACAACATGAACTGTTTAGCATCCGTGGACTGAATTTCGCCCACGTAAACCGTCAGTTGGTAAGACGCGCCGCCTCCGACGGCCGGTGTTCCGTTGTCACAATTGTCGCTTCGTGCTCGACCCCATTCCACCGCGTCCGTCGTCAGGGATTGGCCCGCCTCGAAAAGCTGACTGAAAGGTTGTGGAGAGACCTGGCACACGGTCGAATCCCAAATCAAGTCCGAGCCGCTCATGATCACGTATTTCTGCTTGTCCGTTCCGACCTCGAGCGTGCACGCCATCGTTCCCGCATTGGTAATCGTCATCGAAAACTTCGGGAGTTCCCCCGCGGCGAAGGATTCCTGGTTCGTTTCGGCCCGAAGCGAAATGTCGCTCGAATTACACGCAACCACAGTTGTAGCGGTCGGCGACGCCACTGGGGTGGGGGTCGGGGACGCGTTAAATGCTGAGAACAACGTCCAGACGCCCGAAAACACCAAGATGGCGAGGACGACCACAATTGCCCGGCGACGCCAGTAAACCGAAGGGGGGAGAGGTCCCGCGGGATCGAAAAACGCGTTCATAACCCGAGAGTACGCGCGTCGAACGCGCGATTCGGGTGACGCGCCGAACTACCAACGCCGTCAGCATTCAAGCCCGTTACGACGGAGTGTCTTCTCCAGAGTCCGTCGGCGCAACGTCGGGTGCCGAATCCGCCGGGACTTTCGCCGATTTCGGTCTGCGACCGGCGGCGGGTTCTTCCACGGGAAGAATCGAACCGGTCATCACCGCCGTGAATTCATCATCAGCGAAATCGATGAGGACGTGCTGGCCAATCGAGAGTTCCCCGTTGAGAATCTTTTCCGACAGCATGTCTTCGACTTCGTGCTGAATCGCACGACGAAGAGGCCTGGCACCGAGCATCGGGTCCCACCCAATCGTGAGCAACTGACGACGAGCCGCATCGGTGACATCCAGAGTCATGTCGCGGTCGAGCATGCGCTCGCGCAAGCGGCGGACAAACAGGTCGACGATCTGCAAGAGTTCGTCTTGCGACAACTGCGGGAACACGATTGTTTCGTCGACACGGTTGAGGAACTCTGGCTTGAAGTGCTTTTTGAGTTCCTCGATGACCTTCGAGCGCATCGCTTTGTAGGACTGCTCCGAGTCGCCCTGCAAAGTGAAGCCGACGGGGCCGCCGGTGATGTCTTTCGTTCCGAGGTTGGTCGTCATAATGATGACCGTGTTCTTGAAGTCGATGACACGTCCCTGACCGTCGGTCAGACGACCTTCTTCGAGAACCTGCAGCAGCGAGTTAAAGATGTCAGGGTGAGCCTTTTCGATTTCGTCAAACAACACGACCGAGAACGGCTTGCGACGAACGCGCTCGGTGAGCTGCCCGCCCTCTTCGAATCCGACGTACCCGGGAGGGGCACCGAACAGACGCGATGCCGTGTGCTTTTCACCGTATTCCGACATGTCCAGAGAAATGAGGGCGTCTTCGTCGTCGAATAGGAATTCGGCGAGCGCCTTGGCAAGTTCGGTCTTTCCGACACCAGTCGGGCCGGCAAAGATGAACGACCCGGACGGACGTTTCGGGTCCTTGAGTCCGGCTCGCGTGCGTCGGATTGTCTTGGACAGAACCGAGATGGCTTCTTCCTGGCCGATGACACGCTGGTGCAGCGACTTTTCCATCATGAGCAGGCGCGCGCTTTCCTCTTCGGTCAGCTTGAACACGGGGATGCCGGTTGCCTGAGCAAGAACTTCAGCAATAATGCCTTCGTCCACGGTTCCGAGTTCGCCCTTGTCCCCTTTGCGCCATTCCTTTTCTAAGCGAAGGCGCTCGCCGAGCAACTTCTTCTCTTCGTCGCGCGACTTCGCCGCGCCTTCGAAGTCCTGGTTTTCGATGGCTTTTTCCTTCTCGGCCCGAACGACAGCGATCTTGTCGTCGAATTCGCGAAGTTCAGGGGGCGATGACAAGATCGACAAACGCAGGCGGGCGCCGGCCTCGTCAATAAGGTCGATGGCCTTGTCGGGGAGGAATCGGTCTTGTACGTACCGGTCGGCGAGCGTCGCCGCGGCCGTCAGTGCGCCGTCCGAAATTGACACCTTGTGGAACGCTTCGTAGCGGTCACGAAGTCCCTTGAGGATATTGATGGTGTGGGCGACGGACGGTTCGTTGACGGTCACGGGCTGGAAACGGCGCTCGAGGGCCGCGTCCTTTTCAAAGTATTTGCGGTATTCGTCGAGTGTCGTCGCACCGATGGTCTGTAGTTCGCCACGAGCGAGCATGGGCTTAAGGATGCTGGCCGCATCGACCGCGCCTTCTGCCGCACCCGCGCCCACGAGCGCGTGAATCTCGTCGATGAAAACGATGATGTCGCCTCGGTTTCGAATTTCCTTGGTGACTTTCTTGAGTCGCTCCTCGAAGTCACCGCGGTAACGACTTCCGGCAATCAGGCTGCCGAGGTCGAGCGTGTACACCTGCTTATCCTTGAGCGTCTCGGGGACTTCGCCCTTAACGATTGACTGCGCGAGTCCTTCCACGACAGCGGTCTTTCCGACACCCGGTTCGCCGATAAGGACGGGGTTGTTCTTGGTACGACGGGAAAGGATCTGCATGACGCGTTCCATTTCCTTCTCGCGCCCGATGACAGGGTCGAGCTTTCCATCGCGCGCCGCCTGCGTGAGGTTGCGTCCGTACTGATCGAGAATCGTGGATCCTTTGTCGGACGAGGTTGATTCGGTTCCGCCAACGACCGCGGATTCCTTGCCCTGGTAACCCGAGAGCAACTGAATGACGGTCTGGCGAACGCGTGTGAGGTCCGCACCCAGTTTGACGAGTACCTGGGCAGCGACGCCCTCCCCTTCGCGAATAAGTCCGAGCAGGATGTGCTCGGTGCCAATGTAGTTGTGTCCCAACTGCAGTGCCTCACGGAGGCTAAGTTCGAGAACCTTCTTGGCACGGGGCGTGAATGGGATGTGCCCGGTCGGGGCGGTCTGGCCCTGGCCGATAATTTCCTGAACTTGTTCGCGCACGTTATCAATCGAAATCGAGAGTTCGGCGAGAGCCTTCGCGGCGATGCCGTCGCCCTCGCGAATGAGACCGAGCAGGATGTGCTCGGTGCCAATGTAGTTGTGGTTAAGTTGCTTTGCTTCTTCTTGGGCAAGCACCACGACTCGACGGGCCCGGTCGGTAAATCGTTCAAACATCTCGTCATCTCCTTCACGCAGGTGCGTGGGTCATTAGTGCGAGAGTAACGCCGGCGCGAGGGTCGATGGGGCGATTTCGCCGAGGGCAAAACGGCGGCGGTGAGCCTGGCGGGCGCTAAACCGTAGGCTCGAAGGGTGGCTCGAAACAACTCTCAACGTCTAGGTGGCGCGATTGCCTTCATTTTGCGCCACGCGATCGATGTCGAACTCGACTCTGTCGGGTGGCTTCCGTTGACCGACATCGTCACGCGCCTAGCCGAAGACGACATCATCGTGACGGTCGATGACGTTCTACGCGAGGTCGGGCCCGACGGAAACGATCGATTCGAGCTCAGTATTGACGGCACGAAAGCGCGGGCGTTCTATGGGCACAGCAATCCGAATGTTCAGATTGATTTAATCGACCTCAACAAGGCGCCACAGTACCTGTACCATGCGACTCCGAAATACAACCTTGATGCGATTCTTGACCGAAAAGAGGGACTGCTTCCGCAGAAGCGAGTCTATGTTCACATGCACGAGGACCCAATGCGTGCGGTGAAGGTCGGCAACCGACGCAACGCTCCGGTGGCACTGTTCGAAATCGAAACCAAGGCTCTTCCGGAGCCCGTTGGCCGAACCAGCCCCGACTCGTCGGTGTGGCTGACGACATTCGTGCCGGCAAAACTGCTCTGGAAAATCGCTGTTCCCGAGGACGCGAACTAGTCCTTCGTGGCTGGAAGCCCGCGACGAGCGCGCTCTTCGGCTTCGTATTTCTTGAGGGTGTCGCGTTCTGTGCGGTCGGCGCGAAGAATACTGCGCATGATGAACCAGAAAATCAGCCCGATCAGGATGGTCGGCACGAGCGAAAAGATGGCGTTACCCCAAAAGTCTTGAATCATGTAGGTCTACTTTACCAGCGGGAATAGGACGGTATCGCGGATACCAAGCCCGGTCAGCGCCATGAGCAGCCGGTCGATTCCCATGCCTTGGCCGCCGGTTGGCGGCATGCCGTGCTCGAGTGCGCGCAGAAAGTCTTCGTCCAGCCGCATCGCTTCGACGTCTCCGCGCTCGCCCAGTTTCGCCTGTTCGACAAATCGCTCGCGTTGAATGATCGGGTCGACTAGCTCGGAATAGCCAGTCGCGAGCTCGAACCCGCGAACATACAGGTCCCATTTTTCGACGACGCCGGGCTTCGATCGGTGTTCGCGCACGAGCGGGCTCGTGTCAACGGGAAAGTCCATGACGAACGTGGGGCGCACGAGGTCGCCCTTGACGTGGTGTTCCCACAGTTCCTCGACGAGTTTGCCGTGGGTCGGGTGTTGGACCTCGATCTCGGAGGCTTTCGCCATTGATTCGAGCGTCTTCATGGGCGTCTCGGGGGTGATCTCGGTGCCGACCGCGGTGCTAAGCGATTCGAACATCGAGATACGTGCCCAATCACCTCCGAAGTCGTATTCGGTGCCGTCATTCCAGGTGACAACATGCGAACCGGCGACGGCAACGGCCGCGTTTTGAATCATCTCTTGCGTGAGGTCGGCGACGGTGTTGTAGTCGCCATACGCCTGATAAAACTCGAGCATCACGAATTCGGGGTTGTGCGTCGAGTCGGCGCCCTCGTTGCGGAAGTTGCGATTGATCTCGAACACGCGTTCGATTCCGCCGACGACCGCGCGCTTGAGGAAAAGTTCGGGGGCGATGCGCAAATACAGTTCCATGTCGAACGCGTTCGAGTGTGTGACGAACGGACGGGCGGCCGCACCTCCGTGCATCGTCTGCAGCATGGGGGTTTCGATCTCGAGGAAGCCGTGCTTGGCGAATGTCTCACGCAGCGACGCCATCGCCTTCGCGCGGGTCACGACGTTCTGGCGGGCTTGGTCGCGCACGATGAGGTCAAGGTAACGCTGGCGAACCCGCGTCTCTTCGCCCAATTCGGCGTGCAGGTTTGGCAGCGGTAAAAGGGACTTCGCCGCCATTTGCCATTCCGATACGAGAATCGACAGTTCGCCGCGCTTGGAGGTGATGACCTCGCCCTTGACGAACACGTGGTCGCCGAGATCAACGAGATCCTTCCAGCGTTCGAGGGAGTCTTCGCCCACAACGTCGAGGGACAGCATTGCCTGGATGCGCTCGCCGTCGCCGGACTGCAGAGCGGCAAAACAAAGCTTGCCCGTGTTGCGCGAGTGCACGATTCGGCCAGCGAGAGCGGCCGTCACGCCGGTCGCGACATCCTCGTCGAGACCTTGGTGGGCGGCACGAACAGCTGCGATCGTGTCGGTGACGGGAACCGACACGGGGTAGGCCTCACCCGTTTCGAGAAGCGTGGCGCGCTTGGCGAGACGAACAGCCTTCTGTTCGATAATCTCGTCGGCCGACAGTTCGGACTCGTCAGTCATTGCGCCCCTTCTGGTACCTGTCAAGGTTACCGTTCGGGTGCCCTGCCGATTGGCAGGTTCGTCGAGTCGAGTTGGCCCTTATTCCTCTTCGTCGGACGTGGTGTCGTCGAGCCAGCGACCAATCGGGTCGATTGCTCCGTCCGACGATGCCCGCAGCGCTTCTTCGACAGCCGAGTGCGCGAGGGCCCGCAGAACTGCGCCGGGATGTTCGACCCCGATTTCCTGGAGTCGGAACGTCGACTGATCGACGATCGCCCGCGAGAATTCCGCAACGGTCGCCACCGCGTCGGCGTAGGCTGCGCGGTCGTCTTCGGCGATGACGAACGGTTCGCCGCCCATCTCAACGACGAGCGCTTGGGCGATAGGCAAGGCGACACTCGGTGCCGTGACCGCGAAATACGCGTCCTTCATCCGATGCAGATCGAGCGACGTTCCGGTGAAGGTCAGTACCGGGTGGATAGCAAGCGGAATCGCACCTTTTAGGGTCGCCGGCTCGAGAACTCCGATGCCGAATTCGGCCGAGGTGTGCAGAACAATCTGGCCGGGACGCCACGATTCGCTGAGCGACTCGACGATTTCGGCGACCGTTTCGCCCTCGCCAGCCCCAATGACGACCAGCTGGGTGGCGGCTACGACCTCTGCGGCCGACTGAATGGACACCCCGCGCAACAACGAGACGACCCGTTCGCGGTCGGCCGGGGCCGGCTCGGTGATGGTCCACGGAAAGTGTCCAGCGCCGGCAAGAGCAAGTCCAATAATCGCAAGTTCCGGCGCGGTTCCGACGAGTCCGACCTCGAGTCGGCCTGGTGCCATCATGCGGGTTCTCCGTCGGGATCTTGTGGGGGTAGAACACACCACCACTCAGCGACGAGCGCCAAGGCAACGAGCACGAGCGAGGCTACGACACCGCCAACGTTAGACGGAATAATGGCCTCGACGACAACGGGTCGCGATGTCGAGAACGCGAGAAGCCCGACGGTCGCACCAAACAAGATAGTTCCACCGACCGCAGACGCCTTCGCAAGCTGAACAATCGTCACCGCGGCGATGGGGTCGATTCGGCGACCCTTGATGGGCTTCACCGCCGCGCGAACGCGGGCGCCGAGAGCGAGTACAGCGATTCCGATAAGAACCAGACAGATTGACAGTGTCCACGGCACGGGGATGGCGGTGCGCCCGGTGCTGACGAACGCCCAGTCAAGCGCGAACCCGACACCAAAGGCAAACGGTGTGAGCCCTACGAGGAACAATGGATTCGTCTTTTTCACGCCAGCACCGCCGCGAGAAGGGCGCTTACGGGTCCTCGACCGGGGATGACCGCGTCGGGGTCGAGACTCAGCCATGGTCCCAAAACGAACGAGCGCTCGTGAGCGCGCGGATGCGGGACGACGAGGTTGCCATCTTCGATCAGGTCGCCGAACACGATGAGGTCCAGATCGAGAGTTCGGTCCCCCCAGCGCTCGGTGCGAGTCCGCCCATGGTCGTCTTCGATTGCGTGCAGAATCGCGAGAAGACTTGCGGCGGACAATGTCGTGTCAAGAATCGCAACGCCGTTGAGATAACTCGGGTGACTGTCGTCGGGTCCGTCGGGTCGAATCGCGATCGTTTCGACGAGTTCAGACACTGCGAGGACGGCAACTCCGTTGGTCGCCCTCAGGCGTTCGATCGCGGCCGCGATTGTCCCGGCGCGGTCCCCCAGGTTCGCGCCCGTCGCGATGACCGCGCGGGTCATGCGCGCGACCGTTCAATCACAACGGACACGTCATCGAATCGGACGGTGATCGGCGCGCTGGGCTTGTGAACCTCGACCCGGGTGGAAAGAGCACCAAAACCCAGAACAATGTTTGCGACGCGCTCGGCGACGGTTTCGATGAGGTCCACCGGGTCGGTCTCGACCGCCGCGACGATGGCGACGGCGAGTTCACCGTAATGAATCGTCTGCGCGATGTCGTCGCCGAGGCCCGTTAGTGAGACACGGGCGTCGACATCGATGATGAATTCCTGGCCATTGGTGCGCTCGTCGTCGAACACGCCATGGTGTGCGAAGGCCCGAAGCCCGCGCAGACGAATTTCGTCAGTCATGCGGCGCCTCCCCACCATGAGTGTCGAACGCGAAGGGCCTCGGTTGTTCTGGCGACGTCGTGAACACGAACCGCAGCCACACCCGCCTCAGCCGACAAAACGCTGATGATCGCGGTCGCCTGATCGCGATCAGTGGGGGCTTCACCGAAGGGGCTGAGGAATCGCTTGCGCGACGCTCCGACGAGAACGGGATACCCGAGCGCGACAAACTGATTGAGGTCCCTCAAAAGCTGCCAGTTGTGGTCGGGGGTTTTAGCGAACCCAAGGCCTGGATCGATCCAGAGCCTTCCGGGGGCGACTCCAGCACCAAGCGCCGCGTCGATTCGCGCGCGTAGCTCGGTCAGAACATCACGAGTGACGTCACCGTAACTAGCGTTCCCGTCCATGACGTCGCTTTCGCCGCGCCAGTGCATCGCGATATACGACACGTCGCTGTCGGCGACGACACCGAGCATTGCGGGGTCCGATAGTCCGCCTGACACATCGTTGATGTAGTCGACCCCGAGGTTGATTCCGAGACGAGCGGTATCGGCTCGCATCGTGTCGAGCGACACCGAAATTCCCTCGGACACAAGGGCGCGAATGATGGGTTCAACGCGCTGGCGCTCTTCGCCGTCGTCGATTCGAGCAGCACCGGGACGAGTCGATTCCCCGCCGACGTCGATGACGTCAGCGCCTTCCGCCACCATCGCGCGTGCGTGCTCGAGTGCGCTGTCAGGCGAATGCCACAGCCCGCCATCGCTGAACGAATCCGGCGTCACGTTGAGGACACCAAAGACGAGGGGACGGTTAGCCATCTCCCCGGCCGATCAGAGTGAGGAGCGCGGCGCGGGTTGGTTCAAGCGCAAAGCTTCCCGTCGCGGTGACGGTGAGCGCCGATGCGTGGGCCTGCTTGGCTCCGCGTGCCGAGACACACTCATGACGGGCGTCGAGAACAACAAGGGCACCGCTCGCTCCGACTCCTGACATGAGCGCGTTACAGACCTCGATTCCAATTCGTTCCTGAACCTGGGGTCGGGATGAAATCGTGTCAAGCACTCGAGCCAAGCGCCCGAGACCGACGACCGTGTCGGTTGGCTCATATGCGATGTGGGCGACTCCGTGAAACGGCAATAAGTGGTGTTCGCACATAGAGCGGAAGACGAGGTCGCGGACGATGACAGGGTCGTTTGACACGACGTCGGCGGTCGACGCGCTGTCGCGCAGCCCCTCGGTCGCGTCTGCGCCAACACCCGCATACAGTTCCGTCATCGCGTCGGCGACACGGGCTGGCGTTTCGCGCAAACCGTCCCTCGACGGGTCCTCGCCGATGGCCACAAGGATTTCCCTCACAGCCGCGGCGATGCGGTCCCGATCGATGGCCATGAAAACTACTTCGTGGCCGGCTTAGTCCGCTTATCCACGGGCGTGATTGTGGGTTTTGTCTTGGCGGCCGGCATATCCTTCGCCGCGGGTTTGACAGCTGCGTCGAGCGAGATGCGCGCCGGAACCTTTATCGGTCCCTTCGTCGACACAGGCCGCTTGGGGTTCGACTTCCACACGGGACGCGCGGGCAGTTTCTTGACCTTGGCGAAAATAGTCGCGAGTTGGTTGTGGTCAAGCGTTTCCTTTTCGAGCAGTTCCTTGGCGAGCTGGTCGAGAATTGCGCGGTTGGCCGTGAGCACCTTCCATGCTTCATCACGGGCATTGTCTATAAGCGCGCGAACCTCAGCGTCCACCCGTTCGGCAACTCCGTCGCTGTAATCGCGTTGGTGTCCTACGTCACGACCGAGGAACATCTCGCCGGAACCCGACCCCAACTTCACGGACCCCACGACGTTCGACATACCGAATTCGGTGACCATGCGTCGAGCGATTCCAGTCGCTTTTTCGATGTCGTTCGACGCACCCGTCGTCGGGTCGTGGAAAACGATTTCTTCGGCAACTCGGCCGCCCATGGCGTACGCCAACTGGTCGAGCAGCTCATTCCGAGTGATCGAATATTTGTCGTCAAGAGGCATGACCATCGTGTACCCGAGTGCACGCCCGCGAGGCAGAATCGTGACCTTCGTGACGGGGTCGGTCTGGCGCATCGCGGCGGCCGCGAGTGCGTGTCCACCCTCGTGGTACGCGGTGATTAGACGTTCCTTGTCTTTCATGATTCGAGACCGTTTCTGTGGTCCGGCCATAACGCGGTCGACGGCCTCGTCCAGAATCTCGTTTGTCAACTCACTCTTGCCCTGACGAGCCGTGAGGAGCGCGGCTTCGTTAATGACGTTGGCGAGGTCCGCACCCGTGTAACCGGGAGTCTTGCGCGCGAGCACCTCGAGATCGATGTTCTTCGCCATCGGCTTGTCCTTCGAGTGCACCGCGAGAATCTTGGCGCGACCCTTCGAATCGGGGGCGTCCACCTGAATCTGGCGATCAAAACGACCAGGACGAAGAAGTGCGGGGTCGAGAATGTCCGGACGGTTCGTCGCTGCAATCATGATGACGTTCTGGCCGGGCTCGAAGCCGTCCATCTCGACGAGTAGTTGGTTAAGGGTTTGTTCGCGCTCGTCGTGACCGCCACCCATTCCGGCACCACGGTGACGACCGACCGCGTCGATTTCGTCGATAAAGATGATGGCGGGTGAGTTCTGTTTTGCGATGTCGAAGAGGTCCCGGACTCGGCTTGCGCCAACGCCCACAAACATTTCAACGAAGTCGGAACCGGAAATCGAATAGAACGGAACCGATGCCTCGCCGGCGACCGCACGAGCAAGGAGGGTCTTGCCCGTTCCTGGCGGGCCATACAACAGCACGCCCTTGGGAATGCGGGCTCCGACTTTTTCGAACTTTTCGGGGTTCTGCAAAAACTCTTTGATCTCGTGAAGTTCCTCAATCGCTTCGTCCGCACCGGCAACATCCTCAAACGACACCTGCGGCGATTCCTTGTTGAACAACTTTGCCCGGGAACGGCCGAATTGCATTGCACCGCGAGCGCCGCCGGCATTAGCCGAGATGAACCAGAATGCGAGGCCGATGATGAGGAACGGAATGACGAAACCGAGGATCGACATGAACCACGATTCCTTGGGTACCTCGTCGGTGAACTTCTCGGGGTTTGCCGTGTTGATTGCGTCGAGGACTTCGGCACCGCGAGGCGCCACGTAATAGAACTGGACGGTTTCGCCGTACTTCTCATCAGCAGTTTTCAACGTGAGGTCAACGCGTTGTTCGAAGTCGGTGATGGTGACTTCTTTTACCTTGCCCTCGACAATGAACGACAGGCCCTCCTTGGTAGACACCGGAGCATAATTGACGGTCGTGAGGAACGAAAAGCCCACCCAGACAACCAACAGACCGGCGGCAATATAAAGCCACGGACCTTTGAGGAAATTCTTCATTCGGCGCCTTGCTCCTGTTCTACAACACGTCTTGCCAGCGTACTCGCACGCAGACGGTCACATCGGGGCTATTCGCTTTCGGCGTATGTGCGAGGTGAAAGAACTGCGACATCACGCAAGTGCCTAAAGTTCTCGGCAAAGTCGAGTCCATAGCCGACGACGAACTTGTTTGGAATGTCGAATCCGAGGTAGTCCGCAACAATGTCGACCCTGACCGCGTCGGGTTTACGAAGAGCAGCAAAAATCTTGACGCTGGCCGCACCCCGAGACATGAGGTTGTCGTGCAACCACGACAGCGTGAGTCCAGTGTCGATGATGTCTTCTACGAGAAGGACGTTTCGGTCGGCAATGTCGGTATCGAGGTCTTTGAGGATGCGCACGACACCGCTCGAGGTCGTTCCGTGCCCATAAGACGAAACCGCCATCCAGTCCATGTTGATCGGAATCGTCAACGCACGGGACAGATCGCTCATAACCATTACCGCGCCCTTGAGTACGCCGACGAGCAAAAGGTCTTTACCGGCGTAGTCGCGCTCGATTTCGCGGGCGAGCTCGGCTATTCGCGCAAGAAGTTGTTCCTCGGTGACGAGGATCTCGTCGAGTTGGTCGGAAACGTCGTCGTAACGCATGTCGTCCTAACTGGCGGGGTCGAACCGGATTCGACCATCGTGTCTGACCACACTACCGCCGGTGACATCAACCTTTCCCTGTCCGTGCCAGTCGATCAGAAGAGCATCAATCGCACGAGTTTGAACGTGAGTAATGGTCGTGCCCCAGGCCTGATTCGCGGCGATGCGAATGATTCTGGTTCGCAACGCTCTCGGACGATGTGCCACATCATCAGCTGCGAACGACACGGGGTCGGTGTTCACGACCTGGCGCGCCATTCCGGCAGCGAGAAGATCCAGTGCGTCGTCGTCGTCGCGAACAAGGTCAGCCGTTCGCGCGAGCGCGTCGATGATTCCCGGGCCAAGTTCAGACTCCATCAGCGGCAGAACGGCGTTGCGGACACGGACTCGCGAAAAGCGCTCGTCTGAGTTGTGCGGGTCGACCCACGGGTCCAGTCCCTCGGCGAGGGCCGCCGCGTGGGTCGACTCCCGTGTGACGTCAAGAAGTGGCCGGCCGATAAGGCCGTCGAGTTCCGCCATTCCACGAAGGCTCCCTGCACCGCTTCCCCTTGCAAGACCGAGCAGAACGGTTTCGGCCTGGTCGTTTCGAGTGTGGCCCGTCAGAACAACGGCAGCGCCGTGGCGTTCGGCGGCGCTCCGCAGAGCCTCGTAGCGCGCGTCGCGAGCGGCCGCCTCGGGTCCTCCTTTGGTTCCAACCGAAACGCGGACAACCTCAACCGGGTCCAGCCCCAGCGCGATAGCCGTTTGTGAAACCGTGGCGGCAAGCCCGGCACTGCCCGATTGAAGTCCGTGATCAACGATGATTGCACCGACGCGGAGCCCACGTTGTGCACCAACGAATCGAGTTGCCGCCGCGAGCGCAAGAGAATCCGCTCCGCCACTCAAAGCGACAAGGACGAGTGAGTCGCCCGAAACCGAGTGGCGGTCACAAAACTTCGAAACCGCCGACCGAACCTCAGCAACGGCAGGCGACAACCTACCCCGTCGCTCGCCGTTGGTATCGGTCACTCGGTAAGGTTATCCGAGAACCGTCACGACACGAGGAGACATCATGGCCGGATACCCTGCCGTTATCGAGATTCCCAAGGGAAGCCGCAACAAATACGAAGTTGACCACGAGACCGGCCGCGTCTACCTCGATCGGGTGCTGTTTACGACTTTCGTGTACCCGACGGACTACGGATACTTCGAAAACACGCTGGGCCTCGACGGTGACCCCGTCGACGTGCTTGTCCTCCTCGACTACCCACTGTTCCCCGGGGTCGGGCTCACGGTTCGCCCCGTTGCCGTGTTCAACATGACCGACGACGGCGGTAGTGACGCAAAGGTCATTGCGGTTCTCGAGAAAGATCCCCGCTGGGCGCACATCCAAGACATCGACGACATCCCCGAGTTCACGAAGAAGGAAATCGAACACTTCTTCGAGCACTACAAAGACCTCGAGCCCGGCAAGTGGGTCAAGACCGAGGGCTGGCAGGGTCGCGCCGAAGCCGAAGCGATTGTCGAAGAGGGTATCGCCCGCCTTGCAGCCGGCCACTAGTTATCCGAGCGTGATGCCCATGCGTCGCATGTACGGAACTGCGTCGGTTGCTTTTCCGTTTTCACGGACCTCGAAGTGAAGGTGACATCCGGTCGAACCACCGGTTGAACCGACATCTGCGATATGTGTTCCGGTTGACACTTGCTCGCCGATTTTGACAAAGGTCCTGCCGTTCGCGATGTGCGCATACCCGGTCGAGATTCCGCTGCCGTGGCTGATCAGGATGAAGTTTCCGTATGTGCCGAGCGGTGCGGCATAGATAACCGAGCCACCGCGAGCGGCGTAAATCGGCACTCCGCAGCCAGCGGCCAGATCTGTTCCCGCGTGGAAACGGACCGTTCCATAGATCGGGTGAACGCGCCATCCGAAGCGGCTCGAAATGTACCCAGCGGCCGGTCGAGCCCAACCCCGTGACGAAATAGCCCCGGGCGGAAGGTCGCTGCCGGCCGTATCACCGTCTTCGAGTCCCTCTTGATACTCTTCCTCGGTCGCCTCGCGGTTCTCGACAAGGGTCGCCAACTGGGCCAAAAGTGTTGCTCGGTGATCCTGCTGTTCCTGGAACGCTATTTGTGCGGCAATCGCCGCGTTTTGCGCGATTTCAAATGCGGCTTCCGCTTCGGCGCGAAGTTCGTCACGTTCTTTCTTTGCGACCTCTGCCTGGTCAGTTAAAGACTGCGCAGAATTCTGATCGCGAATCGCCGCCTGATAAATTCCATCGGCCTGAGAGGCAATGATTGACGCAAAACCAAGACGACTGAGTAGGTCGGCGGCGCCCGACTCATTAGAGAGAAGGCTCGTAGAAATGTTGATGCTGCCAACGCGAGCGAGTTCCGACACGAACTGTCCGGCGCGAATCTGGGACGCGTCCGCATTCTTCTTGGCCTCGTCGGCCTGGGCCTGCAGCTGGTCAGCTTTATAGGCGGCTTCATCGTAAGCGAGTTGAGCAACCTGATAAATCGCCCCGACCCGCTCTGCCTCAGCCGAGGCGGCCTCTACTTTCTTCTCCAACTCCTTGATGATGCTCTTGAGCTCGGCGATCGCCTTTTCTTTGAGCGCAACATCGTTACGCGCATCGAGAACATCGGACCACGACGGATAATCGGCGGCGTAGGCGAATTCCTTCGAGGCGAGAGGACTGATGAGCAGCGAGATGCTCACAACAAAAGCGCCAAGGCCGATCCACCCTCTGCGCATGCCAAACACCCCCGTTGAATACACTGGTCGTTTCAGGGTAATCGCGGTTTGTCGGCAATCCCGACATTGAGCGTCGGCGGGCGGTTTGCGTGTGAACCGAATACCCCATAAACTCGGGTCTGTTGCGCATCCTCGGAGGCATGACACGGCCCCATCGTTTAGTGGCCTAGGACGCTGCCCTTTCACGGCAGTAGCACGGGTTCGAATCCCGTTGGGGTCACGCAGGTCTACAATTCAATATGCAAGGCCCTGTAGCGCAGTTGGTTAGCGTGCCGCCCTGTCACGGCGGAGGTCGCGGGTTCAAGTCCCGTCAGGGTCGCGGACGTCAGAGTCTCTTTCGCGAGAGGCTCTTTTGTCTAGGAGTGACAAACTCCTTGGCTCTGTAGCTCAGTTGGTAGAGCGTTCGACTGAAAATCGAGAGGTCACGGGATCGACGCCCGTCGGAGCCACGATTCGAGGCCCCCGGATTGTCGGGGGCCTT
>CAMFDU010000003.1 GCA_945949175.1 Gulosibacter massiliensis | reverse complement strand
TACACCAAAACCTCGACGACACCACCGAGAGTGTCACCGTCCTTGTGTGCGCCGTCCACCGCAGCGATCATTCGAACCGATGTCGCTTCATCGAAGCAGCGCAGCAGATCAGAGTCCAAGTGTTCGACGTCTGAGGGCCGAGGCAACGGACACCCTTCCGGCACCTCAACTGTCGCGATTGCCACCGTGTGGGCCACGGTTTCAATCCCAAGTTCAGAGAGGAATGCGCGAGCGACCGCACCGAGTGCGACGCGAGTCGCAGTTTCCCGCGCCGATGCCCGCTCTAAAACGGGCCGGGCCTCGTCGAAATCATATTTCTGCATGCCCGTCAAATCGGCGTGTCCGGGGCGTGGGCGGGTTAGCGCCGCACCTCGAGCGCTATCGAGAACCGTGGGGTCCACCGGCTCGACACTCATCACCTCGGTCCACTTTGGCCATTCGGTGTTCGAAATACGCAGCGCGATGGGCCCGCCCATTGTCAGTCCGTGACGAACTCCGCCAGAGACAAAGACTTCGTCGGCTTCGAACTTCATTCGCGCTCCACGGCCATAACCGAGTCGACGTCGAGCAAGATCACTACGAATACCGTCCAGCGACACGTGGATTCCAGACGGTAGCCCCTCGATTATTCCGACGAGCTCTGGTCCGTGTGATTCTCCCGCAGTCAGCCAGCGCATGTCTCTATTGTTCCAGAAGGGAGGTTCGTTAGAGACCAACCGCTGAACGCATGGCGGTAACGACCACGTCTTCGTCCGGCAGGGCTTTGTCGACCGACTCACCGTAGAAGACTCGGGCCTGACGAAAGGCTTGCCACAGTAGCATCGATAATCCGTTCATTGACGTGAGTCCGCGGGCGTCCCATTCTGTGCTCAATGCCGACGGCCACGGGTCGTAGACCACGTCAAAGAGAAACTCGGCGTCGAAAGTCTCGATGTCCCCCGGTGTCAAAGCGACCCCTGGCGGAAGGGTGCTCACCAGCAAATCAGCGCGTCGTGCGGACTCACCGAAAGCGAGCACTTGCGCGTCCATGCCAAGTTGCCGCGACAATTCCAGGACTTTCTCTGCGCGAGTTGCGTCGCGAACGAAGACGTCTAGTGTGTCGACTCCGAGATCGTGGAGGGTCACAACTAGTGACGCGGCCGTTGCCCCACCGCCCAGCAACGTCGCTCGACGAAAATCTGAGCCGAATTGCTGGCGAATAGCGGTTGTCGCTCCCCAAGTGTCCGTGTTGAAGCCTCGCCAGCCGTCCGGTGTGCGAACAATGGTGTTCACCGAACCGGTGAGAACAGACACCGGGCATTCTGACACAAGATGGGCACGGATGGCCTGTTTGAGCGGCATTGTCAACGAAAGACCAGCACAGGACAAATCACGCGCGGCCATGAACGCATCCAGTTCACCTACGTCGACATTCGCCATCTCGTAGGTTGCGTCAATGTCAAGAGCTGCAATCGCCGCGCGATGCATGGCCGGAGAA
Source organism: Gulosibacter massiliensis (assembly GCA_945949175.1). Lineage (GTDB taxonomy): Bacteria > Actinomycetota > Actinomycetes > Actinomycetales > Microbacteriaceae > MWH-TA3. Next base: position 59,988 of record CAMFDU010000003.1, on the reverse strand, counting down.
CGAGAATGGGTGATCGGATTGCCGATCACGCCGAAGTGGTTAGTCACAATAGTCGGCGTTGGCCGGACTCGCAGCACACCAGGCTCGGAGTTCCCTTACAGCCGCCTCGTGCTGCGCAGTGGTCTCGGAAAATGTGGTTTCACCGGTCTTGAGATTGGTGGTCACAAAAAAGAACCACGGACCCGGCTCTGGGGCCAAGACCGCCTCTAAAGCCACTTCTCCTGGTAATCCAATTGGCCCGATGGGAAGACCCGGGTGAACATAGGTGTTGTAGGGGTTTCCGGCGTCCGCCCGCTCGGCATCGGTTGTCCACACGGTGTGAAGGTTGCCGGTCCCGTAAGTCACAGTTGCATCTGACTCCATGTTCCACCCCGCGTCGAGCCGGTTCTGAAACACTCGGGCGATCTTTGCGAAGTCCTCGGCGTTTGGACCTGCTTCCCGTTGAACGAGAGCCGCGAACGTCACTACCGAAAAACGCTCGCTCGGCTCAACACCGAGGGCATCAAGGCGGGCAATCATTTCGTCGACCATCGTCTGAATGACGGAAGCCGCGTCTTGAGTGGGGTCGAAATCGTAGGTAGCCGGGAACAGGAAGCCTTCCACCGTTGGTGCCGCGTCTGGAATTCCGAATAGTGTCGGGTCGACTGCGGCAGCCTCAAAGTCGGCCGTAGGAATCCCGGTTGCTTCGCTTAGCGTCTCAAAGGTCTTCGATAGCACGTAGCCTTCCGGAATCGTCACCGCGAAGGTGATTCGATTCGACGGGTCACTCAAGATTGCCACGGCAGACGCTGCACTCATTCCTGTCTTGAGCGAATAGCTTCCAGGTGTGAAAACAATCGAGGAATCAGCGAGCAATAGCTGATACACAGCATCGAATGACTTCGTCACACCGGCATCTACAAGTTTCTGAGCTATCGCATCCCCGAACTCGCCCTCTTCAACCACAATTTGGATTTCGGGAGCGGTACCCGTGCCTTCGTAATCATTGTCTGGTGACAATCCAAGAATTTCGCGAATCTGTGTCTCGTAATTGCTCCAGGCCACCCAGGCGCCTCCAGCACCGACTGCCAAAATCACGACGAGAACCGCCGCAATTAGCCCGCCGCCGCGCCGAGTTGATTTCGTGCGTGCCTCACGACTCGTCTCATTCATGAATCTCCTACCGTCTCACCCATTGTAACTCCCGATCTTTCTGCATTCAGCGCGTTGTCTAGCAGTATCGTTGCCGCCACTTGATCAATGACCGGACGACTCGACTTTTGCGAATGCGTCGCGTCACGAAGCGCATTTTGCGCTGTCACCGTCGTCAAACGTTCGTCTACAAGCCGCACAGCCACGCCCGTTGCCTGAGAAAGCTCGACCGCGAAATTCCGAGCGTCAACTGTAGACGCCGTGTCTGAGCCATCGAGTGACACTGGAAGGCCGCATACAAATTCAATTGCCTCGAATTGGTCCGCCAGGATTGCGAGGTCTTCGATTGCCGTCGCGCGTGCCAATGTGATGACGGGGACAGCCATCAGACCGAGAGCGTCGCTACGCGCCACACCGACGCGCGCCTTACCCACATCTACTCCGATTCGAATGCCTGGGCGCATCCTCTAGTCTCCTAGAGCCGCTCGGATGTCTCCGAGCGCTACCTCGATAAGGGCGGGGTCGGCACCGCCACCCTGGGCGACATCGTTGCGCCCACCACCACCTCCGCCAAGGACTGTCGCGGCGCGTTTGGCGAGTGTTCCAGCAGAAATTCCTGCGTTTCGAGCGTCCGGAGTCGTTGCGACGATGACAGCAGCCTTACCGTCAATTTCGGCTCCGAGAGCAACAACACCGGAAACCGAGCCGAGTCGATCGCGGACATCCGTCACCAACTGGCGCAGCGCGTCGGTTGAATCCAGCTTTCCCAGAGCGGACACCACCGTGATAAAGGGTCCTACATTAGTCGCCTCAGACACCAACGACGGTACTCGTTCTCGAACGGCCGCTGCCTGATATTGAGCGATCGCGCGTTCAGCACTCTTCAGCTGTTCAATCAGATCGGCTATTCGACCTGCCAATGCTTCTTTGGGCGTCTTGAGACTCGACGAAAGTTCCGCAACCAGAGCACGTTCGCCTGCGAAGGAATCAAAGGCAGCGGCACCCACTAGTGCTTCAACACGTCGATTGCTAGAACCGATACTGGATTCGCTAATCAGATTGATTAGCCCGACTTCGCTCGAACGAGCGACGTGTGTGCCCGCGCAGAGCTCACGAGACCATTCACCCCCGATGTCAACGACGCGAACTGTGTCACCGTATTTCTCTCCGAACAGGGCCATTGCTCCGGAATCTTTCGCCTCATCAAGAGACATGACTCGAGTGACGACGTCGAGGTTGTCAGTGATTGCACGATTTGCGATGTCCTCAATCTCGGATCGCGTGGCGGGCGACAAGCCTTGGTTCCACGCGAAGTCGAATCTCATGTATCCAGCCTTGTTGTAAGACCCCGCCTGGTGGGCGTCGTTCCCGAGCGTCTGGCGTAATGCGGCATGAACTAGGTGAGTTGCCGAATGTGCTTGCGTGGCTTGGCGCCGATACTCGACATCGACGATTGTTGTGACGACGTCATCTAGCCCGACCGAACCGTCGATGATGCGAACCGTGTGCGCCGTCAGTCCTTTGATTGGTCGTTGAACATCGATGACCTCGGCCGTAAAGTTCGCGCCGACAATCATGCCATCGTCAGCATCCTGGCCTCCGCTCTCGGCATAGAGGCTGGTTTCACGCAAGATGAGCTCGATGGTCTCCCCCGCCTTGGCGGAGGTGGCGGCGGCACCGGCTCGGATGATTCCGATCACGCTCGTTTCCGTCGTTAGATCGTCATAACCGGTGAAGACGGTCTCGCCACTGGTACGGAATTCGCCGTACACCGAAACGTCTGCCAGCGATCCTCTTTTTGTTTTTGCGTCAGCCTTCGCACGAGACTTCTGTTCCAGCATGAGCGAGTCAAACATTGCTCGGTCTACCGTGAGTCCGGCTTCTTCGGCCATTTCTAGAGTCAAGTCGATCGGAAACCCGTACGTGTCATGCAGCTCAAACGCCGTGTTGCCGTCGATGACTTCGGATTGAGACTGCTTGTGTTTCGATACCGCGAGGTCGAGAATTTGGGTGCCGGATGCCAACGTTCGGAGGAACGCTTCTTCCTCCCCGACGGCCGTTCGTGAAATTCGGTCGTAATGGATATCTACGTCGGGGTAGGCCGACTTCATTGCGTCGCGCGAGGCAGCGAACAGATCTGAGAAAGTTGGTGCGTCGACCCCGAGCAGTCTCATAGCTCGAACCGAGCGACGTAAGAGCCGACGAAGAATGTATCCGCGTCCCTCGTTGCCTGGCATTACTCCGTCACTCATCAGCATGAGCGACGACCGAATGTGATCGGCGACAACGCGCATTCGGACGTCATCGTCGTGGTCGCTACCGTATGCGCGCCCCGAGATTTGCGAAGCGAGATCTAGCACCGGGCGAACCTGATCGATTTCGTACATATTCTCGACGCCCTGCTTGAGGAAGGCAACACGTTCCATTCCCATTCCAGTATCGATGTTTTTCTGCGGCAATTCGCCATCAATCGTGAATTCCGTCTTGGACCGAACGTCAGAAATGAGGTACTGCATGAACACCAGGTTCCAAATCTCGATGTATCGCGTGTCGTCAACAGCAGGGCCACCATCAGGGCCGTAGGCAGGGCCGCGATCGAAATAGATCTCTGAGCACGGGCCAGCCGGACCGGTCTGACCGGTCGACCAAAAATTGTCAGTCTTTCCAAAGCGTTGGATGCGCTCATCGGGGACTCCCGCAATCTTTTTCCAAAGTTCGATTGCTTCATCGTCTTCTTCGTACACCGTGATCCAAAGGTCCTTCTCGGCGAAACCGAGTCCCCCGTCAGCTTCCGACGTTGTCAATAACTCCCACGCGAACCCAATCGCACCCTCTTTGAAGTAGTCACCGAACGAAAAATTTCCATTCATCTGAAAAAACGTGCCGTGGCGGGTCGTTTTTCCGACCTCTTCGATGTCTAGCGTACGGATGCACTTCTGCACCGAGGTAGCACGAGGATAAGGCGCGGGAACGATTCCGGTCAGATAAGGGATGAACGGCACCATCCCGGCGACGGTGAACATGAGAGTCGGGTCGTCCGATACGAGGGACGCTGATGGCACAATTGTGTGCCCTTTGCCCTCGAAATAGGCAAGCCAACGACGTTGAATCTCAGCCGTTTTCATCGAATACTCCTTTGTCAGAAGTTTAGGGGAATGAGAAAGGGGTGGGCTCGAAAGCCCACCCCACTCGGTTGGGCTTTAGCGTGCGGCGTAATACTCGACAACGAGTTGAACTTCACACGTGACGGGAACCTCGGCGCGCTTCGGGCGGCGAACTAGGCGTGCCTGCAACTTGTCGAGCTTGACGTCAAGGTATTCCGGAACCGCAGGAAGCACGTCGCGGTGGACACCGATGGCTGAGTCCTGGAACAGCGGGGTTGATTCGCTGCGCTCTTTGACATGGATCATTTGACCCGGCTTGACGCGGAACGACGGGCGGTCTACGAGTTGACCATCGACCAGGATGTGGCGGTGCACAACCATCTGTCGCGCCTGTGCCGACGTACGCGCAAAACCAGAGCGAAGCACGAGTGCGTCGAGACGCATTTCGAGAAGTTCGACGAGGTTTTCACCAGTTAGTCCTTGGTTGCGGCGCGCCTCGTCAAACGTGTTGCGCATCTGCGCTTCGCGAATACCGTATTGCGCGCGCAGACGCTGCTTTTCGCGCAGACGCATCGCAAAGTCACCTTCCGACTTGCGCTTGGTTCGACCGTGCTGGCCGGGAGGGAAAGCACCTTCACCCATAAGGCGTGCGGCTTTCGGAGTTAGTGCGATGCCGAGGGCGCGCGAAAGGCGAACCTTCGCGCGAGTGCGGTTCTTGTCAGACATTGTGTCCTTTTCATGTAAGAAAAACAGTGGAATTCTCCCCGCAAACGGGGAGAGAAACATGAGGGCCACGGCGCCGGCTACAGGCACCGATTCTTGTGGAGGAGACGCAGCCGCACGTCTGTCTTCACAAGTGGTTCTTTTACTCTAACAGAAAGGCAAACAGTGCGCTATTCAACCACCATCCAAGATTGCTCGGATGCGGGCGAGCCGTTCAGCGATCTCGTGCTCCCGCCCGTGCCCACTCGGTTCGTAGTACTTCGGTGCGTCGCCATCGCGATACCGCTGGACCGCGACTCCCCCGTCGACATCGTGCGGGTACACATAGTCTTTCCCGTGCCCTAGTTTGTCTGCGCCGGAATAGTGAGCATCGCGAAGGTGTTTCGGAACCGGTTTGAACGTACCGTCACGGATGTCTCGAATAGCTGCGTCTATCGCGACAATCACAGCGTTTGATTTCGGCGCAAGCGCGAGATGAATTGTCGCTTCAGCGAGGGGAATACGACCTTCTGGCATGCCGATCAGCTGCACTGCATCAGCCGCGGCAACCGCGATTGTGAGGCACGACGGATCCGCTATGCCTACGTCTTCGGCGGCAAGGATTACCAAACGTCGCGCGATAAATCGGGGATCTTCGCCCGCTTCAATCATCCGTGCCAAATAGTGAAGCGATGCGTCAACGTCACTGCCCCGAACGGATTTGATAAAGGCACTGATCACGTCGTAGTGTTCGTCACCGGCTCGGTCGTATCGAAGCAGCGCTCGGTCGCTCGCAATGGCCACAGTCTCTGCGGTGATTACTCCGCCGGCACCAGCGACGTTCGCAGCTGCTTCGAGGGTCGTAAGGGCGCGTCGTGCGTCACCACTCGAGAGTCGAACGAGCGCCGCGAGCGCACTTGCTTCCAGTGTTACTCCAGTGGCGAGACCCTCGGGTGAGTCGACTGCGCGCACAATGAGCGATGCCACATCGTCGTCGGTCAGCGGCCGGAGTGTGAGAAGTAGGGATCGACTCAGTAGTGGCGTAATCACGCTGAACGACGGGTTTTCTGTCGTCGCAGCAATGAGAGTCACCCAACCGTTTTCGACACCCGGAAGTAGCGCATCTTGCTGGGCCTTGGTAAATCGGTGAATCTCGTCAAGGAACAGGATTGTGGGTGGTCCACCGTCACTGATTCGAGATAAGGCAGATTCCATCACCTCGCGAACATCCTTCACGCCAGCGGTAACTGCGGAAAGCTCGACGAAGGGACGAAGGGACGCCCGGGCAATGACGTGCGCGATTGTCGTTTTTCCGGTTCCAGCGGGACCCCACAGGATTACCGAAACACCTGCATTCCCCGACGGATCGGCCAGTTGACGCAACGGTGAGCCTGTGCCGAGAAGGTGTGATTGACCGAGAATGTCATCGACGGATCGTGGACGCATCCGCACGGCAAGTGGAGCCGTGCCGCCGAAAAGCCCCGCTTCGCCTGTCACCTCTCCATGATAAGCGTGTGCTCGGTTAGGTAACGGTTCGGAAACGATGTATCCGAGAGGGCGTGCGCTGTGTAATGTTGACAGGTGGCAAAAAGCGAAACAACATTTGGACGAGTCGATGCTGACGGCACCGTGTGGGTGAAAGACGGCGACTGGCGCAGTGTCGGCCAGGTCGTTGATGTTCCAGCGGACGAAGCTCTCGCATTTTATGTCACCCGATTCACTGAGCTGGCGTCGCAGGTAACGCTGCTCGAACAGCGTTCGAAGGCCGGCGCCTCGGCACGAGACTTGTTGGCGGCCATTGAAAAACTGGTGGTTTCCTTGACAGATGCGCATGCGGTCGGAGATCTCAATGCCCTTCGCCTTAGAGTCGGTGTGGTCGCCGAGTCAATCGCTGGTCTGAAAGAAAAACAGGACGCTGAAAACAAAGAAGCGTCAGCACAATCTTTGGAACGCCGCACGGCCATCGTTGAGCGCGTAGAAGCGATAGCAGCACAAATCAACGGTTCCATCCACTGGCGCAACGCCCAGAAGGAAATCGGCGAATTGTTTGATTCATGGAAGGAAGAGCAGAAGCTTCCATACCGAGTTCCCAAAAAAGCCGCCGACGAATTGTGGAGCCGTTTCAGGGCTGCCCGTCAGACCTTCGATCGAGCACAGCGAGCGTTCTTTCAGACAAAGCAATCTGCGGATAAAGAAGCAAAGAGCATCAAGACAAGCCTGTGTGAAAAGGCCGAGGCGCTCAACGTCAAGGGAGCGGACGGAATCGGTCAGTACCGCGCACTACTCGAGGAGTGGAAAAAGGCACCACGCGCAGCACGAGCCCTCGACAACCAACTGTGGGACCGCTTCAAAGCGGCAGGCGACGCACTGTACAGTGCCGGTTCCGCCGAATGGTCGGCAAACAGTGAGGCAAAAACGGCACTGCTCGCTCACTATCAGCACCTGCTCAGCGAGAAAGACGCCGATGTGGCTAAGCGAGGCTTCCGTGAACTTCGGACCAAGTGGGACCTTCTCGGTAATGTTGCTAAGGCGGATGAACGCAAAATCAACGACGGAATACGTGCCATCGAAAGACACGTCAGAGCCCTCGAATCCGATCACTTAGAACGCACGGATCCGGCGAAGGTAGCTCTCCGTGAAGGTTTTGCAGCTCAAGTCGAAGCATCCATTGCGCAGCTCGAAGAAAAGGTGGCCGGTGTGTCTGATGCTGAAGAGGTGGCTCGGATTCAATCCGAAATCGCTTCAAAAAAGGAGTGGCTTGCCGCTATCGGCTAGCCCGCGTTGACGCGGTACACGTCGTAGACCGCATCAATTCGTCTCACTGCCGACAACACCCGGTCGAGGTGGGTGGTGTCCGACATCTCGAAGACGAAACGTGATGTTGCGAGGCGTTGAGAATCGGTCTGCACGGTTGCCGTCAGAATGTTGACGTGATGTTCAGAGAGAACACGGGTGATATCAGACAACAAACCGCCCCGATCAAGTGCCTCGACTTGAATGTGAACACGGAATACCGTTGAAGACGTTCCCGCCCATTCAACCTCAATCATGCGTTCGCGCTCGTCGTCGAATCCCTTGACGTTGGGGCAATCCTCGCGGTGAACACTTACGCCATTTCCGCGAGTGATGAACCCGACGATTCCGTCACCAGGGACGGGCGTGCAACACTTCGCCAGCTTGACGAGGATGTCCGCCGCTCCGCGAACCAGTACTCCCGAGTCGTTATCTCGAGTGGCCGTCGGTTTACGTGTCGGTACAACGAAAACACTGTCATCGTCGTGTTCCACGTCGTTGACGAAAACCATGATCTTTTCCAACACCGATTGCGTAGATACCTGACCTTCACCGAGAGCCGCGTAGAGGCTGTCGACGTTTTCGTACTTCAGTCCAGTGGCAACCGACGCGAGGTTTTGGGCGGACAGAACACGAGACAGCGACAGGTTCTTTTTGCGCACAACCTTCGCGAGAGCTTCGCGACCACTTTCAATCGCATCGTCACGGCGCTCCTTCGTGAACCAACTCCGAATCTTTGAGCGCGCCCGCTGGCTGGTGGCGAAATTCAACCAGTCTTGGCTGGGTCCGGCCTCGGGATTCTTTGACGTCAACACCTCGACGGTGTCGCCCGACCCGAGTTGTGTGTCCAGTGGCACCAGCCGACCGTTGACCTTGGCGCCCATAACTCGGTGGCCGATTTCGGTGTGAACCGCGTAACCGAAGTCGACGGGTGTCGCGCCGACGGAAAGCCCAATCACCTTTCCCTTTGGCGTGAAAACGTAAACTTCTTTTGCCCCGATTTCGTATCGAAGCGTGTCCAAGAACTCAGACGGATCCTCTGTCTCGCCTTCCCAGTCGGTAATGTGCGCAAGCCACGCCATGTTCTCGTCCGGCAAAATCTCATCACTCGATTTACTACCCAACACTTGGCGCTCTTTGTATTTCCAGTGGGCGGCGACACCGTACTCGGCACGTTTGTGCATATCCATCGTGCGGATCTGGATCTCTACTGCTTTGCCATCGGGGCCAAAAACAGTTGTGTGTAAGGACTGGTACAGGTTGAATTTTGGCGTTGCGATGTAATCCTTGAAACGACCCGGAATTGGATTCCACCGCGCGTGAACTGCTCCAAGAGCGGCATAACAGTCGCGAATCGACGAAACCAAAATTCGAATTCCAGTTAGATCGTAAATCTCTTGGAAATCGCGCGACTGTCGAATCATCTTTTGGTAGATCGAATAATGCTGCTTTTGACGACCGGCCACCTGGGCTTTGACACGAGCCGTCTTGAGGTCACCGGATATTTGATCGATAATCTCGTTTACGAAGCGATCGCTTTCGGGTGTGCGTTCCGATACAAGGGAATCGATTTCGACATAAAGCTTTGGGTGCAAGACCGCAAACGAAAGGTCCTCAAGCTCCCACTTAATTGTCTGAATACCGAGACGGTGTGCCAACGGCGCGTAAATTTCAAGCGTTTCGCGGGCTTTGCGCTCAGCCGATTCGGAATCGACGAACCCCCATGTTCGAGCATTGTGAAGACGGTCTGCGAGCTTGATCAGAATCACCCGAATGTCCTTTGACATCGCCACGACCATCTTGCGAACGGTCTCAGCCTGCGCGTCCTCGCCAAGTTTCAACTTGTCAAGTTTGGTAACACCGTCAACCAGCAGACTAATTTCGGCACCGAAATCCTGAGTTACCGCGTCGAGGGTATATGCGGTGTCCTCGACAGTGTCGTGCAAGAGCGCCGCGGCGATCGTTTTCGCCCCGATACCCAATTCCACGAGAATTTCGGCGACCGCAAGCGGGTGAGTGATGTACGGTTCTCCTGATTTTCGGAGTTGACCTGCATGTGCTGTTTTGGCAACCTGATAGGCGCGTTCCACAATTGCGACGTCCGCCCGAGGGTTTGTTTGACGAAGGGCTCGAAGGATACGTTCGAGCGCGCCCCCGGTTTCCGACCGTGAAAAGAGTCGAGGGAGAAGAGCGCGACGCTGTGCCGAACCGCTGGAAATGGAATCCGACATGACGCCTCCTGCCTTTAGTTTAGGCGGGTGACGTTAGCGGACAGCTCCGGACGCGTTGCGGACAATTTCGGTCCGTTCGCCGCGACCCTGTTTTGTCGTCTCAGACTCACCTTCTCGAAGTTGCGCGTACAACGGTGCAGCGATAAACATCGTCGAATACGCACCGCACAAAATCCCTACGAACAGGCTCAGCGCGATGTCACGAAGGGTTCCAGCTCCTAAGAGGAGAGACCCAATAAACAAAATGGACGCGACGGGGAGCGCGGCGACCACACTGGTGTTGATCGAGCGCACCAGCGTCTGATTCACTGCGAGGTTTACCGACTCGGCAAACGTGCGCTTCGATTCGTCATACGCAATCGACGTGTTCTCACGAATCTTGTCGAACACCACAACGGTGTCATAAAGCGAGTAACCGAGAATCGTCAAGAGCCCGATTACTGCCGCGGGAGTGACCTCAAGACCGAATGCGCCATATATTGCGGCCGTGATAGTGAGGTCGTGGACGACGGCAACCATCGCGGCCACAGACATCTTCCACGTTCGGAAATACAGAGCCATCACGATACTGACGAGCACGAGGAATATCACTAATGCCCTCAGCGCTTGACTTGTGATGTCCGAACCCCACGATGCCCCGATGAACGATGATGTCACCTGTTCGACCGGAACCGAGTAGGCGTCCGCTAGGGAAACACGAAGCGCATCAGTTTCCTCGGCCGTCAACTGTTCGGTTTGGACGCGAACAGATTTGCCGCCCACGATTGAGATCTTCGGTGCGGCGGCCGCACCAACTTCGGATGTGATGGTCTGCTCGGCTATCGAGGTATCGGTTGATGCAGGGTTGGATATCTGAAACTCCGAACCGCCGCGGAATTCGATTCCGAAGGCGAACCCGCCGCGTAGCGACGTGATCGCTACCGCAATAACGATGAGGGTTGCCGACAATAGGTACCACACGACGCGGCGGCCGATGAAGTTGATACTGGTTTCACCTGTGTACAGGCGGTTTCCGAATCGCGTGATAGCACTCACTGGTCGCCTCCGTTTTCTGCAGCCTTGCGTTCGGCGATGGACTGACGCTTGTGGGACTCGTTCGACACTCGCGCGCGCTTGCCGGCCGATACTGATTTATCAACACGGAATTCACCGCGTCCCCGGTATACGGCGCCGAGTGCGCTGCCGTCCAGACCGCTCCACGCATGCCCAGAAGTGAAGAAGCGAGTGCGCGCAAGTAGTTGAAGTAGGGGGTGGGTGAACAAGGTGACGATGAGAAGGTCCACCACCGTGGTCACACCGAGAGTGAAGGCGAAACCACGCACGTTGCCCACAGCGAGTGCGAAAAGGACAACCGAGGCCAACAAGTTGACTGCGCCCGATACAAGAATGGTTCGATATGCCCGTTTCCATCCTGTTTCGACAGCGGCAATAATCGAACGTCCCTCTCGGAGTTCGTCTCGCACACGTTCGAAATAGACAATGAACGAGTCGGCTGTGACACCGATACCGACGATAAGTCCCGCGACCCCCGCAAGGGAAAGTCGGTACCCGTTTGCTTGCGACAAGTACGTAATCACCACGTAGGTGAGGCCCGCCGCGACTACAAGCGAACTGATTGTCACGATCGACAACGCCCGGTACTGGAAGATCGCATAAATTACGACGAGAAGAAGTCCGATCGCACCGGCCAGCAGACCGCTCTCCAATTGCGCAATACCGAGCGTCGGAGTGACCGTGTCGCTCGACTGCACCTCGAACCCGATGGGTAAAGCGCCGAATTTAAGCTGATCGGCCAATGCTTTCGATGACAGCTCGGTGAATGAACCAGAGATTACGGGTTTTCCGTCGGGAATCGCCGCGAGTGTTCGCGGTGCAGAAATCACCTTGCCGTCAAGCACGATGGCGAACTGATTCTGCGCGCCCTGCAGAGTCGTCAGACGCGAAGTGACATCAGCGAATGCCGCGGTTCCGGCGGCATTGAACGTTAGGTATACACCCCACTCGTTCGTCTGCACACCATTTGCGCCAGGAATGTAATTCGCGGTGGCGTCCGAAACCATTGCTCCGTCAACTTCGGCCGGACCGAGAATGTATTTGTACGACTGGTCGTCCGCACACACCGTCAAGGGCTTTGTCGGGTCGGCAGTGTTCGCCCCGGAAGCATCCAGCACATCACAAGGGGTGGTCAAATAGGCCTGGTAGATTTCGGGTGTCACCCAGTTCAAATCACTGAAATTAACGGGCTCACCGGCAGGCTCCGCCCAGGAAGCGGGCGTTCCAGGTGTCCCTAGGGAACTCAGGTCCGCATTGGGGTCTTCTGCCAACGCCTGCGCAACATTCGTTGCGACCTGGTTCACGACATCGGAGAAATCCGTGATGAGTACAGGGCGGAACTCCAATTTCGCGGACGATCGAATTCGATCTAGCGTCGCCTGGTCGGGCGTCCCTGGAATCGATACGACGATGTTCGTACCGCCCTGAGTCGTAACTTCGGCTTCACTTACACCCGTAGCGTCAACTCGTTGCCGAATGATGCCGACCGCTTGAGCAAGTTCTTCTTCTGTCACGGTGGTGCCGACCGCGATTTGCGGGTTCAGAATGATCTGAGTTCCACCTTCGAGGTCCAGCGCGAGTTTGGGCGTCCAGCCCGCGTTATCGAATACGACACCTGAGGAAATCAGGGCTCCGAACGCCGCGAACACAACGGCAAGCCAGACGAGCGCCCGGCGCGCTCGTGAAGAAGTACTCGTTGTCGCCACGTTCGTTCGCTACGTTACTTGGTCGAAGGCTTTGTGGCTGCGGGCTTCGTTGTTGCAGTCTTCGCGGTTTGAGTTGGCGCAGTGGCCGCAGGGGTCGACTTCTCGACAACACTGGTCACTGCCTGTCGGTGAATTCGGATCTTTGTTCCAGGAGTGGTTTCAAGGACAATCTGATTCTCTTCGGCGTCAACAGAGACAATCGTTCCAAAAATTCCTGACGTCGTCATAACGTTCGCACCCTTGACAACCTTTTCAACAAGTGCTTCGCGATCAGCTTTCTGCTTGCGCGAGTTACGAATCATAAAAACAACCATGAGCGCCAGCACGGCGAGCATCATCAGCGTAAACGGATCCATGGGCTTTGACCGTCCTTTCGGGACTCGAGAAACACAACGTTCCCATCATAGACCGCTCGGTTGCGCCTTCCCGAGCAATGCCCACGCAGCGGGTGTGGCAACTCTGCCGCGAGGTGTGCGAGCGATGAGTCCCACCCTCACCAAGTAGGGCTCAACCACCGATTCGAGAGTGTCACGTTCTTCGCCGACTGCAGATGCGAGAGTCGTGATTCCCGCCGGACCACCGCGAAACGAGTCAATTAAAGTAGTCAGTACGACCCGGTCGAGTCGATCCAGCCCGTGTTCGTCGATGTCAAAAACGATCAGAGCAGCGTTCACTGCGTCACGGGAACCCGCTGAATCGTGAACGACGAGGTAGTCGCGGACTCGCCGGAGAAGTCGGTTCGCGATTCGAGGAGTACCGCGGGAACGGCGCGCTAGCTCCGTCACCGCGTGGCTGTCGAGCTCTATTCCCAACAACCGGGCGCTACGACGGATGACGAATTCGATTTCACCAACCTCGTAATACTCGAGATGCGCCGTATACCCAAAACGATCGCGAAGCGGTGCGGGCAAGAGACCTGAACGGGTCGTTGCACCGACCAGAGTGAAGGGAGCAATCTGCAATGGGACAGTTGTGGCCCCGGGCCCCTTGCCCACCATGATGTCAATCCGAAAATCTTCCATCGCGATGTACAGCATTTCTTCGACGCCTCGGGGCAACCGGTGGATCTCATCGATGAACAGCGTTTCTCCCTCGGTTAGCGAGGACAACACTGCCGCAAGGTCTCCGGTGTGTGTGATTGCAGGTCCGCTTGACATCCGAAGCGGAGAGCCCGATTCATGAGCGACAATCATCGCAAGAGTGGTCTTGCCCAAACCAGGAGGACCGGCTAACAACACGTGGTCCGGGGTCCGAGCCTCCATGGTCGCCGCCGATAACAAGAGCGACATTTGCGCGCGAACCTTTTCTTGCCCGATGAATTCATCGAGCGAGCTTGGCCTCAGCGCACCCTCGAAGACGGAGTCTTGATCGGACTCGGTCACGAGTTTCCACCGAGAGACGCGAGCGCAATCTTCAGACGCTCCGAGAGGCCCGCCGCTGGGGCTTCCCGGATCACGTCGCGCGCGACATCTCTAGCAGCGCTCTGCGACCATCCCAAACCTGTCAACGCTTCGGCGAGTTCTGTGGCCTCCCCGTTTGATGCTTTCGGCATTTTTCCCGTGAGAGAGACGATGATCAGAGACGCCGTCTTCTGTCCGATTCCAGGAACCACCCGAAAACGTGAGTCGTCTCCCGCGTCGACTGCTTCTGCGATTTCCGACGCGGACAGTGTCGACAGGATTGCGAGAGCCGTGCGTGGTCCGACACCAGTAACCCCGCGCAAGATTGTGAAAAGCTGTTTGTCATCAACCGTTGCGAAGCCAAACAACAGCCATTCGTCTTCTCGGGGGATGAGGATTGTATGAAGGAAGGCCTCCGTTCCAAGGCGTACGGAAGCAGCGAGGTCACGCGGCACCGCAAGTTGTAGGCCGATTCCATTCGTCTCAATCACCATGTCGTTGAGACCGGTAAACATCACGGTCCCACGCACGGTCGCTAGCATGGTGTCAGCCTACGAGCGCGACGCCTTTAGTGCCGCTCGCCACGCGCGCTGGGCATCCGTTTCTCCTTCTAAAGTCGCCTCTCCCCCACGCCATGCGTGACAGATAGCCAATGCCAAAGCATCCGCAGCGTCGGCAGGTGTCGGGGGTGCGGCAAGCTTCAAGATCGCGGTGACCATAGCGGTGACCTGCTTCTTGTCCGCTCGACCATAACCGGTGACGGCTGCCTTCACTTCGCTCGGGGTGTGGAGTGCGACGGCGAGGCCTCGCTCGGCAGCGAGGAGCAAAGCGATTCCCGCGACCTGCGCAGTACCCATTACTGACCGAACATTGTGCTGGGCAAAAACACGTTCGATGGCAATAACGTCGGGTCGAAACGTGTCGAGCAGTGTGTTCAGACCGTCTCGAATCGTGAGCAGTCGTTGTTCGAGTGGAGCGTCAGCCGCGCTACGAATGACTGACACGTCGACAAACGTAACTGCCCGAGCGGACGCTGAATCGATCACCCCAACGCCACACCGAGTAAGCCCGGGGTCAACGCCGAGGATGCGGTTCATTCAGTCGTCCGCGTCGAGTTCGGCCTGAACGTCTGCCGGAATCGAAAAGTTTGCGAACACATTCTGAACATCATCAAGGTCCTCAAGGCCGTCGATCAGCTGGAAAACCTTCCGGGCTGTTGTCGCATCGACGTCGACCGACAACGACGGGACGAACTCGGCCTCTGACGAGTCGTAATCGAGACCTGCTTCTTGCAGAGCAACGCGGGTAGCAACGAGGTTAGACGGGTCGGTGATCACTTCGAATCCACCACCACGGTCGATTACCTCTTCGGCGCCTGCGTCTAAAACAGCAAGAAGGATGTCGTCCTCGGACACACCATCCGTCTTGGTAATCGAAATTACGCCCTTCCGAGCAAAGTTGTAGGCAACGGAACCGGGATCGGCCATCGTTCCCCCGTTGCGCGCCATCGCCGTCCGAACTTCGGCTGCTGCACGATTCTTGTTGTCCGTCAGGCATTCAATGAGCAGAGCGACGCCCGAGGGACCGTAGCCCTCGTACATGATGGTCATGTAGTCGATCGACTCGCCAGAGAGACCGGCGCCGCGCTTTACCGCGCGATCGATGTTGTCGTTGGGCACGCTGGCTTTTTTGGCCTTGTACACCGCGTCAGCGAGCGTGGGGTTACCCGCGAAATCTGCGCCACCCATTTTGGCGGCAACTTCAATGTTTTTAATGAGCTTGGCAAATGCCTTTGCACGCTTGCCGTCGATCACGGCCTTTTTGTGTTTTGTTGTTGCCCATTTGGAGTGTCCGGACATAATCGTTCCTTACTTGTCGCTCGTGACGATGTTACCGCTGCACATTCGCCACCACCGAGTTGAGCCACCATTCGTGGACGCGGGTCTCACCGACGACTTCGGGGTGGAACGCGATTCCGACGCAGTTTTGGGAGCGGACCCCGACGACGTCTCCGTTCGGCAGAACGGCGACCACCTCGCATTGTCGAACGTCACGGATTATCGGTGCCCTAATAAATGCAGCCATTACGGGAACGTTCCCGGTGACGGGCATGTCGATTGTTGTCTCGAATGATTCAAGCTGTCCCCCGAACGCATTCCTCTCAACAGCGATGTCGAGTCCACCGAAGGTTTGTTGGCCATCGATCGCTCCAATGACGGTTGTTGAAAGCAAGATCAGACCGGCGCAGGTACCCAAGACCGGCAAACCATTTGCGATTGCATCACAGAGCGGTTCTCGAACTTCGAAGATTCGCGCCAGTTTGTCGATAACGCTCGACTCGCCGCCAGGAATGATGAGACCATCAATTCCAGATAGGTCAGCTTCCGTTCGAACCTGTCGATGAGCGACACCCAGAGTGTCGAGTACAGATTCGTGTTCGCGAACGTCGCCTTGAAGGGCGAGTACGCCAATCGTCAGCTGACTACCAGCCACGCTCGGAAAGGCGATGCGGCGCAGGAAGGTCCGACACATTGATGCCGACCATTGCTTCACCGAGTCCTCGAGACACCTCTGCAATTACCGATGCGTCTGTGTAGGCCGTCGTGGCCTTAACGATTGCCTTAGCTCGCTCCACCGGATTTCCTGACTTGAAGACGCCAGAGCCGACGAAGACGCCGTCAGCTCCTAGTTGCATCATCATCGCAGCGTCGGCGGGAGTAGCAACACCACCTGCCACGAACAGGACGACGGGCAGCTTCTTGTCGCGGGCGACCTGACGAACGAGTTCCAGGGGGGCTTGCAGTTCCTTGGCCGCTACATAGAGTTCGTCTTCGGATTTTGCTGACAATGCAGCGATTTCACCCCTGATGGTGCGAATATGTTTGGTTGCCTCGGACACATCGCCCGTTCCCGCCTCGCCCTTGGAACGGATCATTGATGCGCCTTCGGTAATGCGTCGAAGTGCTTCTCCGAGGTTCGTTGCACCACAAACAAAAGGAACGGTGAAAGGCCACTTGTCGATGTGGTTGACGTAATCGGCGGGTGACAGAACTTCGGATTCGTCGATGTAATCGACTCCGAGTGACTGTAAGACCTGAGCCTCGACGAAGTGACCGATACGAGCCTTCGCCATCACGGGGATTGAAACCGATGCGATGATCTGGTCGATGAGGTCTGGGTCACTCATGCGAGCTACTCCGCCTTGTGAACGAATGTCGGCAGGCACCCGTTCCAACGCCATGACGGCTACTGCGCCAGCGTCCTCAGCAATCTTTGCCTGCTCGGCTGTGACGACGTCCATGATGACGCCACCCTTAAGCATCTCTGCGAGCCCACTTTTGACGAGGGGGGTTCCGACGGTCTTTTCCGCCATACCTATCACTCCTTGAATTGAGCCCGAATGGGCGCGTATTTAGTCTAAGACTCGGAGGGCCAGTGCTGTGCCAACAGTTCCCTCATCTCGCCGAGTAGCCGCGGCATTGCCTTGGTCTTCGCGATAATCGGGAAAAAGTTCGCGTCGTTCGGCCAGCGCGGGACGATGTGTTGGTGGAGATGATCCTGAACTCCCGCACCCGATACTTCGCCTTGATTCATTCCTAAATTGAAACCTACACACCCCGTTGCGGCCGTGAGAACTCGCATTGCGATTTGTGACAACAAGCCGATTTCCGCAACTTCCTCCGGAGTCGCCAAATCGTAGGTGGCGACGTGTCGATTCGGGCAAACCATGATGTGCCCCGAGTTGTAGGGGAAGAGATTCATGATCACGAAAGCGTGCGTGCCGCGATACACGATGAGTCCGTCTTCGTCACTGCGTTCGGGGGCTGCGCAAAACGGGCAGCGCGACCGATCGTTCTCGTGATTGAGGTAGACCATGCGATGCGGGGTCCACAACCGTTCCATTCCATCCGGGTCTCCGGCGAAGAGATCGCTCGATTCGGTTGTCACGACTACAGCTCGATCGACCGAGACGAAATCGCTTCCGTTATCCGCTCGATTGCGACGTCAACCGGGATGCCGTTCTCCTGGTCGCCATTGCGGAACCGGAAACTGACCGCGTTGTTCGCGCGATCCTCTTCTCCCGCAATCACGATATACGGGACTTTTTGCAGCGTGTGGTTACGGATTTTCTTTTGCATCCGGTCATCCGACGAGTCCAGTACCGCTCGGATCCCGCCTTTCTTCATGCGCGCAACGACATCACCAAGGTATTCCGCGTATTCATCAGCGACGGGAACCGCAACAGCCTGAACCGGCGCGAGCCACACCGGGAATGCCCCGGCATAGTGTTCGAGCAGGACGCCGAAGAACCGTTCGACTGAACCAAAGAGTGCGCGGTGAATCATGACCGGCTGCTGGCGAGAACCGTCCGATGCGGTGTATTCAAGACCGAAACGCTCGGGCAAGTTGAAATCAAGTTGAATTGTCGACATCTGCCAGGTGCGACCAATAGCGTCACGGGCTTGCACCGAGATCTTGGGGCCGTAAAAGGCCGCGCCTCCCGGATCCGGAACGAGTGTGAGTCCCGATTCGGTCGCAACCTTTTCGAGAGTGGCGGTCGCGGCGTCCCACATCTCGTCCGCTCCCACAAACTTGTCGCTATGGGGGTCTCGAGTCGACAACTCGAGATAGAAGTCGTTGAGCCCGTAATCGCGAAGAAGGGTGAGGACGAAGTCGAGAACCTTGACAAGTTCCTCTTCCATCTTTTCCGGAGTGGTGAAAATGTGCGCGTCGTCCTGAGTCATTCCGCGGACGCGTGTTAACCCGTGGACAACGCCCGACTTCTCGTAGCGATAAACACCGCCGAACTCAAACAGTCGCATCGGCAGGTCACGATACGAGCGCCCCTGGGAGCGATAAATCAAAATGTGGAACGGACAGTTCATCGGTTTGAGGTAATAGTCAACACCTGCGCGGGTGATCTCACCTGCATCGTCGCGAACTTCGTCAAGGTGCATCGGCGGGAACATTCCGTCCTTGTACCAGGCGAGGTGTCCAGAGGTTTCGAACAAGTTCTGCTTGGTGATGTGGGGCGAATACACGAATTCATAGCCGCCCTCTTCGTGTCGTGCGCGCGAATAGTCCTCCATTGAACGTCGGATGATCCCACCCTTCGGGTGAAACACGGGAAGTCCAGAGCCGATTTCCTCGGGGAAGGAAAAGAGATCCAGTTCCGCGCCGAGACGACGATGGTCGCGTTTCTGGGCTTCTTCGAGGCGTTCGGTATATTCGCGCAGTTCCTGCTTCGACGGCCAACCAGTGCCGTAAATGCGCTGCAATGAAGGGTTCTTTTCAGAACCCCGCCAATACGCTGCCGCCGCTCGCATGAGTTTGTAGCCCTGACCGATCATTCGCGTGTTCGGTAGGTGAGGGCCTCGACAGAGGTCTTTCCACATCGTCTCACCAGTCTTGGGATCGACGTTGTCGTAAATCGTTAGTTCAGCACCGCCGACTTCGACGTTCTCGTTGTCGTCGCCAGTGGAAACGCCTTTGAGTCCGATAAGTTCGAGTTTGTATGGCTCGTTTGACAGCTCAGCTCGAGCCTCCTCATCTGTCACGACCCGGCGCATAAAGCGCTGGCCTTCCTGGACGATTCGGTTCATCTCTTTTTCTAGCGACACCAAATCCTCGGGCGTGAAAGCAGTCTCGACGTCGAAATCGTAATAGAACCCGTCGGTCACTGGCGGCCCAATCCCAAGCTTTGCCGCGGGGTTGATGCGTTGCACCGCTTGCGCCAGGACGTGCGCGGTCGAATGGCGCAAAATGTCGAGTCCATCACTGGACGAAATGTCAACGCCCTCGACGACATCGCCAATGCTCGCCTTATGTGCCAAATCCCGCAACTCGCCGTTGACACGCATTGCAACGATTGATTTCTCGGAGAACAGTTCGAAGCCGGTGCGGGCTTCCGCGAGCGTTATCGAGTCTGACATCGACAACCCTCCGTACTCAGTTTTCTGTGAGTGGGCGATACCGGGATCGAACCGATGACCTCTTCCGTGTCAGGGAAGCGCGCTACCGCTGCGCCAATCGCCCATTTCGTTTTCAATTGTGTGAGGTGGCGACGGGATTTGAACCCGTGTGGACGGCTTTGCAGGCCGCTGCCTCGCCTCTCGGCCACGCCACCGTGTGGGTTCTTTCGACCCGGAGGTTTACCTCGAGCGGATGACGAGATTCGAACTCGCGACCCTAACCTTGGCAAGGTTATGCGCTACCACTGCGCCACATCCGCACATCATCTTTCGATAACTCCCTGACTCTATCGAAACATGCTGGTGATTCCAAACCATCGCGGGTGCGTGTCTTGCTGTGGGCGATACCGGACTCGCGCGAGAGCCCAGTGGGCTCACGCGTCTGACCCTACTGGGACGCGCGGGGATTGCTGTGGGCGATACCGGACTCGAACCGATGACCTCTTCCGTGTGAAGGAAGCGCGCTACCAGCTGCGCCAATCGCCCTTATCCCATTGTGACATGACACCAGGATGGCTCGGACACCCACAGGGTTACGCCAGAATTTGGCGGTGAGTCAATGCAACGAGACGCGACTGGGCGCGAAGGTACTTTTTGCTGAAACCTCCAGAAATCATTTCGTTGGGAAAAACTTCGTCTACCGCCACACCAGTTGCACGAATTGGGACGTCTGAGTCGTATAGGCGGTCTACGAGCGCGACGAATCTCAAGGCATCGTTTTGATCGGTGAACGGGATGACGTCACGCCAAATCACGAGAGAAACACCAGAAATTAACGGCACGTATTTGCTCGGATGGAGGGTCGCTAGGTGCCGCACGACATCGCTGAACAGGTCATCAGAAACTCTGTCCGTCGTGGGTAGCAAATTGATTTCGGCCTCGGTAGCAACGTCGGCACGTCCCTCGTTTTCGCGATGGCGATAGTCGACACCGTCAATTCGCAGTGTGACGAAGCGATCAGACAGGGCATGAATCTCGCGCAGAAAATCCGCAGCGGCGAAACGTCCCTCGCCCAGGGCATTCGGCGGAGTGTTCGATGTCGCCATGACCTTCGTCCCCTTTTCCATAAGGTCACCCAGTAAACGGGTCATCATCATTGTGTCTCCAGGGTCATCAAGCTCGAACTCGTCAATGGCGATGAATGAGGCGCCCGCGAGAGCCTTTGCCGCTGCGGCATAACCAAGGGCTCCGACCAATGCGGTGTATTCGATGAACGTGCCGAAATATTTCCGTCCAGACGCACGGTGCCATGTGGCAGCCAACAGGTGAGTTTTCCCAACGCCAAAACCGCCATCGAGATATAGTCCGGGTCGCTGTGCAGAACGTCGAAAGAGTCCCCCGCCGCCGCCGCCAGCAAACTCCTTTGCCGTGTCGCGAGCAGCGATCTGAGAGGGAAAGTTTGGGTCGGGCTGGAACGACTCGTACGATGCTGATGCAAACTGTGGCGGAGGCACGAGGTGTCCGAGCATCTGAGCAGTAGTTAGAGACGGTTGTCTTTCGACCAAATGAATGCGCGACACGATTTCCCGAGCATACCCGAATCATTTCTGCCCGCACGCAATAATTAAAACCATGAAGGTTTCTAACGACTACCCCAACATTTTCTCATTCGATTCTCGAGACACCGCCGCTACATCGACATGGTGGGACACGCTCGGAGACCGATGGGTGCGGGTGAACCTCATCACCGATTGTCTCGGGAATACCGTCGGTGATTCTCGCTCTAGCGGGGATCTCACCGGTGGCGCCGACCGTGAACTACTCTCTGCGCTTCGGACTGATGCCGATGTCATCCTGCTTGGTGGTGAAACCGTTCGCACTGAAGCAGATTCCATCCCCCGCAATAAGGATGTCGTGATCGTTTCGAAAAGCGGAAATGTTCCCCTCAGTGCTATCTCAAGGGCACGTGGACGAATCACAATTCTGCACGACCGGTCAGCGAGCGTCCCGAGTCCGACAACCGGGGTCGTCCTCGGCCGATTCACAGGCACCGCAATCATCAAAGCGGTCAGAGCACTCGGCTATGAAAAGATTGTCTGCGAGGGCGGCTCTACACTTGCACGAAATCTTCTTGACGCGCAGGTTGTCGATGAATGGTGCCAGACTCTCTCTCCGAAACTGGGGCGACGCATACCTGAACTCCTCGCTCCTGATTTTGGGGGAACGTTGGTCAACGTTGCACACGACGATCATGGATACCGCTACCTGCGCTGGACCCGCAACGGCGCGCCTCAGGTTTCCAACTGAAGCCCTCCCATAGATTTGTCGAATGGGCACCGAATCGTCAGCTCCCGCCTACTTCGCGGAACTCGTCGCCTCTGTCTCCGCGATTGAATGGCCAGAAGGTCTCGACGTTCACCCGATCGATGCACCGACAGGGCTCGCCCCCAGCGCGTTGGCATTCGCCGCAGATGTTACTGCGGGACCAGGGAAGCACGATCGAGGCACCGGTCGGCTAATTTTCCTCGATGACCCTAGTGAACCCACTGGCTGGGGAGGCCGAGGCCGTGTAATCATTTTTGCGCAATCCCCAATCGAGGCGTTGATGGGAGGACACGACGAGCTTGCGCACGTCGCGTGGTCGTGGCTCACTGAATCGCTGATGTTAGCTGGCGCGTCGTATGAACATCCTTCTGCGACCGTCACGCGCGTTGTGTCGGTTGGGTTTGGAGATCTCGCATCCCAAGGTCGCGGATCACAAATCGAGGTTCGCGCATCCTGGTCTCCTACGTCGAGTGACGGAAGACCTCACGCAGAGGCGTGGGCTCGATTTGTTTTACACCTTGCCGGGTTCGAAATTCTTCCCGACGGTGTTGTCGCGATGGGTGTGTGATGTCCGAAGCCGCAACGACGCCGGAAACAGTCACGGTCGACCTGCCACTAGCGACGCTCTCTCGTGTTCCCCGTGTGATCGACACGAATGACGCGCTTGCGGCCGCGATCCTGGAACTCTCTTCTGGTTCCGGCCCGTTTGGTGTTGATGCCGAGCGGGCGAGCGGTTTTCGCTATTCCTCTAGGGCCTATTTAATCCAAGTTAGTCGCCGGGGCGGCGGTACCCATCTCATCGACCCCATTGCCTTCGACGACCTCGCTGGCCTTGGCGAACTGCTCGCTACAGACGAATGGATTCTGCACGCGGCGACACAAGACCTGGCCTGCCTGGCCGAAGTTGGGCTTATTCCGACGAAGCTATTCGATACCGAGCTGGGTTCTCGCCTCGCGGGACTTCATCGAGTAGGTCTCGGTTCCGTGGTCGCTGAATTGCTCGGACTCCACCTCGCAAAAGAGCATTCAGCCGCGGACTGGTCGACCAGACCGATTCCACAAGAATGGTTGGTTTACGCGGCACTAGACGTAGAACTACTCCCAGATCTCCGAGACGCACTCGCTGCGGTGCTCGAGGCTGCGGGGAAAACTCATATCGCCGAACAAGAGTTTGCGAATTTGTTGCTCTGGAAACCCGCTGAGCCGAAAACCGATCCCTGGCGGAGGCTCTCTGGCTTACAGACTCTGACAACGCCGAGGCACCTCGCCGTCGCACGCGAACTGTGGATCGCCAGAGATCAACTTGCCGAATCAATTGACACGGGGCCTGGCAGAATCATCCCCGACCGCGCAATTGTGGCGGCGGCATTTCGATTGCCGAGCTCGCGAGGTGCGCTTGCTGCGATCAAGGAATTCAACGGACGGTTTTCGAGACGCGAGTTGGGACGCTGGTGGGACGCCGTAGAAGGTGGACTCTCGACTGATGATCTGCCGCCCATGAGAGTCCGAGGTAACGGATTGTCTACGCCTCGAAATTGGAAAGATCGTCACCCCGAGGCGCACGCTCGATTCGTGTGCGTCCGCGAATCGATGTCAACAATTGCCGAGAAGATGTCCATCCCTATCGAAAATCTTGCTCTTCCCGAAATGATTCGTCGAATTTGCTACGAACCGCCCGCCGATTTCACGCCGTCCTCTGTCGCTCACTGGTTGCGCGATGCGGGGGCGCGTGAGTGGCAAATAGAGTTGTTACATTCTGAACTGAGCAAATGCTTCGTCCGCGTGGCCGAGGACCCCACCGAGTTCTTGACCGCTGCGGCCGTTACCGACGAGTAATGTCGGCGCGAAAAGAACAACCACCGGCGGAGGTATCGGCGTGACCAATGACGTTTTCTACATTGACGGAATGCGGAGCCCTTTTGGTCGCGCAGGCGCAAAGGGAATTTACCGCGACATGCGTGCCGACGACATCGCAACACACACGCTTCGCGGGCTTCTGACCAGAAATGCGTCGATTCCATTGGCAGAAATCGACGATGTTGCCATTGCGGCCACAACTCAGGAAGGCGAGCAGGGTCTGACCTTGGGACGAACGGTCGGACTCGCGGCGGGACTGCCCGCGTCCGTACCAGGGTTTGCGATTGATCGAATGTGTGCTGGCGGGATGACGTCCATGACCACTCTGGGATCGGGAATCGGTTGGGGGCAGATTGACATCGCGATTGCCGGCGGAGTTGAACACATGGGCCACTATCCGATGCAGTTCGCGTTGAAAGCAAACCCAGCGATGCTCTCAATGGGATTATTGACTGACGAGTCGCTAGCGATGGGCTTTACCGCTGAAATACTCCATGACAACCTTCCCGCAATTACAAAGAGTCGAACCGACGCTTACGCAGAGCAAAGTCAACGTCGAGCTGCGGCCGCCTATGACGCGGGCCTCATTCAACCCGACCTCGTCGTCATCGAGACGAGCAACGGTGTTGCGGACACCGACGAACAGCTTCGACCCAGCACAACACTCGATTCTTTAGCCTCTCTTGGTACTCCGTTTCGCGAAAACGGCAGAGTGACGGCGGGAAATGCTTCTCCGCTTACCGATGGCGCAACCATGTCACTTTTGGCTGGCACAAACGCTGTAACTCGATTTGGGCTAAAACCAAAGATGAGACTTGTCTCTTACGCGTTCGCGGGTGTCTCACCCGATGAAATGGGCCTTGGCCCAATTCCTGCTACAGAGAAGGCTCTCGCAAAGGCCGGCCTCACCATCTCGGATATCGGCGCGATTGAAATCAACGAAGCGTTCGCCGTTCAGGTCCTAGCATTCACTGACCACTTCGCTATCGACCAGACCTCTGAGAAACTAAACCCATGGGGAGGCGCCATTGCTTTTGGTCACCCTCTCGCCAGTTCGGGGGTTCGCCTCGCGATTCAACTTGCTGCGCAATTCGACGCTGACCATTCGATTCGATACGGCATAACAACGATGTGCGTCGGCTTAGGTCAAGGCGGCACAATTGTCTGGGAAAACCCCCACTTCCGCAAATGATTGATTACCCCTTGGAAGAGTTTCCCGTGTTTGCCGAGTTGACCGAAGCCCTTAGCCCAGGCGGCAGACCTGTCGGCATCTTGACGCTGACCAATCACGATGATCGGCGTCCAGCGACCCTCGGTCCCCTGGGTCTCGCGCGACTGGGGGAAGCGCTCGACGATATTGCTTCGCGTGCAAGTCCTTTCGCTGCGCTCATCGTGACGGGCAACGGCAAGACGTTCTGTGCGGGCGCAAATCTCGATACCCTCGCAACACCTCGGCATTACGGCGATGCCCTGCAACTCGCACAAGAAGGCCACCGAGTTTTGTCAAAGTTGGCCAACCTTGGAATTCCGACAATCGCCGCAATAAACGGCACTGCCCTTGGTGGGGGCCTAGAGCTTGCGCTGCACTGTACCCATCGCATCGCTCACGACGGCCCGATTTCGCTCGGACTACCGGAAATCGGACTCGGACTGATCCCCGGGTGGGGTGGCGCGACCCTGCTGCCTCAGTTGATCGGGGTTGAGTCGGCACTCTATGTGATGGTCGACAACGCTATTGCCGGAAAAACTCTGACGCCTTCTGAAGCCCTCGAACGCGGAATAGTCGATGCGGTTGTGTCCGACGCAGTAGAGGGCGCCCTCGTTGTTGTCGACTCGATGCCAAATCTCAATCGATCACGCCACACGGTCAACGTCGCAGTTGCCGGCAAATTGATTGACGCCACTCTCGACCGTTTCGCTGCCCGTGTCGGGAACCCTATCGACGCACTTACACACATGAAGCGAATTCTTCATTATTCTCTCGAGGCGACTCAACGTGAATCCTTTGAAGCAGAAGATGCCGCACTCGCCGACCTCATGACGTCTATAGAGTTTCGATGCAGGCTGTATGCGTTTCGCGTCACCAGTGCAGCGCACAAGACGCCACGAGGCACACCTTCTGTTCCACCACGTCAAATCGGGCGAGTTGGCGTGGTCGGCGCTGGCCTAATGGCAAGTCAGATTGCCCTCGCTTTCGCGGAATCACTGGATGGAACAGTCATCGTCACAGACATTAGCCAGGACAAGTTGGACGCTGCTCGAGAACGAGTTAGCGCTTGGCTTGACGCTCGGGTTGCCAAAGGCACACTAACCGCGGATGCCCAATCTGTGATTCTTTCACGCATCGCGACAACGCTGTCGTTCGCGGATTTCGCTCAGTGCGATCTGGTGATCGAGGCGGTTTTTGAGGACCTCTCGGTCAAGAAAGATGTACTCACGGCAGTGGAAGCCGTTGTTCCCGCGACGTGCATCATTGCGTCCAACACCTCGTCACTGTCCATCGAGGCGATGGCCTCGTTCACAACGCACCCCGAAAGAATCACTGGCATTCACTTCTTCAACCCCATCACCGCAATGAAGCTGGTGGAGGTTGTGCGTAGCAGTCTTCAAGCGGACGAGACGCTCGCGACAGCAATCTCAGTAGCGCAGTCTCTCGGAAAGACACCGGTCGTTGTCGCCGACCAGCCTGGATTCGTGGTCAATCGATTGCTGTCGACGTTCCTGGGCGAATCATTGCGCTTGGCCGAAAGTGGGGTGTCACCCGACGCCATAGCTACAGCCCTCGAGCCGCTTAGATTGCCGATGTCCCCATTTGCTCTCATCGATTTGATTGGTCGAACGGTATCTCTCTCGATGTTGGAGTCGCTCTACGCAAGTGCTCCAGAGCGCTTCTTTGTCGGGAACGCATTGCGCACCGTCACAGCCGCGCCGGCGTCCAACTCGTTGAGTGATGACCTCGCCGCATTGACTCAAGCGTGTCGAACCCTCTCAAGCGCTGAGATTCACAACACCGTGGTCGATGCCCTTGCTCGCGAGGTTCGACTGATGATCGAAGCCGACGTCGTCGCAAACATTGCCGACATCGATCTCTGCATGATCAATGGCGCCGGTTGGCCGGCGGCGATTGGTGGTGTGACGCCATACCTAGACTCATGTGGAGCGAGCGAGCGAGCCGCGGGTGGACTCTTTCACCCGACGCTAAACTTCGTCTAACGCCTCTTTGGTTTCCCTTTCGGAACCACCGTGCCGCTGAGTTGATTAATGATCTTGGCCGCAATCGCATCGGATGTCAGCCCTACTCGCGCGAGGATGTTCCCTCGTGTGTCGTGCTCGAGGAACTCGTCCGGTAGTCCCAGTTCGTCAACTCCGGTGTCGACGCCAGCGTGTCGAAGCTCTTGACGAATCCGGGTACCGACCCCACCGACGCGAATGCCGTCCTCTATGGACACCACAATCCGATGGTCACGCGCGAAATCAACTATCGACGACGCGACGGGAATCACCCAGCGCGGGTCGACGACGGTGGAGCCAATCCCCGCGTCGTCAAGACGTTTCGCTACGTCGAGCGCAAGAGTAGCCATTGCCCCGACGGCAACAAGTAGAACATCGTGAGAAGCGTCCTCGCGAAGTATGTCGACTCCGTCACCCATTCGCCTGAGTGCAGGAATGCTCTCCACCACGTTTCCCTTCGGGAAACGCACGACGGATGGACCATCCTTGATGCCGACTGCTTCGCCCAACTCTTCGCGCAGCGTCAAGGCATCACGGGGGGCCGCTATCCGAATACCGGGGACAATCTGCAACATCGCCAGATCCCACATACCGTGGTGCGACGCGCCATCCGGACCCGTTACGCCTGAGCGGTCGAGTACGAAGGTCACCCCTGCCTTGTGGAGTGCGACGTCCATGAGTACCTGGTCGAAAGCTCGACCCATGAAGGTCGCATAGACAGCGACTACCGGGTGCAGTCCGCCAAATGCCATCCCTGCTGCACTCGTCGTTGCGTGTTGCTCTGCGATACCGACATCAAAGACGCGATCGGGGAAAACTTCCGCCATTGCGGAAAGACCCGTCGGTCGCAGCATTGCCGCCGTGATTCCTACGATTGTGTCGTCCCGTCGAGCTAACTCGACTAGTTCGTCAGCAAACACTGTGGTCCAGGACTGCCCGCCGCCACCGTTTTCTTCGCCTGTGACGGGGTCGAACGCGCCGATTGCGTGGAACTGGTCGGCTTCGTTGAGGCGGGCAGGCTCGTAGCCTCTGCCTTTTTCGGTAATGACGTGAACAATGACAGGGCTGCCATAATCTTTGGCCTGTTCTAATGCCCGTTGGACATCCCGAATGTTGTGGCCGTCGATGGGCCCGATGTACTTGATGTCGAGGTTCGAGTACAACGCTTCATTGTTCGTAAATCTCGAAAGAAACCCATGGATCCCACCGCGTATTCCTCGATAAACCGCACGTGCGGGTCCGCCCAGTCGTTTGGTGATTGCCCACGAAACCCGATGAAGGGTTCGATACGACGGTCGCGTGCGCACATCCGTCAAAAACCGTGCCACACCACCGATGGTTGGCGCGTACGAACGACCGTTGTCATTGACGACGAGAATGAGTCGGCGCGAGTTGTCGTGCGAGATGTTGTTGAGGGCCTCCCACGTCATTCCGCCCGTCAACGCTCCGTCGCCAATTACCGCGATGACGTGCCGGTCCGACTGCCCCGTCATCTCATAAGCTTTCGAAATCCCATCCGCCCACGACAGTGAGCTGGATGCGTGACTAGATTCCACGATGTCGTGAACCGATTCAGAACGCTGTGGGTAGCCCGCCAGTCCACCCGCCTCACGCAGACGAGAGAAGTCGCGGCGTCCGGTCAAAATTTTGTGAACGTATGACTGGTGCCCCGTATCCCAGATGATGGGATCGTTCGGAGAATCGAACACACGATGAATCCCCAACGTCAATTCGACCACACCAAGATTCGGCCCGAGGTGACCGCCAGTCAGCGACACCGAATCGATGAGGAACTCACGAATCTCGATGGCGAGTTTTTCACACTCTGCCAACGTCAATTTCTTGACGTCGCTGGGCGAAGAGATCGTTGACAAATACATGACGGCCTACAGGAGCGATCGAAGAACGTACTGGAGAATGCCACCGTTTCGGTAATAGTCCGCTTCGCCCGGGGTGTCGATGCGAACCACCGCGTCGAATTCGATCACCTTGGCGCCAGGCGTTGAGTGCTCGGTCGGCGAAGCCACCACGCGGACCGTGCGGGGCGTGGAACCTGTGTTAAGTTCCTCGATACCCGTGAACGACAACTCTTCCTTACCCGTGAGTCCGAGCGTTTCGGCGTTGTGTCCAGTCGGGTACTGAAGCGGAATAACGCCCATACCAATGAGGTTCGAACGGTGAATTCGTTCGAATGATTCCGCGATTACAGCCTTGACTCCCAGCAGACTTGTTCCCTTAGCGGCCCAGTCTCGGCTGGAACCGGAACCGTACTCTTTCCCGGCCAGGATGACGAGTGGTGTTCCCGCTCGCTGATAGTTCTGAGAAGCGTCATAAATGAATGATTGCTCGCCGTTGTCCGTGGTGAAGTCACGCGTATAACCACCCTCAACGCCATCCAAGAGCTGGTTCTTGAGGCGAATGTTCGCAAAAGTTCCACGAATCATAACTTCGTGATTTCCGCGGCGGGACCCATACGAGTTGAAGTCGCTCCGATCGACGCCGTTCTCCTGAAGGTACTTTCCTGCTGGCGTATCCGCCTTGATCGATCCAGCCGGCGAGATGTGGTCTGTCGTCACCGAGTCACCGAGCAGGGCAAGCACGCGGGCTCCAGAGATGTCGGAAACGGGCGATGTCGCAATGGTCATCCCGTCGAAGTACGGGGGCTTCCGGACATAAGTCGATTTCGCATCCCACTCAAACACGTTGCCGATCGGCGTCGGAATCGACTTCCAGCGATCGTCCCCATCGAACACCGACGCGTACTGTCGAACAAACATCTCGGTGTCAATCGATGAGTCGATGGTCTTTTGCACCTCTGCGGCCGAGGGCCAAATGTCAGCGAGGTACACTTCGTGCCCGTCCATATCTTGTCCGAGAGCTTCCGTCTCGAAATCGAAGTTCATTGTGCCTGCGAGAGCATAAGCAATGACCAATGGAGGCGACGCAAGATAATTCATTTTTACGTCAGGGTTGATTCGACCCTCGAAATTGCGGTTCCCAGACAGGACGGCGGTGACCGCAAGATCGTTGTCATTGACCGCGGCGGATATCTCTGCGGGGAGCGGCCCTGAGTTTCCGATGCATGTCGTACAGCCATAACCAACGAGATAAAAACCCAACGCCTCGAGGTCGTCCATGAGGCCAGCCTTCTCGTAATAGTCCGTCACGACCTTGGAACCGGGCGCCAGTGTGGTCTTGACCCAAGGCTTCGACACGAGGCCTTTGGCCACCGCATTTCGAGCAAGGAGTCCTGCAGCGAGCATGACCGATGGATTAGACGTGTTGGTGCACGACGTAATCGCGGCGATGGCCACGTGACCGTTGTCAACAGTGAAGCGTTCGCCGTCCATCGAGACATCGGCGGCCGTACCTGCTCCAAAGACGGCGAGGTCTTTCGCAAACGCCTCTTTAGCTTTGTCTAATTCGATGCGATCTTGCGGACGTTTTGGGCCAGCAATCGACGGAACAACTGTTCCGAGGTCGAGCTCGAGATACTCAGAGAAAATGGGTTCGATTTCGGGGTTGTGCCAAAGCCCCTGAGCCTTGGCGTATGCCTCGACGAGAGACACGGTTTCTGCGGATCGGCCCGTGAGCTTTAGATAGTCGATCGTGACCTGGTCGACGGGGAACATCGCAGCGGTAGAACCGAACTCCGGGCTCATGTTTCCGATAGTCGCACGGTTTGCCAGCGGAACTTGTCCGACACCGTTGCCATAGAACTCAACGAACTTGCCAACTACGCCGTGCTTGCGAAGCATCTCGGTAATCGTAAGGACGACATCCGTCGCCGTGATCCCCGAGGGGATATCCCCCGAAAGTTTGAAGCCCACGACTCGAGGAATCAACATCGAGACAGGCTGACCGAGCATCGCTGCTTCGGCTTCGATTCCACCGACACCCCAACCGAGTACACCGAGTCCATTGACCATTGTCGTGTGCGAGTCGGTACCCACACACGTGTCGGGGAACGCAATGTTCTCACCGCCAACATCGCGCGTGTAAACCACCTTGGCAAGGTTCTCGATGTTGACCTGGTGCACGATTCCTGTCCCGGGTGGGACAACCTTGAAGTTGTCGAACGCGGTCTGCCCCCAGCGGAGGAATTGATAGCGTTCACCATTTCGCTCGTATTCAATCTCGACATTGCGCTCAAACGCGTCCTCGCGCCCAAACAGATCGGCTATAACCGAGTGGTCGATGACGAGTTCGGCAGGCGCGAGCGGATTAATTTTCTCTGGGTCACCGCCGAGCTCTGCGACGGCTTCACGCATAGTTGCGAGATCGACGATGCAGGGGACTCCGGTGAAGTCCTGCATGACAACGCGTGCTGGAGTGAATTGAATCTCGGTGTCTGGTTCGGCGTTTGCATCCCAGTTGCCAAGTGCACGAATTTGGGAGGCTGTGATGTTCGCGCCATCCTCGGTGCGAAGAAGGTTTTCCAGAAGGATTTTTAGGCTATATGGGAGACGGGCGTGGCCCTCAACTGCGTCAAGACGATAAATCGTGTAATCACGGCCCTCGACGGACAGTGTCGCCTTGGAACCAAACGAATCAATGCTCACAGCAAACTACTCCTCACGAGGGACAACTCCCCCATCCTAATCCAGAGCGTTGTGCCTAGCGGGCAGCCGAGGCGAGGGCGGAACGCATCATCAACCACGTCACCCACAACAGTCCGGCATACAACGGTAGGCCCATGAGCAGTTTTGTTGCCGCCAACGCCGCAGTTGCCTGTGTCAGGTAGAGCGGGACTTGGACTGCGAGTCGCAGTCCAAAGAAGCACGCCCACGCCACTGTTGCGAGATACGCAGCGCGACGGACGATTGCGCTCGTGTGAGCAGGATTCTCTGAAACCAAAATGTTGGTAATGATCCCGATCAGCGGTCGTCGAAACAAAATTGACACCAACATTACGGTCATCGAGACCGCGTTGATGATGAATCCGCCGACGAAGTTGTCCTCTGCGCGCCCCGTCCACAACGCAAACCCCGCACTCAACACAATTCCGATGCCTCCGGAAATAGCCGGCAGCACGGGAAGTCGTTGCACGAGTCGCGCGAACAGAATTGCGATTGCGACAATCACCGGCGCAATCACTGAGGGAAAAAGTTCGCCCGTCACCGTGAACACCACGAGGAACAAGAAACCCGGTGCCGTTGATTCGATGACTCCGCGAGTTCCTCCGATTGCGCTAAAAAGACTCGCCCCCGTCAATTTTTCGCTGGCAACCAGAGAAGCGAGCGCGGACTTCGACACTGATTCGCCGAGTGGCTTCGTCATGCGATCGTGCCTGGCTGTGGAGGAACACGGAGTGTGAGCAACTCGCGCGGGGGCAGAGGCTCGGCGCCCCGATTAACGACAATGCTTCGGAACAAATCTTCAATCGCCGTCGCGCTCGAACCGAGGTCGGCCGCGGGTCCAGAAATCACCCCGCGCAGGAACCACGTTGGGCCATCCACCCCGACGAATCGGATCGGTCGAGTCGTAGCGTCTGCAGTCAGAACTGTAGCCCGAACCTCTGGGCCAAATGGGCCGACGACGTGTTCCGATGTACCACCCTGTTTGACAACCTGCGCCGCAACTTGCTCCCTGATTTCATTCCACAATCCTTCGCTACGTGGTGCCGCAAAGACCTGAACTTGCAGGGTCGAACCGTCAATCTCGAACGTCGCAGCGACCAATCGTTTGGTTGACTCTTCGATGTCTAGTCGCAATTGCAAACCAGTTCGGGGCGTCACCTTAATGGCACCGAGGTCGATGAACGGTTGCACGGCGCTTACCTCAGACACATCGAACGGCCCTGTCATCTCACGGTCCGCAGGAGCACTCTTTAAAGTCATGAGGCAGGTCCTGCCACGCCGGTCGAGCCAAACCCGCCGATACCGCGGGCGGTGCCCGGGAGTTCGGTGACGGTCACAAATCGAGCTCGCGTGACAGGCTGAATGACGAGTTGTCCAATCCGATCGCCAGCCGATACCGCGAATGCTTCCGTCAGATCCGTGTTGATCAAGACGACAGAAATTTCTCCGCGGTACCCGGCGTCAATTGTGCCTGGCGAGTTCACCAATCCAACGCCATGTTTGGCAGCGAGTCCAGATCGTGGCATGACGAACGCAACGAATCCGTCGGGTAATGCTATTGAAATTCCGGTGGGAATCAGCGCACGCTCCCCTGGTGCCAGAGTGACGTCGATTGTTGCCAACAAATCCGCTCCGGCGTCTCCGGGATGGGCATAGAGCGGAGTCGGGCCAACAATGAGAACCTCTGGTGTCATTCGTTCAGGGTAATGCATGGTCGAATAGTTATATGGTTCGTTATCAAGAATCCCTCTCACCATCGTGGGCCTTTCATCTCGCTCTCCTCGTTGTCATCCCTATGGGGTTCGGAATGCTCGCGCCGATCAACATCGTCGCAGGCTATGTAGCGGCGGTCGGCTTTTACGCTCTCACGATCCTCGGATTCGTCGTGTTTGCTCCGCGAATTGTTGTGACCGAGTCACACCTCCGCGCGGGGCGAGCGACAATCGAGCGTGCACTTTTGGGTGAAGCCACCATCGTAGAAAAAGGCGACAGGAACAGTGTGCTCACGGATGCTCGCTCGTGGAAAGTGATTCGCGCCTGGATTCCGCGCGGACTGACGATCGTCGTCAATGATCCGAACGACCCGACGCCGAGTTGGTACTTGTCAACCCGCAACCCAGAAAAGCTCCGCGACGCGCTCCGAGGAAACTAGGACTCGCACTCCGAACAAAAGGCTCCGGCCTTCGTTTCTTTCGCAATCTGCGAGCGATGCTTGACGAGAAAACACGACATGCAGGTGAACTCGTCGGCTTGAGGCGGAACAACAATAACGTCGAGTTCCATACTGGCGAGGTCCTGGCCGCTCATCTCGAGGCTGTCCGGATTGTCCGCATCGTCGAGAACGTCGCCAGGCCGGGGCTCGGGAACGCGCTCTTGAAGAGCCTGCAGCGATTCGTGGTCTTCCTCGCCCTTACGGGGGGAATCGTAATCAGTAACCATTTTTTGGTGAAGCCTTTCCTGTGCCATGCTGGCGGCGATAGTTTGCGACACTTTACAGCGAAATGCAAACTCACCTCCGACATTCGCGTCGAACGTGTCGCTCTAGCGGTATTCTCACTGAACAAGAGCAACCAAGGAGTTGGGGATGGACGAGTTATCGGTCATCGAAGTGACACGCGATGGAATCATCGTTGTTACTCGAGACGGACAACGGTTTTCCCTCGCCCTCGATGACGCGCTTCGATCCAAGCTCGGTCACTCTGTTTCCACAGCGACGGCGGTTGCCGTGTCTCCCAAAGAAATTCAATCGCTGTTGCGGTCGGGTTTATCTGTGAGCGACGTCGCCGCTCAGACCGGCACCAGCGAAGAACATGTTGCACGTTTCGAGGCACCGATTGTTGCCGAACTCTCGTTCGTGTTGGAGCGAGCGCTCGCCGTTCCCGTGGTAGCGGACGGGTCCGACTCATCGTTCGGGAATGAAATCGGCGCTCGAATTTCTGCGCAGGGCGGAAGAATCATTGGCTGGCAGTCCTATCGAACAAATAGTGAGTGGGTGGTTGGCGCTCGGTGCCTTATGGGATCCGTCGAAGAAGACGCCACCTGGTCATTCGATCCACGGAAGATGACCCTCGTCCCGTCAAACGCGGCCGCCGTCCGAATCTCTAAATCAGAATCCATAGACGCTGCTCTGTTTCCGCCTTTACGGGTGGTCACTCCACAGTCAGCGGTTCGGTTCGACAGCGGCGAATTCGAGCCGATCCCGACACCCGTTGATGAGGTTGCGCCTGCCGCAACGCCCGTGAGGGAATCGACTGCGACGTCCTCGATTTCGATTGACATGCTGGGCGTTGGCGATTCGGCACAACTGGACCAACCCGTTCAGCAGGTCGATGATTTGACTCGGCGGCGCGGGGAACGACAGGATGCCATAGCGTCGCATCCGTCGACCGGCTCGATTCCCATCATCACTCCGGACATGTTAGAGATGCCGGACGATTCTCCCGTCGCTCCAGAAGAACTCCCCACGACGCAGGTGGGCGCTACGAGCACGAAACCGCGTCCGGATGACGATGTTTTTACGGACCCAACACCGAGTCGATCAAAACGCCAACGCGCAGCCATGCCAACCTGGGATGAAATTGTTTTTGGCGCGCGTCCCGACGATCAGTGATTAGGCGAACGCGCCGCCGCGAATAATCGGAACCATAGTTTCGACGCGGCTCAAACCGCCGTGCTGCCCAACCATGGTGAGGGATTGGGCCGTGGCTAGTCCATCGATGTAATAGACCGATTGACCCCGCGGAGTCACCAAGACATCACCGATTCGTCCACGAGCAAAGTCCGCGACCTGCCCAAACCAACCGGCAGCGATTGCCTCATCACGGGAAACGACATGGGAGCGGTGCCCCTCCGCCTCGAGCCATCGGGCGAGCGTCCCGCCCTCATCCTCGGAATATAGATGCAGGAATCGGGGTTCACCGCCGACCGTCACCCCATCGAGCAACGCTGACCCAGCAGGCACGATGAGATGTCGCGACGCTGGGACGTCAAGAATTCCGTGATCGGCGGTGATGAGTAGTCCATCGGTAGGTGCAATGCGACGACGAAGATCGGCAACGAATCCATCAAGTTCTTCCAGTCGTCGAATCCACTGATCTGAACCAACGCCGGATGCATGGGCGGCCATGTCTAGCTCGGCGATGTACACATACGCAACGCCCTCGCGATAAGTCGAAAAGAATGCGTCGACTGCCACTAGCCGGTCTTCCCAACTCTTTGCGCTCACGTAGGGTGCTCCGCGCAAAATTGCCCGGGTCAGACCAGAGTCGCGGTATCTGGGTGATGAGATAATCGCGCACGGGATGTCCGGATTCTGCTCCCACAGTGTCGCTGCGGGTTGCCAGACATCCGGGTCAACGGAATGCAACCCGGACAACTGGTTGATGATCTCTCCCGTCGCCGGATCGCGAATAGCGTATCCGACCATGCCCGTTTCTCCTGGCGAACGACCCGTCATGAGTGTTGTCAGGGCCGACGCTGTTGTCGTCGGGAAGCCGCTGTGGACGTCGGAGCGCCTGAGTGAGCCGATATTTCGGGCATGTGCGGAACGGGCAGAAAGGTTCATTGAACCAAGTCCATCAACGAGAACGACTACCGTTCGACGGGATGGGGCCAACCGCAAAGGGTTTTCCTCAGCACGAACCGAAGCGAAAGCGCTTACCAACACGTCAGCGAGGCAACGGTCGTTGGGACCAACGACAGGTAAAATCGGGGACACTGTGAGTCAGACCCCTTCCTCTTCCGAGCGTATCGATGACGTTGACGTTTCCCACGAGATGCAGGGGTCATTCCTCGAGTATGCCTACTCTGTAATCTATTCTCGCGCCCTCCCCGACGCTCGCGATGGACTCAAGCCCGTTCAACGCCGAATCATCTATCAAATGGCCGAGATGGGGCTGCGTCCCGAAAAGGGTTACGTCAAGAGCGCACGAGTCGTCGGAGAGGTCATGGGTAAGCTGCACCCACACGGCGACAGCGCAATCTATGACGCCCTCGTGCGATTGGCACAGTCGTTCAGCCTCCGAGTTCCCTTCATCGACGGCCACGGCAATTTCGGCTCTCTCGACGACGGTCCGGCGGCATCCCGATACACCGAAGCAAAACTGCGCCCCGAAGCAATCGCCATGACGGACAGCCTGGACGAAGACGTCGTCGACTTCGTGCCGAACTATGACGGGCAACTTCTTCAGCCGGACGTTCTGCCCGCTGCGTTCCCGAACCTCCTCGTCAACGGTGCTGCCGGGATTGCGGTCGGCATGGCAACGAACATGGCTCCTCACAACCTTGTTGAAGTTGTTGAGGCTGCTCGTCACCTGCTTACTCACCCCGACGCAACCCTCGATGACCTCATGGCGTTCATTCCCGGTCCAGATCTTCCCAGCGGTGGAATCATCGTCGGCCTTGATGGTATCCGCGACGCATACTCGACGGGAAAGGGTGCGTTCCGCACCCGCGCACGTTCAACCATCGAACAAGTGTCCGCTCGAAAGACGGGAATCGTGGTCACCGAGTTACCGTACTTGGTTGGCCCAGAGCGAATCATCGAACGCATCAAAGACGGCGTGACCAAAAAAAAGATCACGGGTATTTCAAACGTTGTCGACCTTACCGATCGCAAAAACGGACTTCGACTTGTCATCGAAGTGAAAACGGGGTTTTCGCCGGAAGCTGTTTTGGACCAGTTATACCGCCAGACGCCGCTTGAAGACGGTTTCTCAATCAACAACGTTGCGCTTGTCGCGGGAAAACCCGAGACGCTCGGCCTCGTTGAAATGTTGCGTGTTTATATTGCCCATCGACTTCAGGTCGTCACGCGTCGCTCGCGGTATCGCCTCGACCGAAAGACCGAGCGCTTACACCTCGTCGACGGTCTTCTTCGCGCCATCGTTGATATTGACGCAGTGATTCGGGTCATTCGAGCTTCGGACGACGCAGCCTCCGCTCGCCTCGAGATTCAATCAGCGTTCGAGCTTTCGGAGCTTCAGGCTGATTACATTCTCGAACTGCGACTGCGCCGACTCACCAAATTCTCACGAATTGAACTCGAATCAGAACGCGAGTTGCTGGTGACCGACATCGCGGCTCTTACGACGCTGCTGTCGAGTGAAGAATCCCTCCGCTCGATGGTCTCTGATGAACTCGCTGACGTCGCGTCCAAATACGGTACTCCCCGTCGCACGACGCTGCTAGACGGCGATGACCTACCGGTTGTGGGCGCAATCGCCAGTCAGGGCCTCGAGCTCGAAGACGAACCCTGCAGCGTCATTCTTACCGCGACCGGGAAATTGCTGCGAACGCCCAGCACATCTGAATTTCTGCCCACCGCGAAACGAGTGAAGCACGATGCAGTTCGGGCGGTTGTCCGCACCACTACCCGTGGCGAGCTTGGTGCGATCACGTCACACGGACGCTTTATGCGATTCACACCGGTGGCACTCCCCTCGTCCGTCGGGGCAATTGGCTACGCAACAGGTTCAAAGGCCACCGACTACGTTGTTGGGCTCGCACCGAGCGAAAAGATCATCACGATTGTTCCATCCTCAGATATCCCGTTGGCTCTTGGAACTCGGCGCGGAACCGTGAAAAGGATTGATCCGTCCAGCTTCCCAAGCCGCGCAAACTTCTCGATCATCAATCTTGACGATGGTGACGACGTTGTCGGTGCAGACCTCGCCCCCGATGGGCACGAACTCGTCTTCGTGACACTGGACACACAATTGCTGCACTTCCCCGCTGCCAGCGTTCGCCCTCAAGGGGTCGGCGCGGCTGGAGTTGCGGGAATCAAACTGGCCGATAACGACGTCGTCGTCTCATTTGCTTGCGTCTCGGCTGACTCCAACCCCCTGGTCGTGACCATCACGTCCGCGGGCGCGACGTTGACGGGTGCCGACCCTGGCCGCGCCAAAGTCACTCCTTTGACCGAATACCCCGGTAAGGGCCGTGCAACGGGCGGAGTGCGCTCTCACACACTGCTCAAGGGGGAAGTAGGCCTGGCCATCGCGTTCGTAGGCCCGGATCCCCGTGCCTGCGCTAACGACGGTACTGCCCGCGAATTACCCACCGAATTTGGCAAGCGTGACGGATCTGGATTGCCATTGAGCGACGTCGTCACCGTGCTCGGAACCAGATTGCGCTAAACGTCGATTCGATCGCGATCAAGTGCGCCGTCAATGATGAATTCGCGACGTGGCGCTACTTCGTTCCCCATCAGTAGCTCGAACATCACGGTGGCCTTCTCGGCGTCATCGATGCGCACACGTCGAAGCGTTCGGTGCTCGAGACTCATCGTGGTGTCTGCGAGTTGATCCGCATCCATTTCGCCAAGTCCCTTGTAGCGCTGAATGGGCTCTTGCCACGAACGATTCGCCCTGCGCAATGTGTCTAGGGTCGTGTGTAGTTCGCTCTCTGAATAGGTGTACATCACGTCATTGGCCTTTGAGCCAGGGTTGATTGCCACGATTCGGTGCAGCGGCGGGACAGCCGCATACACACGCCCCGCATCGACCAGAGGTCGCATGTATTTGAAGAACAGCGTCAACAGCAACGTCCGGATGTGCGCGCCGTCGACATCAGCGTCACTCATGATGATGACCTTGCCGTATCGGGCTTGTGAGAGGTCAAATGTACGACCACTTCCCGCACCAATAACTTGAAGAATGGAGGCACACTCGGTATTCGATAGCATGTCGGCGATCGAAGCCTTTTGGACATTAAGAATCTTGCCTCGGATGGGCAGCAACGCTTGGAACTCAGAGTCTCGTGCCAACTTTGCCGTCCCGAGTGCGGAATCCCCCTCAACAATGAACAGTTCACTGCGTTCGACCTCGTCCGACCGACAGTCAACGAGTTTTGCCGGCAGCGTGGATGACTCCAGCGCGTTTTTGCGGCGTTGAGTCTCTTTGTGGGCACGAGCAGAAATACGGCTTTTCATTTCAGCAACAACTTTTTCCAGCACGAGCGCTGATTGCGCCTTGTCATCCCGCTTTGTTGACGCGAACTTTTCTTCCAACGCTTTCGCAACGACCGTCGAGACAACTTGACGAATCGCCGGAGTTCCGAGAACTTCCTTGGTTTGTCCCTCGAATTGTGGTTCGGCAACTCGAACGGTGAGGACAGTCGTGAGGCCCGTCAGGATGTCGTCTTTTTCGAGTTTGTCGTTTCCCACTTTGAGTCGTCGGGAATTCTTTTCTACCTCGGCCCGCAGGACCTTTACTAAGGCCTGTTCAAAACCACTCACGTGCGTTCCGCCTTTAGGCGTTGCGATTATGTTCACAAACGACTTGTGCACAGTGTCGTAGCCCATGCCCCAGCGAAGAGCGATGTCGACGTGACAGGATCGTTCGACTTCTGTCGAGACCATGTGTCCCGCGTCGTCCAGAACAGGGACCGTTTCGCTGTACGTTCCGTCCCCGGTCAAGCGCCACACCGAGGTCAGTGCCGCGTCGGGCGCTAGGAACTCGGTGAACTCGCCGATCCCGCCGGCGAACGAGAACTCGTGTTGCTCGGATGTATCGGAACGTTCGTCCGACACGGAAAGCGACAATCCCGGGACGAGAAACGCAGTTTGGCGTGCTCGTGCGAGCAGCGTGTCAAGCTCAACAATTGATGATGTTCCAAAGATCTCGGGGTCAGGCCACCACCGAACGCGTGTCCCCGTGACGCCTTTTTGCGCTTTCCCCACGATGCGCAACTCAGAGTCATCGATATAGGGCGTGAACGGCGAACTCGGCCCGTACACCACGCTGTCGTCAAAGGTTCCGGGCTCGCCCCGATGAAACGACATGGCGTACGTAGAACCATTACGGTCAACGAATACGTCGAGGCGCTCGCTCAGCGCGTTGACCACCGACGCGCCGACACCGTGCAGACCACCC
Organism: Gulosibacter massiliensis; assembly: GCA_945949175.1. Lineage (GTDB taxonomy): Bacteria > Actinomycetota > Actinomycetes > Actinomycetales > Microbacteriaceae > MWH-TA3. The sequence goes on along the minus strand of CAMFDU010000003.1, from coordinate 19,090 downwards.
GAGGCAGTGTATGAGCCGGAACCAAACTTGCCCCCCGCGTGCAGCTTGGTGAACACCACTTCGACGCCCGAGAGACCCGTGCGCGGTTCAATGTCAACGGGGATTCCGCGACCAGTGTCCCGCACCTCAACGCTGCCATCGGCGTGAAGAGTGACACCAATTGAGGAACCGTGACCGGCAAGAGCCTCGTCAACCGAGTTATCGATGACTTCCCACAGGCAATGCATGAGCCCGCGTTCATCCGTCGAGCCGATATACATACCCGGCCGCTTCCGAACAGCCTCGAGTCCTTCTAGGACACTGAGGTGGCGGGCGGAATATTCGGTGGACATTGACTAAACCTTCGCTGACGGGGACGTGTCCAACCCTAGGCGAGGGTTTGACAGCTCAGAGTCAGGCTCTCCGCGACGGTGGACAAAATTTACGCTCATGGCGAAACGGGGTAACTTTCGGACAGGAATGTCCGTGTCTCGTGGTGGAATAGACACATCGAAAGGAAGTCCATGACAACTACGCACTCCCCCTCTGAAACCGCCACCGCATCCGAACTGAGTTCACTCGATCGATGCGATTCGTGCGGAGCACAGGCCTACGTGCGTGTTCGACTTCAGTCCGGTGAACTCTTCTTTTGCGGTCACCACGCGAGCAAGGTCAAACCAGCTCTTGCATCGTCTGCGCTCGAATGGCTTGACGAAACAGACCGCCTCATCGCGGATCAAGCGTTATAGCCGCCTCTCCTCGCGATGCTGGGTGTGCGCTGCATGGCACCGCAGCGCGAATCATTGCGTGACACGCTCGAAGGTTGACCACGTACGGTCGTCCTGGAATTCGCGCAGACGAGCGTCGTAGGCCGCAACCGCGAGATCTGTGAAGGCGAGTTGCGGCTTTTCAGCCGGTGACAGTGATGACACCAACCACTCTGCAAGATGCGGGTTCATCAAAAGCACCGGACCAATCAGCGAAGTCCCAATGAAGTTGTGGACTCGAACCCCTTCGAGGTGTGTTGCCCGGTTTCGTCCGATGCCGCGAATGGTTGTCATGAACCCTGGCAACTCAAGAGAACTAGAAACCATCGAGAATTGTGATTTGTACCCGACAATTGGCTGCTCCACTCCATCGAAAGACCCCATTACTTTGCCGGTGTAACGGTTGAACATGGCCACTTCAGTCGTGAAGTCAAAAACTCCCACTCCAGGGATGTCGTAATTCATCTCTGGGTTGACGATCCGCGAACCCAAGCATTCCATGGCGTTGTGTGTGAAAAGAAAATGGGCACCCGATTGAATGAGTTCTTCAATTCTGGATTTGTGTGGCGTGAGCCGCGTAATTGCTTGTCTCTGGCCTCTCTCCGTCAGCGGTCCGAGATAAACCAAATCAACGTTTCCCGAGACAAATTCGGGAGTTTCGTTCAGACCTGTGCGAACAACTCGTGCCGCGGGGATGCACCGTGCAAGGTATTCGATGTTCGCATTGTCCCCGTGTAGATTCGCAATCTCGGGATACAACATCTCTATCGTGAGAGTCACGAGATCTTCTCCGTCAGGCGTTTGCGCAGGGTCTTTTGGACTTTGTCGCCCGTCACCTCGGCATTGTGATTGCTATGGAGATTGAACAGCACATCCACGTTGTCGAGTGGCACCAGAACCGCACCACGCGTTTCCGATTCGACCAGAACAATCCTCTCTTGGTCCACGCCCGCCAAAGCGAGTCGGAGCGCCTGATCATGACGACGGATGCCCCCGACGTAAATCGCCTTAATCGAGGGTTGCGCAAGGAACTCGTAGTCCGCGTCGTAAATCCATGCCGTGTTCTCGACCCCATCGAAGCGGTCGGTCGTTTCATCGATAGCGAGAAGGACAACTTTGTTGCCCGGTACAGACGCGATGTGCTCAAACGCTCGAGACACAGCAACTCCCACTAGTCCTTTGGTGAGCAATCGAATAAGGCGAACGCCACCGACAGTTTCCTCGGCAAAACGGCTCGTCGGTGGCGTGAGCGACTCGACGACCGAACCGATCAATCTAGGTGCGACGTCAAGCAGTCCGAGCGTCGCCGCCACAGCCGCCACGTTGTAGACATTCACAACGCTCTCGTTCACGAGTCGAATTTTTACCGTCTCGGCATTGACAGTGAGTGACCTCAATCCGGACGCGTTGTCGAGGGAAGAAACATGCGTGTCGACTGGAGGGGACGTGAAGCCACAGTTTGGGCAACGAACGCGACCGATGTGGTTAAAACGCCAAAAATCCCAATCCAGTAGGTCGTCGCACCGTGGACAAATCGCTGCGTCCACAGCGGAACCACTGGGTTGGCGAGCCTCATCCCCCGTCGGGTCGACGCCAAAAAAGACTCGCCGGTGTGAATCATCGCCGATCGACGCGGCGATGAGATCATCGCCATTGAGCACAAGTGAAGTTGCAGACGTTAACGCGGACGACAATATCCACGAAACAAATTCGGGGTGGGCGTTTCGCTTGATCGAATCTCGGGTGAGATTTGTGCAGACCAGTATGTCCGGGACCAATTGCGGGATAACTCGTGGCGCAGAACGCTCATCCATCTCGAGCACCGCGACGTCACTTCGACATCGTCCCAAGACGGTGACGCCGTTGATGAGCGCTGCGACAATGCCGTCGCGGAGGTTCGAACCGACTCGGTTGCTGGAAACCCGCATACCGAGTGCTTCGAGGGCATCGGCGAGGAGATTGGTGGTTGTGGTTTTTCCATTCGTACCCGTCACCACGATGACAGTGTTGGGGCGATCGACAATGCCAAGGATTTCGGGGCACACCCAGAGTGCGATGCGGCCAGGGACGTGCGTACCTTCGCGCCCAAGCAACCGCAGGACTGTTCCAGCACATTTTCCGAGCCATACTGCGGCGATCGCTCGCAACCCATACCTCGGTCCGTGGCTATCGCCAGTTGCAAGGACCGCCGGTTCGGTCATTACTCGAGGAACTCGCGAATGGTGACAGAGCGTGATGGGTGACGCAGTTTCGTCATGGTCTTTGACTCGATCTGGCGAATACGCTCGCGGGTCACACCAAAGGTCTCGCCGATTTGATCGAGCGTCTTTGGAATTCCGTCTCCGAGCCCATAGCGCATGCGAATTACGCCGGATTCCCTCTCTGACAAGGAATCGAGGACCGACTCCAACGCAACCAGCAACATTCGATTTGCGACGGCGTCAAGAGGGACAATCGCCTCGGTGTCCTCGATGAGGTCTCCGAATTCCGAGTCCCCGTCTTCTCCGAGAGGAGTGTGCAGCGAGATGGGCTCGCGTCCATACTTTTGGACCTCGACAACCTTTTCTGGCGTCATGTCCAATTCTCGGGCGAGTTCCTCAGGGGACGGCTCGCGTCCTAAATCTTGCAGTAACTGACGCTGTACTCGAGCCAATTTGTTGATGACCTCGACCATGTGAACAGGGATACGAATCGTTCGAGCCTGGTCGGCCATTGCGCGGGTGATTGCTTGGCGAATCCACCAGGTTGCGTAGGTTGAAAACTTGAAACCCTTCGTGTAATCAAACTTTTCCACCGCGCGAATTAGACCGAGGTTTCCCTCTTGAATAAGGTCAAGAAACTGCATGCCACGACCCGTGTAACGCTTTGCTAGCGAGACGACCAGTCGAAGGTTAGCTTCGAGCAAGTGTCGCTTTGCACGCTCGCCGTCGTCGGCGATGATGCGGTATTCACGACCTTCCCGGCTCTTCTGCTTGGCTCCAGAAAGTTTTGCCCATTTCTCCTCGGCAAACAATCCCGCCTCGATGCGAAGTGCGAGCGTGACTTCTTGTTCAGCGTTGAGGAGCGCAACCTTTCCAATCTGCTTTAGGTAGTCCTTGACGGGATCAGCGGTGGCACCCGTAATCATTGTCGATACCGAAGGAATCTCGTCGTCACCTGAAGAAATGTGGATCGCGTCCGCGGGCAGAGTCGCGACAAGCGCGGTCTTGACGTCTTCTGCTTCCTCGTCCGTGAGTTCGATCACCTCATCGGAGGCGGGAACGCTCGTGTCCTCAACTTCGATGATGTTGTCGTCGCCAACCACGAGGACGACATCGAACTCTTCGTCCCCGATCAGTTCTACGTCATCGATTGTCAATTCCTCTGAACCGGCAGTCGCCCCAACGACCTTTTTTGTGGGCGCCTTCGGAGCGGCCTTCGCGGCGGACTTTGCAGGAGTCTTCGCAGCCGGCTTTGCAGGTGCTTTCGCCGAGGGCCTCGCAGGCGTTTTCGCCGCCGGCTTCGCAGGAGACTTGGCTGGTGCTTTTGCCGCAGGCTTCGCAGGCGCTTTGGCGGCGGGCTTCGCAGCGGGCTTTGCCGGAGTCTTCGCAGCTGGCTTCGCAGCGGGCTTCGCAGCGGGCTTCACCGGAGCCTCGTCTTGGGTCTTGTTTTTGCGCCAGGGGTTGAATGCGCTGAGGGCGTTGGCCATGAAGAATTCCTCTTTCGGGCAGTAGAAACCCCCGTGTCAAATCGGCGAGGCCGCGGACTCGGGGTCTTTCAATTCACAGGTTATCACGGTCGACTAGTCGTCCGGTGTTCCTCGGGTTCGGAGGAAGTTTTCCAGCTCGGTCGCGATGCTCTCGGCACTGGGGAACTGTCCATCGTCATCGACAAACGGTGACGGGGTCGGGTTATCAAGCATGTACGTGTCGTGACGACTTTCCAGATTCGTAATCAATTTTGCAAGTTCATCGTTGTCGGCCACTTGATCGGCAATTCCCGTGAGAAACTCCCGACCTGTTTCTCTCAACGCGTCGGTTTGCAGCGATATTCCCGTCCCTGTTGTAATCGCATCGACGACGGCAAGAGTTCCCGCCGGATATTCAGAGTCAGCAAGATAGTGAGGAATAAGTAGGACAAAGCCGGCGACAGGGTGCTCGAGTTTGGTGAGCATGAACTCAACGAGATGAACGAACGTGCCGGGAACTTCGGTCGTCGGTTTCCACACCGAATACTGTTCGATTAGGTCATCGCGATTTCCACTCACGGTCATCCCCACCGGTCGAGTGTGCGGAACGGGCATTGGAATCGCGTGAACCCACATTGTTTCGGAAGTCTCGAATTTTTCGATTGCGGTGACAACCGCTTCGGCCGCCGCTTCCCAACGATAATCAGGCTCGTATCCAGTCAGCAACAGGAACTGGACTCCAAGTTCATCAGTGACCAATCTCAAGACAAGTTCCGGCGGACGGTAATCAGTCAGTCGAGTCTGTTCAAAAGTAAATGTCGGTCGACGAGCGCGATAATCCAACAGTTCGTCGTTGTCGAACACCCACACGCGCTCGTGGGTAGTGGAGTCGATGAGGTGCCGCGCCGCCGTCGCAACAGACCTGCCAGCGTCAATGAACCCGGTGAGTAGAATCACGAGCGGCAAACCGCGGGGTACATCGATACCCATCTCTCGATAGACCAGACGTCCCACGCTCATACCTCCATGCTACGGCGGTATCTTGGGCCACTCGCCTACGCTGGGTGTATGACTTCCGTAACCCACTCTCGTTCACTTGTTCCGGCTGACGTTTTAGTCCTCGTTGCGACTAAAGACGCGAGCGGTGACGTGACACACGGCGTTCGCGGAAAGCTGGGACGGTGGTTGACCGATGCCATTAGCCGAGTTGGCTTTGACGGCGGATTGGATTCCGTTTCGATATTGCCTGCACCGCAGTGGAGTGAATACCGTACGATCGCGCTCGTCGGGTTCGGTTCCGCTCCTGGACGAGTCACAAACCTGCGCTACGCGGCTGCGACGGCGCTCCGATCACTTTCTGGTCACGTGGTCCTGAACATCGCCAGTCGAAACAGCGCAGAGGCTACCGCGACCGTTGAAGGTGCGCTGTTGGGCTCGTTGAAAACGATGACCCGCAAGAGCGGTGACGGTCCCTCCCTCGTAACAGACCTCACGCTTGTATCACGACACGCGCCGCTTCTCGACGACATCCGACCCGGCGTCGATGCTGTGGGCGTGGTACGCGACCTCGTCACCGAAGTTCCCAACATTCTCAGTCCTGACGAGTTGGCTCGCAGGGTTGTAGAACTGTCGAAGGCCACCGAACTCAGTGTCGAAGTTCTTGACGAGCACGCGCTCGAAAAGGGTGAATACGGGGGCATTCTGGGAATCGGTGCCGGCTCCTCCCGACCGCCACGCCTCGTCATCGTTCGATATGCCCCCAAGGGGGCAAAACGTCACATTGCGCTCGTCGGCAAGGGCATCACATTCGATACCGGCGGATTGTCAATCAAACCTGCGAATTCAATGGTCGGGATGAAGTACGACATGACGGGGGCTGCGACTGTGTTCGCCGTTACGCGAGCGATAGCCGAACGCAAAATTCCGATCTCGGTTACGGCGTGGTTATGCATCGCTGAAAACATGCCCTCGGGCACCGCGATTCGACCGAATGACGTCATCACGATTCGCGGCGGAAAGACCGTGGAAGTGACAAACACCGACGCCGAGGGACGAGTGGTGCTCGCCGATGGTCTCGTCGCCGCGAGCGAGGAAAACCCCGACTACATCATCGACGTGGCAACGCTCACGGGTGCCGCTCGCGTTGCCCTCGGCGATCGGATCGCCGCTGTCATGGGTGACGCTGTCGTGACGTCCGCTGTGACGTCAGCGTCTGACGCCGTCGGCGAAGAATCGTGGACGATGCCACTTCCCGAATACCTATTGCCAGTTCTTGCGAGCGATGTTGCCGATATCGCAAATTCCAAAATCGGTAACACCGCGGGAGGGATGCTCATCGGGGGTGTTTTCCTTCGCGAATTCGTCGGAACCGACGCTGACGGGAAACGTATTCCCTGGGCTCACCTCGACATCGCCGGTCCAGCAAACAACGCTAATGCTCCCTACGGTTTCGTTCCGAAGGGCGCAACAGGAACGATGGTGCGAACTCTTATCGAACTTGTCCGCCGGCTTGCTGACGGTCCCACCAACAAGCGGTAGGCTCGAAGTCGGTTATCACTGGGTTCCAGCATTTCCCGAGTGGACCAGTCCCATTCACAATTTCAAGGAGTGTCGGTGGCTGACGTAGCAGTAGATCTCGTCGTTCTTGGTGGTGGAAGTGGCGGTTATTCGGCCGCACTCAGAGCAAGTCAATTGGGGATGAGCGTCGCGCTCGTTGAAAAAGACAAGGTTGGCGGCACGTGCTTGCACGTCGGCTGCATTCCGACAAAAGCGTTGCTTCACGCCGCTGAGGTTGCGGACAGTGTTCGTGACGCGGCAAAGTTCGGCGTCGACGCAACGCTCGGCGGGATCGACGTAGCCGCGGTCTCGGTCTATCGTCAAGGAATCATCGATTCCAAGTTCAAGGGACTCCAAGGCCTTCTCAAAGCCCGAGGAATCACCACCTACGACGGATACGGAACGCTCACGTCGCCGAACACGGTCCAGGTAGGTGACACCAGAATTATCGGCACGAACGTCGTGCTCGCGACGGGTTCTTACGCCAAGACGCTCCCCGGCCTCGAAATCGGCGGACGTTTCCTGACCTCCGAGCAGGCAATCACACTTGATTACGTTCCTCAAAGCGCAATTGTTCTTGGCGGCGGCGTCATCGGTGTCGAGTTCTCGTCCGTCTGGAGATCGTGGGGAACAGAGGTCACCATCGTCGAGGGACTGCCGCGTCTCGTACCAAATGAAGACGAGTCCGTCTCGAAGCAATTTGAGCGCGCGTTCCGCAAACGTGGAATCGAATTCAAAACAGGCGTGCGTTTCGAAAGCGCAACCCAGGACGCCAACGGCGTGACAGTCACCCTCGAGGGTGGAGAAACCCTGACCGCGGATGTCCTGCTCGTTGCGATTGGTCGTGGTGCTCAAACTGCGAATTGCGGATTCGAGGAAGTCGGAATTGCGATGGATCGCGGTTACGTCCTTACGAACGAGCGACTGCTGACCAACATTCCGGGCGTTTACGCCGTCGGCGACATTGTCCCTGGTCTTCAACTCGCACACCGCGGATACCAGCACGGAATTTTCGTTGCCGAGGAAATTGCCGGACTGAACCCAATGGTTGTGTCGGACGTCAATATCCCCAAAGTCACCTATTCCGAGCCTGAAATTGCGTCGGTTGGTTTGTCCGAATCGGCGGCGAAAGAGCAGTACGGCGATGCGGCGATTGCCATCTACGACTACAACCTCGCCGGCAACGGCAAGAGCCACATCCTCGAGACCGCTGGTTCAATCAAGGTCATTCGCGTTGTTGACGGTCCGGTAGTTGGGGTTCACATGATTGGCGCGCGGGTCGGTGAACTGCTCGGTGAGGCTCAGATGATTGTCAATTGGGAAGCTCACCCCGAAGACGTCGCGCCGCACCTTCACGCACACCCCACACAAAACGAAGCACTTGGTGAAGCGTTCATGGCCCTCGCGGGCAAACCGCTTCACGCGATGTAGTAGTTCAAGGAGAACGTATCAATATGAGCACGAACGTCAATCTTCCCGCCCTCGGCGAAAGCGTCACTGAGGGAACCGTTACTCGCTGGCTGAAAAAGGTCGGAGACGCGGTCGCCGTCGACGAGCCAATTGTCGAGGTGTCAACGGACAAGGTCGATACTGAGATCCCGTCACCTGTTGCTGGCGTCCTTGAAGAGATTTTTGCTCAAGAAGACGAAACGGTCGAGGTCGGCGCTCCGCTCGCACGGATCGGCGAGGGAAGCGGGGCTGCCCCCGCCGCACCTGCCACCGCGCCGGCTGAGCCCGTGGCGTCCGTTCCCGAGACACCGGAGCCAGTGGTGGTTCCCGTCGTCAACGCACCTGCTTCTCCCCCGCCCGTCGTCGCTCCTCCCGTGATGTCCGAACCGGTCGTCGTGTCGCCTCCCGTGGTTGCACCGGCGCCGGTTCAGGTCGCGCCCGTTGTCCAGGCTCTCCCCGTGGTCCCGCCGACCCCGCGTTTTGGAAACCCATACGTCAGCCCAATTGTGCGCAAGTTGGCTCATGATCGTGGAGTCGACCTCGGCAGTGTTGTGGGAACCGGCATTGGTGGTCGTATCCGCAAGGAAGATGTCCTCGCCGCAGAAACGCGAGCAACACCCGCAGCTCCTGCCGTCAACCCATCGATTTCGGTGCCAGCCCCGTTGGCCGCGTCAGTTTCCCACGACGGCAACGTTGCTGTCCCTGCGTCGGACCTTCGCGGAAGCCGCGTACCGATGTCGCGACTCCGCAAGGTCATCGCCGAACGCGCCGTTTTGTCGATGACGTCCACCGCGCAACTCACCACCGTGGTCGAGGTGGATGTGACCGAGGTGTCTAACCTGCGCGACCAGATTAAGGCGGATTTCCACGCAAAGACCGGTCAGAAACTTACTTTTCTCCCGTTCTTTGTTAAGGCGTCCGTCGAAGCACTCCAGGCATTTCCGATTATCAATAGCACGGTCCAGGGAGACGACATTGTCTACCCGGCGTTCGAAAACATCTCGATTGCGGTCGACACTGAGCGTGGGCTCCTGACACCCGTGGTGAAAGATGCTGGCGGAAAGACAATTGCTTCTCTCGCCGCAGAAATCGCAGACCTCGCCGAGCGCACGCGCAGCAACAAACTCACACCTGATGAATTACAAGGCGGTACGTTCACAGTTACCAACACTGGGTCGCGAGGCGCGTTGTTCGACACTCCGGTCGTCTTCCTCCCCCAGTCCGCGATTCTGGGACTCGGGATTGTCGTCAAGCGACCCGTGGTCATGGGAGGCGACTCGATCGCCATTCGCTCGATGGTCTATCTCGCACTGTCATATGACCACAGAATCGTCGACGGAGCAGATGCTGCGCGATTCCTCAGTGCAATGAAGTCTCGACTTGAAGCAGGCGCATTCACCGCCTCCGACCTCGGTTACTAGGAGAACAGCATGGCAAAAGAGCCCGGCCGCGTGCGCCAGATTATCGACGTCCTCGTTATCGTCATCAAACGAGACCGCCTCGCGCTCCTCTGGCTCATCCTGGGGGCGCTCGGTCCGATTGCTGCTGGAATCGTGTTCGCGATCATGGTCACCGGCGGTGAACCGATTAGCTTCGTCGTTTCGATCATTCTCGGAGTTCTCACCGGCTTGCTCGGGTTCCTCATCGTCCTCGGACAGTTGACTCAGCGACTGATGTATTCGAACCTGCAGGGTCAAGTCGGCGCGGTGTCCGCGCTCATCAAAAACCAATTGCGTCGTTCATGGCGCGGTAACGACATGCCGATTCGCATGAACAAAAACCAAGACATTGTCTACCGAGTTGTCGGCAAACCGGGTGTTGTAATTGTGTCAGAGGGCGTTCGCACTAGAATCGCGCCTCTCGTCGAGGACGCCCGCAAAGAGGTTCAGCGCATTGTGCCGGGCGTCCCGGTTCACATGCTCCACGTCGGCCCGGACGGCATGACTCTCAAGGAATTCTTCCCTGCGCTTTACAAGCTCAAGGGGAGCGTTCGCAAGGCCGAAATTATGGTCGTGTCCAACCGGCTCAACTCGATTGCCAAGACTCCCGCGTCGATGATGCCAAAAGGTATCGACCCGACCAAGATGCGGGCACCCCGTCCTCGCTAAACGCGATCTACTGCCTGTAACATCCCCGAAACATTCGTGTGACGGTAACGACACACGTTCTCGGTACCGTGATGGCAGTTTCTCGCATAATCACCCCACCAGCAGGAGGAATAATGTTTAAGACCCCAGCCGAGGTACTTGCCTACATCTCGAAAGAGGATGTCAAGTTCCTCGACATCCGATTCACCGACCTCCCGGGTATTCAGCAACATTTCAACATTCCCGCGAGCAGCGTTGACGAAGAGTTCTTCTCAGTTGGTCAACTATTCGACGGGTCTTCCATCACGGGCTTCCAGGGCATCGCCGAGAGCGACCTGCAGTTAATCCCCGATGTCACAACTGCGTATGTTGACCCCTACCGGGTAGAAAAGACGCTCATTCTCATCTTTGACATCTACAACCCACGCAATGGCGAGATCTATCACCGCGACCCGAGGCAGGTTGCGAAGAAGGCCGAGAAGTACCTTGCCTCGACCGGCATTGCCGACACGGCGTTCTTTGCGCCCGAGGCAGAGTTCTTCATTTTCGACGACGTGCGCTACGAGATTTCGAGCGGATCGTCGTTCTATCATGTCGACTCGGAGGAAGCAGCTTGGAATACGGGTCGTAAAGAAGAAGGTGGAAATCTAGCCAACAAGACTCCCTACAAGGGCGGGTACTTCCCGGTAAGCCCTGTTGACAAACTCGCCGACCTACGTGATCAGATCTGCCTTCAACTCGCCGCCGCGGGGCTAGAGGTCGAGCGCTCGCACCACGAGGTGGGAACGGCAGGTCAGTGTGAAATCAACTACCGTTTCAACACGATGGTGCAGTCCGCCGATGACCTTCTTAAATTCAAGTACATCGTTAAGAACGAAGCCGACATCCACGGCAAAGTTGCGACGTTCATGCCCAAACCTCTTTTCAACGACAACGGGTCTGGAATGCACACCCACCAGTCGTTGTGGGCGAAGGGTAAACCGCTGTTCTACGACGAAAAAGGCTACGCGGGATTATCGGACATCGCTCGGTGGTACATCGGCGGCATCCTGAAGCACGCTGGTGCAATCCTCGCCTTTACAAACCCCTCAATGAACTCATATCGTCGACTCGTCAAGGGCTTCGAAGCCCCGGTGAATTTGGTCTACTCGGCCGGTAACCGTTCGGCCGCCATCCGAATTCCGATTACGGGCACGAACCCGAAAGCAAAACGAATTGAGTTCCGGGCTCCCGACGCGTCGAGCAACCCGTACCTCGCGTTCGCTGTGCAGATGATGGCCGGGCTGGACGGAGTCCTCAACAAGATTGAGCCCCATGAGCCCGTTGACAAGGACCTCTACGAGCTCCCCACCGAGGAAGCCAAGCTCATCCCCCAAGTCCCTGGGTCGCTCGAAGAGGCGCTCATCGCGCTCGAGAACGACCATGAGTTCCTCTTGCAAGGCAACGTCTTCACTCAAGACTTAATCGAAGAGTGGGTGAGCATGAAGCGCGCGACGGAAGTTCTTCCATCGGCACAGCGTCCACACCCCTTCGAGTACGAAACAACGTTCTCCTGCTAGACAAGTCTTTAAAGCGAGGCGTCACCTTAGGGTGGCGCCTTCGTCGTTAAGCGGGATAGAAGATTCGTTCAAATACCTGGCGACTCTGGCGCGTGACGCGCAAATAGTCGTTCTCTAGTTCGGTCCCCCGGCCGACTGGGTAGGCGAGTAACCTAGCGATTCCTTCGAGAGTTGGACGATCCAACGGAACAACATCCGAGCCTTTGCCCAAGTACAGGGTCGTCGCAGAACGAATCCGCGAACTCAACAACCAAGACTCTCTGAGCGATGCGCCGTCTGTCTCGGAGATAAAGCCGTTGGCAATCTCGGCGGCTAACGCGTCCAACGTGGACGGCGACCGAACCGACTCGTTGCGCGGCCCGTGTTGCAACTGCAACAGTTGCACGAGCCATTCAACGTCACTGAGTGATCCGGGGCCAAGCTTGGTGTGCCGCGACGAATCCGCGCCAAACGGGAGCCTCTCGGTTTCGACACGAGCCTTTATACGGCGGATCTCGCGAACACCTTCATCCGAAATCTGGGTTGTGTAGCGAACCGCATCCGCCATCTCGCTGAATGCAACCAACAAAGCGGAGTCACCGGCGATCGGCCTAGCCCTGATGAGGGCCTGCGTTTCCCAGATATCACTCCACTGCGCGTAGTACGTTCGGTACGCATCAAGAGAGCGAACGAGAGGCCCGTTTTTACCTTCCGGTCGGAGTCCCGCGTCGAGATCTAGCGGGAACCGCAGGTCTTCGGTAAGTCGAGTAACACCGTGGACAATCTTTTCGGCGCGCTGATGTGCGGAATCCCCCGCTCCGATATCCCGGAACACCCAAACCACATCAATATCCGACGAGAACCCAAGTTCCTGACCGCCAAAGCGTCCCATTGCGATGACGGCGAATTCGATACCGTCAATCCCCCGGCGCGCGAGTCGTGTCGCGGCGTCGATTGTGGCCGTGGCGATGTCCGAAATGGCGATGCCAGCCTCTTCAATGTCGATCAAATCGAGGACAACCGCTAACGCCACGCGCAAGAGCTCACGTCGCCTGGCAAAACGGATAGCTTTTGCCGCGTCCTCCACATTGTCATGGCGAGAATCAATTGCGCCAAACTCTTCGAGAAGCGTCTCCCACGTTCGCGGTCGCAGATTTTCATCGTCATCAAGCCACGCGACGGCGTCTGGCACCCGCTCAATCAAGATCGCTACGTATCGCGACAACGAGAGGACTCGACTGAGTCGCTGTGCAGCACCGACCGAATCCCTAAGCATCCGCAGGTACCACGGCGAATCTCCGAGAGAATCACTGATGTTGCGAAACGCCGCAAGCCCACCATCGGGGTCGGTACCTTCGGTCATCCAGTGCAAGAGAACTGGCAAAAGGTTTCGTTGAATTGTCGAACTTCGAGATATCCCCGAGGTCAACGCCGCAATGTGCCGAAGAGCACCCGCGGCATCACGGAAACCACTTGCCCGAAGACGATCTTCGGCCTGAGAGCTCGAGAGCGATATGGTGTCCTCGCCCAAGTTGGCGACCGCCGACAGAAGTGGGCGATAGAACAACCGTTGGTGCAGGGAACGAACGTCTCGTTTGATGTGGTTCCATCGAGTCAACAGTGCGTCACTGGTATCGGCTAGCCCCGATGCTCGCGCCACTATTCTGAGCAATTCTGGGTCGCGCGGCATGAGATGAGTTCGGCGCAGTGCGAGTAGTTGAACGCGGTGTTCTACCACTCTCAACTCTCGATAGTTGTTCGAAAACGCCAATGCTTCAGGCCGACCGATATAGCCACCCTCTGACAATCGAGTAATCGCAGTCAAGGTATCTCGGACACGAACGGTTTCGTCGTCTTTGCCATGGACCAGCTGCAGCAGCTGCACGGTGAACTCGACATCGCGCAGACCACCCGGCCCCAACTTGATTTGCACATCCCTCAGGTCGGCTGGAATATTCTCGGTCACCCGTTCGCGCATCTTTTGAACAGACTCGACGAACCCTTCGCGCGCCGAGCTTGACCACACGACGTCAGAGAGTGCAGCAAGGTAGTCGAGGCCAAGTTTGACATCACCGGCCATTGGTCTTGCTTTGAGCAAGGCTTGAAACTCCCAGTTCTCAGCCCATCGTTGGTAATAGGCGACGTGTGATTTGAGAGTTCGCACCAACGCACCTTTTGCGCCTTCCGGTCGAAGATTGGTGTCCAATTCCCAGAGGGCCGGCTCAACGCTCGGTTCACTGACGGTCGCAACGATTGCCCTAGCCCACTTGGTAGCAACATCGACTGCGGCGTTCGAATCAATGCCGCGCGCGTCGCAGACAAAGATCACATCAACGTCGGAGACGTAATTGAGTTCCCGAGCGCCAGCCTTTCCCATCCCAACAATGGTGAAGGCCGTGTGATCTCTAATCTCGGCGGGGGCGTCAACAGTTCTTTGTGCTAATTGAAGTGCCGCGCCCAACACCGCGCCCGCGAGGTCCGCCAGAGCAGCACCAACCACGTGTACGACGGCCGCTGCGTCAGGTTGCATCAAGTCCCACGCCGCGATGGTGACCAAGTGTTCTCGATATCGGATGCGAATGTCATTAACGGTCTGCGCGCCTGACAGTGTTTCACCGTAGATCGTTTCCGTCGGCAATGACTCGGGTGGAATCACACGGTCGAGAGCATTCGGTTGGCGCACGAGGAACTCTGCGAGCCCATCACTAACCCCCAGCACTCGAATCAGAGCGTCCCGGTGGTGAGCGTTAGTGAGAACGGCGTCGAGCAGGTGCTTCGAAGAGTCCGCCAATCGACTCAACCAGCGCACCGCATTGTCGGCACTGGCGGCTTTTGCGAACCACTCGGGATTGAACCCGTATTCGGCGAGAAGGTCTCGCGCGCCGGACAGATCAACAAACCCGACTCGGGCTAAATCCGTGAGACTCGGGGCTGCAGCCATGCCTACAGTTGGCGGAAGTTAGTGTCCAACTCCCACGGTGTCACCTGGTGGCGGTAGGCGTTCCATTCCGCTTGCTTGTTCCTGATAAAGAAGTTGAAAACCTGCTCGCCGAGTGTTTCGGCGACCAGTTCGCTTTCCTCCATGTAATGTAAAGCACGGTGAAGACTATCGGGAAGCGGGCGGTACCCGAGCGCACGACGTTCTGTGGCCGTGAGGCTCGCGATGTCTCCCTCGGCTTCAGGCGAAAGTTCGTACCCTTCGTCGATACCCTTCAGGCCGGCTGACAAAAGGAGCGCATAGGCGAGATAAGGGTTTGCTGCTGCGTCCAAACCGCGATACTCAATTCGTACGGACTGTTCTTTGCCCGGCTTGTACATCGGTACCCGCACCAACGCCGACGTGTTGTTGTGACCCCACGTGATGAAGGGCGGAGCCTCGCCGCCACCCCAGAGTCGTTTGTACGAATTGACGAACTGATTCGTCACCGCAGTGATCTCGTGAGCGTGCGTCAGGATTCCGGCGATGAATTGGCGGCCAATCGCCGACAACTGATGCGGCTTGCTCGCGTCGTAGAAGGCATTCGAGTCGCCCTCGAACAGGGACATGTGGGTGTGCATCCCACTTCCCGGGTGGTTAGCGAGTGGTTTCGGCATGAAGGTCGCGTAGACCCCTTGCTCGATTGCGGCTTCTTTCACAACAGTCCGGAACGTCTGGATGTTGTCGGCGGTGGTCAACGCGTCGGCGTATCGAAGGTCAATCTCGTTCTGGCCCGGTCCCGCTTCGTGGTGTGAAAACTCAACCGATATTCCGAGGTCCTCCAAGTGGCGGACTGCATTGCGGCGGAAATCGTGCGCGGCTCCGCCCGGAACATTGTCGAAATATCCTGCTTCGTCGACTGGAACCAGGTTGCCCTGATTGTTGTCTTTGAAAAGGTAAAACTCAATCTCGGGGTGGGTATAGAAGGTAAAACCCTTATCCGCCGCCTTGGCAAGCGCGCGGCGCAAAACGTAACGGGGGTCCGTCGCCGCAGCTTGACCGTCTGGTGTAGTGATGTCGCAAAACATACGAGCAGTCGGGTCCACCTGACTGCGCCACGGGAGCACCTGGAAGGTTGTGGGGTCGGGATGCAGCAGCACGTCTGCCTCATATACGCGGGTGAGACCTTCCACAGATGAGCCGTCCACTCCCAGTCCCTCGGCAAAAGCGCCCTCTACCTCTGCCGGTGCGAGCGCAACGTTCTTGAGCGTTCCCGACACGTCGGTAAACCACAGACGGACGAACTTGACACCACGTTCCTCGATGGTGCGGAGTACGAACTCCTGTTGCTTTTCCATGGGACTCCTTCGATGCTTTCCCTGCGCTACTAGGCTACTTGTTATGACGAGGATTCGGTTCGCTCTCGCCCAGCTGAACCCCATCGTGGGTGACATCACGGGCAACTCCCTCGCAATTCTCGCCGCGGTGGCCGACTCTTACGCTCGAGGCGCTCGTGTGATTGTCACACCAGAGATGTCGATCACGGGTTATCCCGTTGACGACCTTGCATCGAGTATCGATTTCATTCGCCAATCCGACGCGGGAGTTCGTTCTCTGGCACGCCGAATTGCGTCGGATGGTTTCGGTGACGCGGTGGTCATCGTGGGCTATCTTTCCGAAGCCGCGGAAACTGATTTCGGCGGTGCTCGAGCACACAACTCGCTGGCGGTTCTCCACAATGGTCACATCGTGGCTACATATGCTAAACGTCACCTTCCGAACTATTCCGTCTTCGACGAAGAACGTGTCTTTGTTCCCGGCACCGGAACTCTTGTCCTCGACCTCGGCGGTGTCACTACGGGATTTCTCATCTGTGAAGACCTCTGGCGCTCTGATGGCCCCGTCGCCGAACTTGCCGCACGTGACCTCGACGCTGTTGTCGTCATTAACGCGTCGCCCTTCGATACCGCGAAAGACGAATCACGTTTTCCACTTTTGACAACCAGAGCCGCTGAGTTCGACGCGACGCTCGTCTATGTCAACGCGGTGGGCGGACAAGACGACCTCGTATTTGACGGCGACAGCTCAGTTCTCGACAGCACCGGAGTCACCCTCTTGAGGGCCGTCCGATTCGAACCCGCCACTGTGCTGATCGACATCCCCGGATCAGGGAAATCGTCCAAAGGGATTGAACTCGCAGAGCCCACCGATGTCATCACCCCCACTGTTCAGAACGACCTTCCTGACCTAGAGGCGATATGGGAAGCCTTGGTGCTTGGTGTGCGGGATTACGCCACCAAAAATGGTTTCCCCTCTATCGTTCTGGGACTGAGTGGAGGGATTGACAGTGCCGTGTGTGCCGTCATCGCTGCTGACGCAGTCGGCGCGCACCGAGTCTTTGGTGTTTCCATGCCGAGCCAGTATTCGAGCGACGGGTCAAAGGACGACGCGCGAGAACTGGCGAACACGCTCGGTTGCCATTTCGATGTTCAACCAATTGCGGAACTCGTCACTCCGTTTGAAACACAGTTGGGGCTCACGGGAGTCGCGGCCGAGAACATTCAGGCTCGCGCCCGAGGAATGATTCTCATGTCGCTCAGCAATCAGCATGGGCATTTAGTTCTGACGACGGGCAACAAATCCGAAGTTGCCGTCGGTTACTCGACGATGTATGGCGACACCGTTGGGGGCTTCGCGCCACTGAAGGACGTTTTCAAAACGGTCGTGTGGGACCTTGCTCGATGGCGCAACACAACGGCAACGACGCGCGGTGAAAAACCGCCAATTCCCGTGAACTCCATTTCGAAAGCGCCAAGCGCGGAACTTCGTCCAGACCAGATTGACCAGGATTCGCTGCCGCCTTACGACGTTCTCGACGCCATCCTCGAACAATTGGTGAATCACCGTCATTCGATCGATGCTGTTGTCTCGGCTGGCCATGATCGCGCTACGGTCGAGCGCATCGCTGCTCTTGTCGCAGGGAGCGAATGGAAGCGTCGACAGGGTGCAATTGGACCACGAATCTCTCGAATGGCATTCGGACGCGAACGCCGCCTTCCCATCACCGTGCGCCACAGCCCAGAACTGAGCTAAATCGTCTTCATCACGGTTTCCGTGCGCTTTTTCTTGCGCTAGTCGTCGTCGGCGTCCTCTTCGTTCCTCCAGGCCTCCGCCCGCTCCGCAGCAATTTGGGGAGCACGCGCAGCGTCCTCGCGGGTCTCGAATGGGCCGTCTCGATCACTGCCAAGCGACAGCGGTCCTTCTTCAACTTCTCCGGTCCGATGGTTGTACCACCACGCCATAGAAACTCCCTCAGTAGAATGCCATTATCGCCCCAACTGGGCTCACCCGTACCCGGAGACCACCATGACACAGACAATTGGCATCGACATCGGCGGGACTGGTATCAAAGCAGCAATTGTCGATGTCGTCTCTGGCAAGTTTGTCGGTGAAAAAATCAAGGTTGGGACCCCAACCGGAGCAATCCCTGGAGACGTCGCTCGCGTATGCCGCGAATTGGTTGAGCAACTCGATCCCAGTGGTTCGTTGCCCGTTGGTGTCTGTTTCCCTGCAGTCATTATCGAAGAAGTTGCGTTCTCTGCATCCAATGTCGATGAGTCGTGGGTTGGTCTCAATGTTGGGGACCTGCTCGCGGCAACACTTGGCCGACGTGTTCACGTCGTCAACGATGCCGACGCAGCAGGGTTCGCGGAATACATGTTTGGCGCAGCACGGGGAGTTCAAGGGCTCGTTCTCGTAACGACGCTGGGGACCGGAATTGGCTCGGCACTGATCTACAACGGTATTCTCGTGCCGAATTCCGAGCTCGGACACATGACGTTACCCGGTCGCCACAATCGAACCGCGGAGCAACTCGCAGCAAATGTCGTTCGCGAGCGAAAGCGGTTGTCGTGGAGTCGCTGGGCTGAGCACCTGCAAGTCTTCTACGGAACGTTAGAAATGTTGTTTTCCCCCACACTGTTCGTCGTAGGCGGGGGCGTGTCGAAAGAGTACGAGAATTTCCTGCCACTGTTGACTCTGCGGACCCCGATCGTCCCTGCGGAGCACTTCAACAATGCTGGAATATTGGGCGCGGCGGCACTCGCTCCGTCCGAACGTTAAAGACGAGG
>CAMFDU010000002.1 GCA_945949175.1 Gulosibacter massiliensis | reverse complement strand
CTCTTTCGCGAGAGGCTCTTTTGTCTAGGAGTGACAAACTCCTTGGCTCTGTAGCTCAGTTGGTAGAGCGTTCGACTGAAAATCGAGAGGTCACGGGATCGACGCCCGTCGGAGCCACGATTCGAGGCCCCCGGATTGTCGGGGGCCTTCTTTGTTCAGCGACCGAGTTCGATGTGATCGGTGAGCTGGCTGGGTGTTCCGAATCGGTGTGCCGTGATGCTCACGGCCTGTTCGCGAAGGAACGGGAGCATTTCGACGCGGGCTGCCGTCACCACTGGACCCGACCAGATCGCCAAGTCAGGTCGTCCGCCCGTGGCCGAGGTGATTGTTGACGGATTCCCACCTACGAGCCGGACGCGGCGTCCAGAAAGTTCTTTTGCGCGCCGGCCGATCTCCTCTTCCCATTCATACTCGGTCTGGATTTCAACGGTCACGCCCAGTTGCTCCAGCACTCGAGAAATCTTGGTTTCGAGCCACGCCGAGGCTGAAAGGAAGGGTCGATTACCGGCTCGGAATCCGGCAATCAATACCCGCAGCAATTCGGTGGGTTCCGCGCCGTCCGAGAATCGCACGATGAGTGGAATGGGGATTGGCCGGTATCGGAACACATTGCGCTCGACGCCAACGTTGGAGACATCCCGCGCAATTCCGAATTCGGTCTGCCACGCTTCCTCGTCGAGACGCGCAGCGCGAGTAAGCCACGCACGTCCGGCCGCGGTGACCGTGTCGAACTCGGGAAGAGCAGCAAGGAGTTGCTGGACGCGCTCAACCGTGAGATCCGCTCCGCGCGCTCGGGTGTCGGCGTCCTTCCACGAACCGAGCCCGAACAGGTAATTCGGCCCGCCCGCCTTGGACCCGGCACCGACGACGGATTTTTTCCAACCACCGAACGGCTGGCGTTGCACGATAGCACCCGTCGTTCCTCGGTTGACGTAGAGGTTGCCGGCTTCGACGCGGTCGAGCCAAGACTCAATCTCGCCGGATTCCAGTGAATGCAGTCCCGAGGTGAGCCCGTACTCAATCGCGTTGACCATATCGATTGCCTCGTCCAACGTGCGAGCCGTCATGACGCCCAAAATAGGTCCGAAGTATTCCGTGAGGTGGAACTCGCTTCCCGCAGATACACCAGCGCGAACACCGGGCGACCACAACTGACCGGATTTGTCGAGCATCCTGGGTTCCACTAACCACGACTCGCCCGGACCGAGGGTCGTGAGCGCCGACAGCAGTTTCCCGTCCGCCGGACCGATGATCGGTCCCATTTGCGTGGTGGGGTCCGACGGATAGCCGACCTTCAGGCTGGTGACACCGTCAATCAGTTGATTGCGGAAACGAGCAGAGGTTGCGACTGACCCAACCAGGATCACGAGTGACGCCGCGGAACACTTTTGCCCCGCGTGCCCGAAGGCCGAGTAGATGACGTCCTTGGCCGCAAGGTCGAGGTCAGCGCTAGGGGTGACGATGATGGCGTTCTTGCCGCTCGTTTCGGCTAGAAGCGGCAGGTCGTGACGAAGCTCACGGAACGCCTCGGCCGTCTCGTAGCCTCCCGTGAGGATGACCCGCTCCACCCGGGGATCAGACACCAACTGTGACCCAAGAGATTTGTCAGAGAACGTCACGAGCTGCAGCGCGTCCTGCGGGACACCGGCTGCCCACAGTGCTTCCACCATGACCGCGCCGCTTCGACGCGCATTGCTCGCGGGTTTGATTATCACGGGCGAGCCGGCCGCGAGCGCCGCGAGAGTCGACCCAGCCGGAATCGCGACCGGGAAGTTCCACGGCGGGGTCACGACGGTCAGTCGTGCCGGCGTGAGCGTCGCGCCGTCGATGCCCTCGAGCGCTTTCGCGCTTTCGGCGTAATAGTGCGCGAAGTCGATCGCCTCGGTCACCTCTGGGTCAGACTGGTCGAGGGTCTTTCCCGTCTCGTGGGCCATGATTTCCATGAGTTCGGCGCGACGAGCTTCGAGCGCTTCCCCCGCTTTGTGCAGAATGGTCGCCCTTGTGGCGGCTGGAAGCCGGCTCCAGGCAGCGCCTTTTGTCGATGCCCGAGTGATGATGTCGTCGAGTTGTTTCGCGGACTTGACGAGGTTTGCTGTGACAGTCTTTATTCCCGCCGTCGATTTCTCGATCCGCCCGATAATCGCTGAGCCCCATTCGCGGTTCGCCGCGATGGAGGGATCGGTATCGGCTGCGTTTCGGAACGCGTCCGTCGGCATCGGTGCCTGTTTTGCTCGTCGATCTTGGACTCGATTGGACGCGGGGACCTTGGTGTCGAGCGCTTTGAGCGATGCCAGAAAGCGATTCTTTTCTCGCTCGAACAAATCTTCGTTCGTGGATAAATCGAATACGGCCGACATGAAGTTGTCTTGGCTCGCGCCTTCCTCGAGTCGTCGAATCAGGTACGCGATGGCGACATCGAACTCAGCGGGGTGGACGACAGGGGTATACAGCAAAAGGCCGCCAACGTCACGCTTGACCGCTTCGGCCTGACCGGGAGCCATCCCGAGCAGCATCTCAAATTCGAGCCCCGCCTGAACTCCCCGTTTTTCGGCGAGAAGCCACGAATAGGCGATGTCGAACAAGTTGTGACCAGCGACACCGATTCGGACATTCTCAATCCGAGTCGGGTCGAGGGCATAGTTGATGACCCGCTTGTAGTTCGTGTCACTCTCTTCTTTGGTAGACCAGGTCGCCAGCGGCCAATCGTGCACCGCCGATTCGACTCGCTCCATGGGTAGGTTTGCGCCTTTGACGATACGAACCTTAATCGCGGCGCCACCGCGGGCGCGACGCATGGCCGACCATTTCTGCAGATGCATCATCGCACCGAGAGCATCGGGTAGGTAGGCCTGTAGAACAATTCCGGCCTCTAGCTTGAGGAATTCGGAGCGATTCAAAATCTGAGTAAAGACCGCGATCGTGATGTCGAGGTCTTTGAATTCCTCCATGTCCAGGTTGATGAACGTCTTTGATTTACCCTTGGCCGCGAGTTTGTAGAGGGGCAACAAGCGTTCGACAACGTGGGTGACGTTCTGGTCATATGACCACGGTGAGTGCGGCGCAACCGTCGCTGACACCTTGATTGACACGTAATCGACATCGTCACGTTGGATCAGTGCGGTCGTGCCCTTGAGCCGCTTCGCCGCCTCGTGTTCACCGAGCACCGCCTCACCCAAAAGATTGATGTTGAGTCGGACACCCGGCTTTTTCAATTTCGAGATGACGGAACCGAGTTTTGAGGGAGTCGCGTCAACGATGAGGTGCCCGACCATTTTTCGCAGAACAACTCGGGCGATTGGAATGACAGCCCAGGGAAGAATGGGGGCAAAAAATCCGCCGAGCCGAACCGCAACACGCATCCACCACGGCAAGAACGCTGGCACGTTCGGCGCAATCGCACGCAACTTTCGGGCCGCGACGCGCAGGTCTTCCGGTCGCACAACGCCATCGACGAAGCCGACCGTGAACGTGAGGCCGTCGGGGTCCCGGAGGATGCCCGCGAGACGAGTCGCACTGACATCAACTGGGAACTTTTCCGCCGCCGTCAACCAGTGTCGAACGAGCTCAACTGTTTCGCCGGCGAGCTTTTCGGAAGGGGTGACTTTCGTCATAGCCCCAAGTTTGCCGTTAAAACTCGTTTAGGAAAAATGCCTGGCTAAATCGGGATCAAGAGCATGCGCGTGAACACAGCATTTGCCTCGTTCGGGATAATGAGAGACATGATCGGACTCGGCACACTCATCAACATCGGGACAATCGTCGCCGGTTCCGCCATCGGCGTGGCTATTGGATCCAAACTCCCTGAGCGCACGAATCGAGTCGTCACCGACGCCCTCGGCCTCATCACGCTCGTGATGGGAGGACTGAATCTTGCCGCTCTTGGCGACGCGGAACTGATTGCGGCGGTCGGCCCCGCAGCGCCTTTCCTCATCATTGTTGGCGCTCTTCTGATTGGAAGCATCATTGGTTCGCTCGTTGGCATCGAAACCCGCCTCGAGACGTTTGGGTCATTTCTGCACGCCAAGGTCGGTGCGAAATCGGGAACGGCAGCGAATTCCGCCCGTGAACGATTCATCCAGGGTTTCGTCGATGCATCGCTCATTTTTGCCATCGGACCACTGGCAATTCTCGGGGCCTTCAGTGACGGTATGGGCCTCGGGATAGACCAGCTCGTGCTCAAGTCAATCCTCGACGGATTCGCGTCGATCGCTTTCGCCGCCTCACTCGGTTGGGGAGTCGCCTTCGCCGCTCTTCCCGTCGGAATCTGGCAAGGCGTTTTGACGCTCGCGGCCTTCGCCCTCGGATCCGTGCTACCAGGCGCATCCATCGCTACTCTCACGGCGACAGGCGGAGTTTTGTTACTCGGTGTCGGCCTACGCTTGCTGAACATTCGTGCGGTATCGGTCGCCGACATGTTGCCCGCGCTCGTCGTCGCACCGATCCTCACGAGCATCGTTGCCAGTATTTTCGGTAACTAACTGACACCAACGGTGGTACGTTTGCCTCATTCTGGAACGTTCCAGATACTCAACGTGGAGGCCGACTATGGAGTCGCAATCACTGCTTATAGGCGGGCAATGGGTCGATGCCAGCGCACGCGAGCGTGAGGACGTAACCTCCCCGTTCAACGGGGATGTCGTGGGCAATGTTTCCCTCGCGCGACCGGTCGACGCGGAACGCGCAATCGATGCCGCGG
Organism: Gulosibacter massiliensis; assembly: GCA_945949175.1. Classification (GTDB taxonomy): domain Bacteria; phylum Actinomycetota; class Actinomycetes; order Actinomycetales; family Microbacteriaceae; genus MWH-TA3. The sequence goes on along the minus strand of CAMFDU010000002.1, from coordinate 60,685 downwards.
TAATCGGATTCGAGACGTGGCGCCGGACTCCCGCCCATGCCCGATTCGCAATTTTGACCAAAGCCGCTGCGCTCGCTGATGAGCGCGCCGAAGACATCGCCCAGATCATGTCGCGCGAAAACGGTAAGTCAATCCTGGAAGCGCGAGGCGAAGCTGGTCGATCAGGCGAAATCATTCGCCTGTCTGCCTTCGAGGGTTCGCAGTTGTACGGCGATTCGTTGCCGCTCGACGCAAACAAAGGAACTGGTTTCGACAAGATCGGTTTCACAATTCACCAACCGGTCGGTGTCATTGTCGCGATTTCACCGTTCAACTACCCTGCGCTTCTCGTCCTTCACAAGATTGCTCCGGCGCTGGCCGCCGGAAACGCCGTGGTGCTCAAGCCCGCGCGTGCGACGCCGTTGACCGCTCTCGCAATCGCTCAGTGTTTCATCGACGCGGGACTCCCTGACGGCGTCCTCAACGTCGTCACGGGTGGCGGTTCCGATGTCGGCGACGCACTCGTGCGCGACCGACGCGTGCGCAAGATTTCCTTCACGGGTTCGACGAGGGTCGGCGAGCACATCGCGTCAATTGCCGGCATCAAGAAGCTATCTCTCGAGCTCGGGGCCTCAGGGCCGGTCATCGTGCTCGAAGACGCCGACATCGACGCCGCGACAACGTCAATCGCGCTCGGCGGGTACATCAACGCCGGACAAGTCTGCATCTCGGCACAACGCATCATTGTTCACGAAAATGTCGTTGATGACTTTCTTGCCTCACTTACGCCAAAGGTCGAGGCGATTCGCGTGGGTGACCCGTTTGGGGATGGCATTACGGTCGGCAGCATGATTTCTCGAGTCGAAGCCGACCGGGTCACCGAATCTATTCGTGCTGCCGTGTCGGCGGGTGCTCGACTCGTCATTGGTGGCGAACAAAACGGAAGCGTGATTCAACCGGCAATCGTCGCCGATGTCGATCCGTACTCACCGTTCGCACAGGACGAACTTTTCGGCCCCGCCGTGGCTGTGAGCACCGCGCGCGACCTCGCTCACGCCATCGAACTTGCCAACTCCACCGCCTACGGTCTCGGGGCGGGAGTATTCACGAACAACATGGCGAACACGATTCGTGCAATTCGCGAAATCGAATCCGGTGTCGTCCACATCAACTGGACTCAACTCTGGCGAGCCGACCTGATGCCATATGGCGGTTTCAAATCGAGCGGAATTGGAAAAGAAGGACCACGCTCGGCTATTGCCGAAATGACCGAAATCAAGACCGTGATCATGCACGGAACTCCCTGGACAAACAACTAAGGACACCCATGGCACACGCACGAAAAACCATTCGGCTCACCGTCGCCCAGGCGATTGTCAAATACATCGCAGCACAGTATTCCGTTGCCGACGGCGTGCGCGAGAGGTTCATCCCGGCAGCGTTGGGAATTTTCGGACACGGTAACGTCGCCGGTCTTGGGCAGGCGCTCGACGAATTCAACGACGATCTTCCCTTCATTCAGGGTCGAAACGAGCAAGCTCTCGCCCACGCTGCCATTGCCTTCGCCAAGGCGAAGCGTCGTCGCCAGGCAATGGCCGTGACGGCTTCGATTGGTCCCGGCGCACTGAATATGGTGACCGCCGCGGGACTCGCGACGGTCAACCGACTCCCCGTGCTCTTGCTTCCCGGAGACACCTATGCCACGCGCCGTCAGGGGCCCGTCCTTCAGCAGATCGAAGACCCCAGCGCGCCCGACGTTACCGCGAACGACGCGTTCCGACCCGTATCGCGATTCTTCGACCGAATAACGCGCCCCGAGCAGCTTCTGACAGCGTTACCGCAAGCGTTCCGCGTCCTCGCGAACCCGGTCGAAACCGGTGCCGTGGTGATCGCTCTTCCGCAGGACATCCAGTCACACGCCCATGACTACCCGGTCGAGTTCTTCGAACCGCACGATTGGAAGATTCGTCGCCCTCAACCCGACGCCGACGACGTGCGTAAGGTCGCAGAGATTCTGCGCTCGGCGACCAAGCCCCTCATCATCGCCGGTGGTGGTGTGATTTATTCCGACGCGACGGCTGAACTCGAGGCACTGGCGAAGGCATCGGGCATTCCCGTCGCCGAGACGTTTGGTGGCAAGGGCGCCATTCAGAACCCTGGCCCATGGCACGTCTGGGGAATCGGACTCGAGGGTTCACCCGAAACAAACCGTCTCGTCGAGCAAGCGGACGTGATTCTGCACGTCGGCACCCGATTGACCGACTTTGCGACGGCGTCTCAGTCATTGTTCCAGAACCCCAAGGTTCGATTTGTGAGCCTCAACGTCAGCGAATTTGACGGAGTCAAGCAGGGGGCTGCCACGATTGTCGCGGACGCCAAGGTCGGGCTCGCCGCCCTCACCGCCGAAGTGGCGGGGTACCAGGTGCCGGCAGAGTGGACAGCGGAAATCGCCGAACGCCAGTCGCGCTGGGTCGCGATGCGCGCCGCCGCGATTGATCCCGACGTGTTGTTCCCGAAGACCGCGGAACACGACCCCGACGGAACCGACGCGATCATCACTCAGGGACAGATGCTCGGAGTCATGCAAGAGCACGCGCGTGCCGGCGACATCCTCATCGCGGGCGCCGGAGGTCCTCCCGGTGACGTCCAAAAGGTGTGGGACGCGACGAACGGGCGCTTCGCCCATCTCGAGTTTGGATTCTCGTGCATGGGATACGAATTGCCCGCCGCCATCGGGGTTCGATTCGCTGAGCCCGACCCGGCTCATCGCGTCATGACATTCATCGGCGACGGAACGTTTCTCATGGCGCCGACCGAACTCGTCACGGCGGCTCAAGAAGGCCTCCCGCTGACAATCGTGATCTCAGAGAACCACGGTTATCAGGTCATCCGGCGCCTCCAAATGTGGCGAGTCGGCCACCACTACGGCAACGAGTTCCGCTATCGCGACCCCGCAACGAACGTCGTCGACCAGGTCGAATCGAAGAACAGCGCAGGACGCCTCGAGGGCGGATACCTCGACGTCGACCTCGTGTCGGTCGCGCGCGGGCTCGGGGCACACGCGCTTCGAGTTCGGACCGCTGACGAGTTCCGTGCCGCGCTCAACGACACCCGCGACAACCCCGGTCCCGTGGTCATCGTCGTCGCCACCATCCCCCACGCCAACCTGCCAGCTTCCGAAGTCTGGTGGGATGTGGCGCCCGCTGAGGTATCGGACCAGCCGTGGCTCACCGCCGTTCGCAAGGACTACAACGCGGGGCTCGCCAACCAGCGCTGGCATGGATAAGCCCATGACGACACCACTCAACAACGGCCGACTTCGCGAGCGCCTGCACGGGCCCGACGTCACCGTGGGCATTTTCGCGGGACTGGGCTCTGTCCTCGCCGCCGAGGTTGCCGCGGCGAGCGGTGTCGACTGGGTACTCGTGGATTGCGAACACGGCGCAGCCGGCGACGACATCGTGTCACCCACCGTCGCCGCAACCGGAGCTTACGGAGTACCGACTCTGGTCCGCGCGGAATCCGGCGAGCGAATCCGAATTGGACGGGCGCTGGACGCGGGAGCGGCCGGTGTGATGATTCCCCGCCTGACAAGCGCCGATGAGGTCCGCGCCGCCATCAGCCACTTCTTTTACCCGCCACGCGGGGATCGCGGTGTCGCCACCTACAACCGTGCGAATCAGTGGGGGGCTGAAACCTCGGCCCTCGACGGCGCGGTGCACGCGTGCGCGATGATCCAAATCGAGACCCGTGATGCGCTCGCTGACATCGACGAGATCGCCGCGATCGACGGTGTTGACATGCTCTTTGTTGGCCCACTCGACCTCAGCTACTCGCTCGGAATTCCCCGACAGTACGACCACCCCGACTTTCTCTCCGCGCTCGATTTGGTGCTCGCCGCGACGAACCGCGCCGGAATTGCCGCGGGAATCCTCGCCCCCGACGCCGAGACCGCGCAGCGGCACATCGACCGAGGCTTTCGCTTCATCGCCGTGTCGTCCGACTCCGTCCTCTTGTCCGCCGCAATTCGCCAGAACGTCACCGCCCTGAAAGGAAACACCCCATGACCGCCTCCCCCCGCACCGAAATCGGCGTCGGACTCATCAGTGTCGGTTGGATGGGCAAGGTCCACAGTCGCGCATATAGCGCGGTTCCGGTCGTGTATCCCGAGCTGGGTATCGCCCCAAAACTGATCATCGCTGCTGACACCGAGCCGTCGCGCGCCGAGTACGCCAAGGATGTCCTCGGGTACGCCGAATCGACGCTCGATTATCGCGAGGTGCTCGCCCACCCCGATGTCGATGTCGTGTCGATCTGCGCACCGAACTTCCTCCACGCCGAGATTGGAATCGCCGCGGCGAAAGCCGGGAAAGCGTTCTGGATTGAAAAACCCGTCGGTCGAGGTGCGGACGAAACCCGCGCCGTCGAGGCGGCCGCGAACGAGGCCGGAGTCGTCACGAGCATCGGATTCAACTACCGACACGCCCCAGCTATCGAAAAGGCCAAGCAGATGATTGCGGACGGCACGCTCGGTCGCATCACCAACATTCGTGGAACCTTCTTTGCGGACTACTCCTCTGAGCCGAACGGCGCCCTATCGTGGCGGTTCACCCGAGCACTCGCGGGAAGCGGGGTTCTGGGTGACCTGATGGGACACCTCGTCGACCTCATGCAATACATCGTCGGGCCGATCTCTGATGTTTCTGCCCTGACCTCGACGATTCACACTCAGCGTCCGATTCAACAGATGGGACAGGGCACCCATTTCGATGTGATCGAAGGCGGCGAGCTGGGTGATGTCGAGAACGAGGACTACGCCGCGATGCTCGTTCGTTTCGCCGGAAACGCGGTCGCGACGGGTGCGGTTGGAACCCTCGAGGCATCCCGTGTCGCGGTCGGTCCTCGCGCCTCGTACAACATCGAGATTTACGGAACCGAGGGCTCGCTCAAGTGGGACTTCGAACGCATGAACGAGTTCGACGTGGCAATCGGTCGCTCGGGTGAACTGCTCGGCTACCAGCGAGTAATGACGGGGTTACCCTTCGGTGACTTCGCCCACTTCCAGCCCGGTCCCGGCATGGGTCTCGGGTTCGACGACCTCAAGATCATCGAGGCACGCAAGTTCCTCGAGTCCTACGTTGGCCGCAGCCACGTCAACTCGAACATTCACGATGCGGTCGCCGCGGCGCAGGTAATCGATGCCGCCGAACGGTCGGCCGACAGCGGCGAGTGGGTTCACCTCGAACCGGTTGCGGGCGTCACCGCCGCGATTCGATAAGAGCCGTCATGCCGGTCGTTGTCGCTCTCGGTCCCGTTGATCGACCCATTGTCGAAGGACACCTCGGAGCTGACCACGTCCTTGTGTCCGATCCGAGCGCTGCCGACCTGGCCGTGGCGGAAGGCGCGATTGTTCGGGGAAATGTGACCGTTGACCGCGCCGTCTTCGATTCGATGCCGCAACTTCGCGTGTTGGCGCGAACCGGTGTTGGCACCGAGCTAGTCGACCTCGACGTCGCCCGCGAACGCTCGATTCCCGTCGTCATCACACCGGGCAGCAACACGAACGCGGTCGCCGAAGGTGCACTCGCGATGATGTTGCACTTAACCAAGAACCTCGCTCCACTGACCGTACTCGTGCGAGAAGGCCGCTGGGACGAACGTGAAAACCACTCGCTCGGCGATATCGACGGTTCCACGGTGGGTATCGTCGGCTGGGGGCGAATAGGTCAACGTCTTGGTCTGATCGCCGGGGCACTCGGAGCAACCGTTCGAGCATTCGACCCCGTCGCGTCGATTCCCGCGGGTATCAAATGTGAGACGCTCGCCGAACTCCTCGCCGTCAGCGACGTTGTGTCACTTCATGCGCCACTCATCGAGTCGACGCGCCACATGGTTAACGACGAGTCACTGGCGGGTATCAAGCCGGGGGCAATCCTTATCAATTGCGGGCGAGGGCCACTCATCGACATCGACGCGGTTCACCGCGCACTGCTGTCTGGTCAATTGGCTGGAGTCGGCCTCGACGTGTTCGATGAAGAGCCGCCCGCGATTCACCCGATTATGAGCGATCCACGCGTTGTCATGACGCCCCATGTGATGGGACTTACTCAAAAGTCCGCTGCTCAAACGTATGCTGACGCGGCCGATGGCATCCGTGCAGTGCTCGAAGGGAAAGCCCCGGCCGCAACCGCGTCGTGACGCGCTAGTCGAGGCTCGCGAGCAGGCGGTTGGTCGAAATCATCGCCCCGCCAAGAACGGCCGGAACGCCACCCCCCGGGTGCACCGACGCGCCGACCCGCCAGAGCCATGGACGTCGCCTGGACGAGTAGCCGGGCTTGTGGAAGGGACCGCTTTGCCACCACGGGTGACCCTCGCCATAGAGCGCACCGCCCACGGCGCCGAAGCCGGCGAAATATTCGGGATGGAAAACGGTGTGGTCACTAATCGTCGTCGAAAGTTCACGCGGCAACCCCATCACGTTCGTGATTCGAGTCATCTCGCGTTGAACGAACTCGTGGTCAATCCCGTATCGCTTTCCGTCGGGTGGTGCCGTGAGCAAAATCGCGGCGGTCGGACGGTCATTCGGATAGATGTGCCCGGCTCGGTAATAGTTGAGGAACGCCATCGTTTGTTTCGGCAGCGTCTTCGTTCGGATGCTCTCGTACAGGTCGGCGGGGTCGTCCGGCATGATCACCGAATGCGTGACGATTTCGGGCGGTAACTCCTCGTCGAGCACGGCGAACACGGCAATGCCCGAGCACGACAGCGCTTTCGGAGCGCGAACCCGCTGCCCAAGCAACTGTTCGAGAATCCCCGCATCAAGCCCGCTGACGACGACATCCGCGTCGTATTCCGCTGATTCTGTGACGATCTTCCCTCGCGAAACCGAGACGACGGCCTCACCGAGTCGAATCGTGGCCCCCGATTCGGTCGCCAGCCGAGCGATGGTTCGGGGAATCTCGTTGACTCCGCCGGTCGGCACCCAGACGCCATCCGTTGACATGACAGCGGGCATGGTCGCGAACAGCGCCAGCGTCTTGGCCGGTGACACTCCCGCGTTGAGAGTGTGAATCGAGATAACTTCGCGCAGGTTTTCGGGCATCCAGTCGAGTCCGTCGAGGTACCGGTCAGTGTTGAGTCGCGTGCCATAGTGGCTGAATAGCGCTCCTGCTGCCGGGTAAATCGCGGGGTCCCACGGGTCATTCGTCAGCATCGTTGTGATGTGATGCCCTAACGGACCGTGCTCCGCCTCGAATCGGTCCCACGGTTCTCGCCACGGGTGACCATGTTCGACCGGCAGGTTGGCGACATCGCCACGAAAGTAATATCGCCCTACTTCAGCAAGCCGTTCGAGAGTGAGCGGCGCGATCTGGCGAGCCTTCGGTGCACCGAGCGAGCCGAGTTCGTCGAATCGGTCAAAGAATTTTTCGAGCGCCGCGGGAAAGGTAATGAGAGACGGCCCGGTGTCGATGCGCTGGCCGGCGACCTCGATGCGACGACTCTTGCCACCGATCCAGTCGTTCTTGTCGATTACTGTGACGTCGTGGCCTGCGCGTGCGAGGAGAGCGGCCGAGGACAGACCACCGAGTCCCGCCCCGATGACGATGATGCGGCGAGGCGTCACGGATACAGTCCGAGCGTGATGCCCGTCACCAATTGAATGCCGGCGACCGCTCCTGCGACATAAGGGAACGCAACCGAAAACTTGTACAAGCGCTTTGCTTCGAGGCTGGTCGGGGTTCGCCAGTTGGCGACGAGGAGCCAACCCGAGATGGCACCAGAGACGATTGCGACCGGAATGTTCACCATGGCAAACGCGACGGTCGAGACGATCCACCACGCACCTGACCACACCAAAGAACCCTTGACGCCAAACTTCACCGCGGTCGTGACTATTCCTGCCGCTGAGTCTTCATCAATGTCTTGAATTGCGTCATAAACGTGCTTCGCCATACTCCACGCCATGAGCCCGATGACCGCCGGCCACATCGGCTCGACACCGAGTGCGAGCGGAACGAACGCGAGCGGGAAGGCGTAATCGGCGTTGCTGACCGAGTCCCAAACGGGTCGAGCCTTGAATCGCAGTGGCGTCGACGAGTACTGCCAGAACGAGAACGAATAAGCGAGCATCCAGAGGAACGCGGCGAGTGGAACCGTGAGCGCGAAATACACGAGGAAAGGGACATTGAGAAGAATGACCCCCCAGTTGATCATCCGAACCTCGGAGGGTTTGATCTTGGCCCCGCCAAAGCCACCCTTGCGATCGTTTTCAGCGTCGGTGTCTTGGTCGTAGATGTCGTTGATGCCGTAAATCAGCAGGTTGAACGGAAGGGTCACCCAGATGAGGATGGGGAGGATTTCCCAGGTCCAGAGGAACCCGGCCAACCACATTCCCACGACGGTCGTGCCGATTGTGTTAATCCACAGAACGGGACGAGAGATTTCGGTTAATCGACGAATCACAATGCCCACTCTAACTTCCGCACGGGCGGGTCAGAGTGGGCATCGCTGAATCAATTAGACGAGGTTGTCGAGGTGCGGGTCTCCGACACGGGTCGGGACCATGACCGCCTGAATCTCGGCGCGGTTGAGCAGGTCCGTCATGCGGCGCTGGCGCTGCTTGGGGATCAGTGTGACAACCGTTCCGGTCTTGCCGGCACGACCGGTGCGACCCGAGCGGTGCAGGTACGTCTTGTATTCGTCAGGTGCATCCGCCTGGATGACCAAGTCGATGTCGTCGACGTGGATTCCACGCGCGGCAACGTCGGTCGCAACGAGCACGTTGACACGGCCAGTCGTGAGGCGCTCGAGATTGCGAGTACGACGCGACTGGTTGAGGTCACCGTGAAGGCTGGTCGCCGGGATTCCGGCGTCTTCGAGTTCGTCGGCGAGCTGTTCAGCATACGCACGGGTGCGCGTAAACACGAGAGTCTTGCCATCGCGTCGAACGAGCTTTTCGATGAGAGGGATCTTGTCGCGGTGATCGATGATGAACACGCGGTGATCGATGGTCGACGAGGACTGGTCCTCGCCAGCGACCTCGTGGATTGCAGGCTCGGGTAGGAACTCGTCGATGATCGAGGCGACTCCCTTATCGAGTGTTGCCGAGAACAACAAGCGCTGTCCGCCCTCGGCGGTGTCGCGAAGGATTCGCTGAACCGGCTCGAGGAATCCGAGGTCGCACATGTGGTCGGCCTCGTCGAGAACCGTGATCTGGATCTGCGACAAGTCGATGTGACGCTGACGCGCCAGGTCTTCGAGACGACCGGGCGTGGCGATGACGATGTCAACTCCGCGACGGAGGCTCATCACCTGCGAACCCTGTGGGACTCCACCAACGATGGTCGTGGTGAAGAGACCAACCGATTTCGCAATGGGCATCACGGTGCGGTTGATCTGCATCGCAAGTTCACGAGTCGGAGCAAGGATTAGTGCGCGAGGCGAACGACCCTGGCTACGCTTTTTTCCGCCACCGTTCGCCATTAAGAGTTCAACAATTGGTGCGGCAAAGGCGATGGTCTTGCCCGAGCCAGTGCGACCGCGTCCGAGAACGTCACGACCAGCGAGGACGTCCGGAATAGTTGCTGCCTGGATGGGGAACGGCGCGGTTGCGCCGAGTTCCAAGAGCGCGGATTCAATGTTGCGACCCAATCCAAGATCGCCGAACGTCACGCCATCGACGTCATCGGCGGTAGTGGCCATTGCCTGAAGTCGCTCGAGTACGACGTCTTCGCCGGGCTCGTAAAACGCCTTCTCGTCGCGCGAAGGATAGAAATCCGAGTCGCGGCGGGCGGGACGGTCGTCACGAGCCGGTCGGGCGTCGCGCGAGAAGCGATCGTTTCGGGGGCCGCGGTCATCGCGAGCTGGGCGACGGTCATCACGTGCGGGACGATCATCACGTGTGGGGCGGAACGGACGATCAGTGCGATCGGTGCGCGGTGCGCGGTCATCGCGCACAGGACGCGACCCACCAGCAACGCGGTCGTCACGAGCCGGTCGATCATCGCGAACTGGACGGACATCACGTCGTTCATCCCGAGTAGTTCGAACGGGACGGTCGAACTTGCTCTTGGCGTCCACGTGGCGGCCTTCGCGAACGGGGCGGCCATCGCGGAAAGCGTATTCGTTCCGAGGGGCACGGTCCGAGCGATCCGCGCGAGGAGCGCGGTCATCACGAGCGGGACGGGCACCGCGGTCATCGCGAACCGGACGGTCGTCACGTGCGCCACGGGCCGGACGGCTTGTGCCTGCCGGACCATCGGGGCGTCCGAAACGGCTCTTTTTCTTCGCCGCAGCATCGCGCGGGACGAAGTTCTTTCCGCGGCGTTCCGCGGGTGGGGTGTTGCTGGGCATCAGAATGCTTTCTGGCTTGTAAATACCCATGGCGGCACACGGCAGTGCCGCACGAAACCGAGCTATCAGTGACCGGGTTCGATTCACGAGTGGGGACCATTGCCAACAGGATGTTGTCAACCCGACTCGGAACCTATACAAACCACACAAATTTGCAGAATTAATTCTGCCTGTCCTGAGCCGACTGACCAATGCTAACAGGTAATCCCAATATTGCACCCGCCAATATGCTGGGAACCATGTCCACTCAAAAAAACCGCTGGCTCGCTCTCCTCTTTGTCAGCCTCGCCGTCTCACTCGTCATTGTCGATTCGACGATTATCAATGTCGCCATTCCGGCGATCGTCACCGACCTCGACGCAACCTCGACGGACGTCCAATGGATTCAAGAGTCATACACCCTCGTCTTCGCGGCGCTCCTCCTAGTGTTCGGTGCTCTCGCCGATAAGTGGGGACGGCGCTCGATGCTCGTCATCGGTCTCGCGTTCTTTACGGTCTCCTCGATCTTTGCCGCGACGTCCGATACCGCGGGGGCTCTTATCGCCTGGCGCGTGATTCAGGGAATCGGTGGCGCTATGGTCTTGCCGACAACGCTGTCCATCGTCAACGCGACCTTCCAGGGCAAAGAGCGCGGTATCGCGTTCGCCGTGTGGGGTTCGACAATCGGTGGAATGGTCGCCGTCGGACCACTGCTCGGTGGCTGGCTGACGACTGAGTTCTCCTGGAACTGGGCGTTCGGAATCAATATTCCTCTCGGTGTCCTCATTACTGTTGGTGTTTTCCTCTTTGTCACTGAATCAAAAGACGCCGAGCACGCGCGGCCAATCGACTGGATGGGGGCTGTCCTGAGCGTTCTCGCCAGCGGAAGCCTCGTCTTCGGGCTCATCGAGGGTCGTAATTTCGGGTGGTGGGACATCAACACGCCTTTCATCATTGGCGACTGGGAGTGGCCATTCGATATCTCGGTCGTCCCTGTTTCGTTCGCCGTGACCGCGATTGCCGTCGCGTGGTACATCGTTCACGGGCTCGCGCGCCAAAAAGCGGGTAAATCGACACTCATCGCCTTCGGACTGTTCTCGCTGCCCAGCTTCCGCAATGGAAACCTTGTTGCCCTGATCGTGAGCATGGGCGAATTCGGAATCATTCTCGCCCTGCCACTCTGGCTTCAGTTTGTTCTCGGCTACTCGGCGTTCGAATCCGGATTGGTCATTGTCGCGCTCGCGGTCGGATCCTTCGCCGCCAGTGGAATCTCTGCGGGGCTCGGTTCGCGGCTTGAATCGACGTGGGTGATTCGCGTCGGGCTCGTTCTCGAAATGATTGGTGTCGCCGGTATCGGATTCATGATCTCGCCTGAAGCAACAGGGTGGTCGATCGTGCCGTTCCTATTTGTTTACGGCATGGGAGTCGGATTCGCGACCGCACAATTGACCGGTGTTGTCCTGAAAGACGTGCCCGTCGCTGCGAGTGGTCAAGGCTCGGGGACATCAAGCACCTCGCGCCAGATCGGGTCGGCACTGGGAATCGCCGTCATCGGAACGGTCCTGTTCTCGACGGCGCAGTTCAGCCTCGAATCGTCGCTCGCAAACCGAAATGTTCCCGACGCGATTAGCGCTCCAATCGTTGCGGCTGTCATTGATTCGGCCGGTGGAGCCATCAGCGGGCTCGAAGCCAACCCCGCGACGGTGGATTTCGCTTCCGACGCCAAGGTTGCCCTGTCTAACGGAACCGCGAGCGCCGCATACCTTGCTGCGGGCTTCCTCGCTGTGGCATTGGTCGCCAGCTTCTCGCTCGGCGCTTCGGCTGAAAAGCGTTCGGCGACGAGGAAAAAATAGTCGCGTGGCCCTCCTCGCCGCCGATCGGTGGCGCGTGGGTTATTTACAAGTGCAACGGTCGGCGGGCTTGACGCCGGCGAGCGCTTGCTCGATGTGCTGCCCGCAGCCATCCCACGTGGGTTTGCCGCAGTTGTTGCACGTCACTTTTTGGCACATGGTTTCTCCTTATTGGTTGGTGGGAAGTGAAACAGAGTTCGCTCGCTCGATTGAATCCGTCCCCGCACGCCAGGTCAAATACCCGCCGTCAAGGTTCGATGCTGTGATTCCGTTGGCGCGAAGTATTTGGGTTGCGGTGTGCCCGCGCTGACCGACTTTGCAGTGAACGATAACGTCAGTTGCAGAAATCTCGTTGAGTCGGTGGCGCAGTTCATCAATCGGGATCAGCAGAGCACCCGGGATGCTGCCCGCGCGATGTTCATCTGATGTTCTGACATCAATCAGTGCAGAACCGGCGGATTGACGTTCCTTCAGTTCGTGCCACTGAACCGTCGGAGTGCGACCGTCCATGATGTTGTCGCCGACATAACCGGCCTGGTTGATGGCGTCCTTGGCCGACCCGAATTGCGGCGCATAAGCGAGTTCAAGGTCCATGAGGTCTGACACCGTCAGTCCACCGAAGATTGCCGTGGCGATGACGTCGATTCGCTTATCCACGCCGTCCTTACCGACCGCCTGAGCACCCAGAATTCTGCCGGTGTCGGATGCAAAAATCACTTTGAGCGACATCGATTCTGCGCCGGGGTAGTAACCGGCATGCGAACTCGGGTGCAGGTGCATGCTTCGATGTGAGATGTTTGCGTGTCGAGCTGCTTTTTCGCTCAATCCGGTGATGGCGGCGGCCATTCCAAACGCTCCGATGATTCCGGTGGTGACCGAGGGGCGAGCCCGCACGTCGAGCCCTCCGACGACATCGGCGACGAGTCGACCGTGGCGATTCGCAAGGTTAGCGAGCCACACCATTTGGTCGTCTCCCGTCATCGCCGATTCTTTTTCGGCAGCATCTCCGACGGCATAAATGTCGGGGTCACTCGTGCGTTGCTGGTTGTCGACCCAGATTCCGCCGGCAGCGCCGATGCGAAGCCCCGCCTCGACCGCCAAAGAGTGGTCGGGGGTCACGCCGACGGATGAAATGACGATGTCCGCTGTGATTCGAGTTCCGTCGGACAATTCAACCGCGTATTCCGTAATCTCGGTTGCGGTCGCGCTGACTAGGATTTTGACGCCGTGCTGTTCCAGGTTCGCGTGGAACTGCTCAATCATCTCGGGGTCGAATGGGGACAAAATGCTCGGGCCGGACTGGACGATGGTGACTGAATGTCCGCGGTGGCGCAGATTTTCGGCGAGTTCAACTCCGATGAAGCCGGCTCCGAGGATGACGATGTGTTTGGGGGCGCCCCCGATTGCCGCGACGATTCGGTCGGCGTCGGGGACGTTTCGAAGCGTCAGTGAACGTTCCCAACCAGGAATGTTGAGTTTTCGGGGTGTTGCTCCTGGCGACAGGATGAGCGAGTCGTAAGAATCTGTGTAGGTTTCGTTGGATTCGGAATTGTGCACGGTCACGGTTCGTGCCGACCGATCAATTGAGGTCACACGCGAGTTGACCCGAACGTCAAGGTTGAAACGCGCGGCGAGGCTTTCGGGAGTCTGCAACAGCAGGCTTTCCCTCTTTCCGATGACACCACCGATGAAATATGGAAGCCCGCAGTTCGCGAATGACACGTCCGGACCAGCCTCATAGATGGTGATTTCGGCGTTCTCGTCAACGCGACGAAGTCGGGTCGCGGCGGACATCCCGCCGGCAACCCCTCCGACAATGATGGTCTTCACGGGATTTCCTTAGGCCAGCGACATGAACGCTTTTTCGAGCGCCACGCGGCTTTCGCTGTCGTGCGGTTCGGTGGCGCAGTTCGCCATTCCCGTCGCGATAATGGTAAATCCGGCGCGACTGAGAGCTGTACCCGCCGCCGAGAGTTGGTGCAAGATGTCAGTGCAGTCACGGCCCTCGTCAATCATGCGAACGATTCCACCAATTTGGCCTTGGACACGAGCGAGTCGATCGCGCGCGGTCTTCAATTCAGTTGGTTCGATAATCATGTCGCTCCTTTGAGTTGCGTTTCCCTCGACTATAGCATACCCTAGGGGGTATCGAAAGGAAATTCCCATGAAGCGAATTGCAACCATTGTTGCCACGATTGTGGCGGCCTTCGGCATCACGTTTGGAGTCACCGCCTGCGCGCCTGAGAATATAGACATGAGTTCCGTCACCGCCGTGATCGACGTTCGCACCCCAGAAGAGTTTGCCGCCGGACACCTCGACGGTGCGGTAAACATCGACTGGCAGGGCGCGACATTCTTTGACGAGATTGCGCAGTTCGATCCGACCGGTACGTACGTCATCTATTGCCGATCGGGCAACCGTTCTGGTCAAGCGATTGATGCGTTGACGGACATCGGATACGTGAATCTGACGAACGCCGGCAGTGTGAATGACGCTGCGGCCATCACGGGTTTGCCCATCGTCCGCTAGCAAAGCGCCCATACCTGCGTTTAAAGGTTGGCACTTGTAGTCTGTGAACATGAGCGCGCAACCGAACAAGACCGAAACGAGCAATATCAAGGGCGTCCGTCGTATCGCCGTGTGGACCGTCGTCGTCGCCCTCGTCATCACCGCACTGATTGGTATCTACACCATCGTGTCGGGCGAACTCGGAGAGACCCAAAGCAAGGTAATGCTCACGACGCTTGCCGTGGCGGCTTTCTCGGTCCTCGCCCTTTGTCACCTTGCCATCGTTGAACGTGACGTCAGGGCCGTCGGCTGGATTGGAATCGGAACGAGCGCAATCGCTCTCATTTCTGCCACCGTTCTAATCTGGTGGAACTTTGGTGATTATTCTTACCAACCCGGCGGCATCTACATCAACATCACGAAAACCTTCGCGACGACTGGGCTCGTCGCCCTGTCGCTGGCGCACGCTAACCTGATGCTTTTGTTGCAAACAGCACCGTTGCGATGGATTCGCTCGTCACTCTCGGTGGCACTGATTCTGATTGCAATCGTGCCGACACTGGTTATACCGATCATCCTTACGGACGGTATGTTCCCACCAGAGTCATTCCAGGATGTGTACTGGCGCTTCTTTGCCGTGATCCTGATTCTGGATGCGCTGTGCACCATCGCTCTGCCGGTCGCAACGCTCATCGTTCGCGGCCAGAACAAATCCAACGCCACCACCTCGAACGTTGCCTCTTCCTCCCCAGAAGTAGTGAACATTACACTGACAGGGGTCGCGGCGACATGGGTCAACTCACAGGCCACCGAGTCCTCTCGGACGCCCGACCAGATCGTCGCTTCGTTGATTGCTGCCGCGCGCAAGAAGTAGCGTGACCGGGTCGTCTCTGGGTTTCGCCGTCGTCGTCGACGACGAGCCGCTAATCTGCAGCATCATCGCTGAAATCCTCGAGGCCGAGGGGTGGAATGTCACCCAAACGGGGGACGCACTGTCGGCAATCACTGCCGTAAAAGCCACTTCTGCGTCACTGGTTATTGCCGATATCGACCTCGGGTTGGGCCCGACGGGAATTGACGTCGTTCAACGCGCGCGCGCCGACAATCCGTCAATTGGCGTTGTCTTCATCACCAACCTTGCCGATCCCCGAATTACGGGCAAAGGGTGGAGTGCGATCCCGGACGACGCGTCCTATATTGTAAAGACGGAAATCAGTTCAACCGCGGCATTACGTGCCGCTGTCACCCAAGCATTAGATGTCCGCACGGGCGTCGCCAGGCCCCCCATGGTCGAAACCGCGACCCAATCGTTGTCTAACACTCAGATTGGCGTTCTCAAACTGGTTTCGGAAGGCCTGAGCAATGACGAAATTGCGGCCGCCCGCGCAACCACGGTTCGTGCCGTTGAGCGATTGCTGTCCCGCACGATGGCTGCGGCGAACATCCCGCCCGGCCCAAGTGCTCGGGTACAGCTCGCCAGACTTTATTGGGACCAGCTCAATGGCCGCTAAGCGCGAGCAATACGAAAATGTCCTTCGACCGCGTGAACTCGTCGAAGTTTTAGGAACAGGTTGGCCATTTCGCGCGGTCACTATCATCCCTTACGCTGCCATCACAATTGTGCCCACTACGGCGTCCGAATTGGGACGTCTCGCCGTTCCATCGCTTCCCGTCGCCCTTGGCGTTGCAGTGTTCTCGGCATCCGTGGCGGCATTCCTCGTGCTACTCGTCCGTCTAGTTCTCCCGGCCAAATGGCGTAAATCCATCCCCATCGTGATTGGGGCACTGTTCGTTGCAGGAGCACTACGAGGCACGATTGTGTCGGGCGTTATGAATTTTACCGACCTGGAATTGACGTCCCACCTTGCATCACGTGTGTTCCTCAGTGCGTTCAGTCTGCCGCTAGTGATGGCTCTCGTTTCTCTTGTCGTGAGTCGGGTCGTGATTTCGCGCGAGAAAGTAATCTCAACGCGCAACGAGATTTCGGCCACCGAACTGAAGCGGGACCGCATCCTTGCAGAGTTGAAAACGAGCAGCAGCCGATTGCTTAAAGAAGTGAATGAAAAACTGCGTCCAGCGATATCTGCTCTCGTTGACGACCTTAAGATTGGCCGAGGTACTCGTTCGGAATTGGCCGGCAAAATTGATTCCTTCGCCACCGATGTGGTGCGCCCACTCAGTCACACCTTGGCAACAACCGGATCGGCCCTCCCGGAAAAACCTAGTCGAAGATTGCGGGAGGTCATCGACCCCTCTCGCCCACGAATCCGAGAACAAGTCAACGCAATCTATTCCGGCCTCGGTGTTTTTCTAGGTTCTGGCACCGTTCTCTTGGACGTATTCCCGACTGCCAACGCCTTTATTGCCTCAATGGTTTCGGGATTGTGTGTCTTTGCACTCATTCGAATCTTTAGTGTGATTGTTGGAAATCGACGGTTGCCATTTATCTTCAGCGGGCTCATCATCGCAGGAGTCCATTCAGTGGCGTGGATTCCGCCGCACCTCATCAACCAAAGCTTGATTTTTCCCGCTGGAATCGAATTTCAGCCGTGGCTTGTTAGTAGCATCGCCTTACCACTCTTGGGCCTGTTGTATCAACTCATCATTATTGGCGCTTACTCGAGTCGCATAGAACTGTCCCGTCTTGACAGAGCGCGGATCCAGATGCTGATTCAGTTGTCGGAAGCCCGTCGGCGCTCGTGGTTGCGCCAACGCCATCTGACACACACACTCCACTCAGCCGTTCAGTCCCGCGTCCATGCCCAGGCTCGACTTCTTCGATCCGGCAAGGGGAAACTTTCGACCGAAGAGCGTGAGAACGCTATCGATGTTGTGAGGTCGGCACTGGACATCTCGATGAACGAACCGGTTGAGTCCATCGACCCCGTAAGGGCAATCCGCGACCTCGTCGATTTTTGGGCGGGAATGTGCACCATCACCCTCGAAGGCGACCAAGAGGTGTGGGCGTCAGCTGCGGCTGACCGCGAAGCCTCCGAGGCGATTCACATCATTTCTCTCGAGATGATCTCTAACGCAATCCGTCACGGTCACGCCACCGAAACCGTAATCTCGATGACACGGTCAACCCCTGAAACAGTAACTGTGACCGCCGAAAACAATGGGACGCGCGTGTCTGCTAACCATCGAGCCGGGCTAGGAATGGCGCTCTACGATGAGCTGGCAGTGAATTGGTCATTGACAAATGATGATCGTGTCACCGTGTCGGCGGTCATCGCCTCCAGGGCAACAAAACCAGAGGCTGACTCGATTTAGACTGGTGACACGACAGAAAGAGATTCATGGCAACCGTAATATTCGACAAAACTGCTTTCGAAGAGGCAATCGTCGCGGAAAACTCGTTCGTACTTGTCGACTTTTGGGCAGAGTGGTGTGGGCCGTGCCGACAATTCGGTCCGATCTTCGAACGAGTCAGCGACAAACATCCCGACATCACGTTTGCGAAGGTCGACACCGAGAAAGAACAAGAGTTATCGGCAATGGCCGGAATCAAGTCCATTCCGACACTCATGATGTTCCGCGACGGAATTTTGTTGTTCAATCAGGCCGGCGCTGCTCCAGAATCAGCGCTCGAAGACATCATCGCCCAAGCACGTGGGCTTGACATGGATGCGATTCGCGCAGAACTTGCCGAAACCGCTACGTCAGTGGAGCCCGGCCCCGGAACAAGCGCCTGACCTTCGCTTTGATCGTGGTGGCGGGTTTCTCGTTATATATCCCGGCGAATTCCTGCCCAGACATCTTCTGAATCTCGATCATGATGGCATCCGTTGCCTCGCGTCGCGCTTTGCCGCTCGAGGCCTCACCGTAGCTCGAGAGGTCCATCGGTTGGCCGTATTCGATGCGCAACTTCGCCAAGCGAATTCCCTTGGTACCCACCGGCTGAATCTTGTCAGTGCCCGTTAATGCAACCGGGACGACCGGGACATTCGCGGTGAGTGCGAGCCACGCGACACCCGTCTTTCCGCGGTAAAGCCGACCGTCGAGCGAGCGTGTCCCTTCTGGATACATTGCGAAGGATTCCCCGTCGACAAGTCGCGCAAGACCGGAATCCAGCGCATCCTGAGCGGCCGAGGCGGAACGACGGTTCACGGGAATAGCATCGATGGATTCAAAGAATCTTTTCGACAACCAACCTTTGAATCCTTTGCCCGTGAAATACTCCTCTTTCGCAAGAAAGGAAACGGGCCTCCGAGACAACAAGGTGATAATCACCGAGTCAAAAAAAGATCGGTGGTTGCTCGCCAGAATCACGCCGCCTTTTGCCGGCATGTTTCCCCGACCGATTATTGTCGCCGCGAACAGCACGCGAATGATCGGCGGGAACAACACGCGCGTGATGAATTTGATCATGACCGCGACCGTCGGGGGGATTTGGGGAGCAATCTTGCCGGTACGCCCACGGCGGTTCGGTTCGCTGGGACGTCCGTGAGCACCACGGCACCTGCGCCAATCAGGGCGTTGTCGCCGACGGTGATGGGTCCCAGGATTACGGCACTGGCGCCGATTGCGACTCGGTCGCCCACGGCGGGATGCCGGCGGCCATTTTTAACCTCGCCTTGACCACCGAGCGTGACTCCGTGATAAAAGGTGCAATCGTCGCCGATGACGGCCGTTTCACCGATGACGACACCGGCACCATGGTCGATGAACAAGCGATCACCAATCGTGGCTCCGGGGTGAATCTCGATGAGAGTCCACCACCGCACAATCTGCGAGATAAGGCGGGCGATGAACCTCCATCCCCAACCCCACAGCGTGTGCGTCAGCCGGTACCACCAGACAGCGTGCAACCCCGACAGCACCCAAAAGGCTTCGGTGCGCGTGCGCGTCGCCGGGTCGCGGTCCAACGCCATCGCGAGGTCCTCGCGAATTCGTCGGAGAGGGGTCACCTAGTCGAGAATACCCTCAAACAGCACTGTCGACAGATATCGCTCTCCGTAGGAAGCGAGGATCACAACGATTGTCTTGCCCTTGTTCTCGGGTCGCTTCGCCAGTTCGAGTGCCGCCCACGCGGTGGCACCCGACGAGATTCCCGCCATGATGCCCTCCTCGCGCGCGAGACGACGAGCCGTATCAACCGAATCGGTGATTGACACGTCGATGACCTCGTCATAGACGTCGCGGTCAAGAACGCCGGGAACGAAATTCGCTCCGATGCCCTGAATCTTGTGAGGGCCTGGTGCGCCGCCATTGAGGATCGGTGAGTCGATGGGCTCGACCGCGACGACCCTGACGCTGGGCTTCTTTTTCTTGAGTACCTGGCCGGTCCCGGTGATCGTTCCACCCGTACCTACCCCGGCAACAAAGATGTCGACGGCTCCGTCGGTGTCATTCCAAATCTCGACAGCGGTCGTCTTTCGGTGAATCTCGGGGTTGGCTTCGTTTTCAAATTGACGAGCGAGAACAGCGCCGGGGCGTTCCGCGGCGATTTCCTCGGCACGGGACACTGCGCCTTTCATCCCTTCGGGTGCTGGCGTCAAAACAAGTTCCGCACCGAATCCTCTGAGAAGAGCGCGACGTTCAATCGACATTGATTCCGGCATCGTCAGCACAACCTTGTAGCCACGCGCGGCGCCGACCATGGCAAGGGCAATTCCGGTGTTTCCACTGGTCGCCTCGACAATCGTTCCACCGGGCTTGAGTTCACCCGACGCCTCTGCGGCGTCAACCACGGCGACACCGAGTCGGTCCTTGACGCTCGAGGTCGGGTTGTAGAACTCGAGTTTGGCGAGGACAATCGCTTCAGATCCGTCCGTCACACGGTTGAGCCTGACGAGTGGGGTGTTCCCAAAGGCTTCGGTGATATCCGAAAAAATGCGCGCCATGAATGTCTCCTGGTGGGTTGGTTCGTAACTTGAGCCTACAAACAGGGGTGCATTCGCCGCAGTTGTGTTACGTCAACGGCGTAACAAAGGGGATTACCCCGCGTTCTCGGGCGAAAGGTGCTCGTGAACGGCGACCCAGGATCCGTCTCGGCGCTCGAAGACGATGGTTTCCCGCTCGTTGATGGTTGACACGTCACCACCAATTTCCACGTCGCTCTCGACGTAGTGAGTGAAAACTGCCGCAGATTCACTGAGAATCTGAACCCTCTGGTCGCGCGATCGGCAACCGTGAACACGGAATCCGTCGTCCTTTTCCCACAACGCCCACAACGCTTCGTATTCGGCGCGCGAATTGAGTCGTTCGGTGTGCGTGTAGAACATGAACGTTGCGTCAGCCGCAAATCCTGAAAAATAGTCGTCCGTTCGGTGGTTCCCAAAGTCGTCGACGATCTTTGTCGCTGCGGCCACAACCTCGTCGACCGCACTCACGAGATTCTCCGCGCAAGCACCGTGATCAGCTCGTAGGCGAGGTGAGCGGCGGCAATGCCGGTAATCTCGGCGTGGTCATAGGCTGGGGCAACTTCAACGATGTCCGCGCCGACCAGATTCACGCCATCAAGCGCTCGGACAAGTCTCAGCATCTCGCGACTCGACAGTCCGCCGGCCTCTGGCGTTCCCGTTCCGGGCGTGAACGCCGGGTCCATCACGTCGACATCGATAGATACGTAAACCGGTCTATCCCCGACTCGAGCAAGCATTCTGACAATCATCTCGTCGATACCGAGTTCGTCGGCATCCATGGATCGCAGAACCTGGAAACCAAGTGCCGTGTCGTCGGACAAGTCAGTGTCCGCGTACAGAGGGCCGCGGATACCGACGTGCAAGCAGCCAGAGAGGTCGAGGAAGCCGTCTTCACTCGCACGGCGAAAGGGCGTCCCATGAGTCAAGGGTGCGCCGAAATAGGTGTCCCAGGTGTCAAGGTGGGCATCGAAGTGAATTACTGCAATTGGCCCGTGTTTTTTGTGCAAGGACTTGAGGATGGGGTACGCAATAGTGTGGTCGCCGCCAAGGGTGACAACCTTGGTTCCATCGGCCGTCAGTTCGTCCATGCCCGCTTCGATCTGGCTGATTGCTTGAGCGATATCGAATGGGTTAACCCCGAGGTCACCCGCGTCCACGACTTGCGCGAGCGCAAACGGCATCGCGTCCTGGGCGGGGTTATACGGGCGCAAAAGGCGCGACGATTCGCGAATGTGCCCCGGCCCAAAACGCGCACCGGGTCGATAGCTGACGCCGGCATCAAACGGAATCCCGACCACCGCAATATCGGCTCGGGATACTTCATCGCGCCGGGGAAGGCGAGCGAAGGTAGGTGCCCCGGCGAACCGGGGCACCACCGTCGCATCGACCTGTCCGACCTTGTTTCCCGCGTTGTCGCGGGGGACGGGACCAGTCATTGCAGCTTTCTAACGGACGGGCGGAATGGTGGACTTCACCGAACGACCGATGCGGGGACCCTTCGGTCCGAACACATAGTCGGGCTCCGGGAAGATAATCAACGCGCCAATGTACAACACGGCTGCTGAAACAATTGCGACGATGAGACTGAGGTCGACTCCACCCGCAACCGCGTTCCACTGTCCTTCGATGATTGGCGGGTAGTAGGCAAACTGCAGGCCAAGGACTGCCGAGACGACCCATGCGACCATTGCACGATAGTTGATTCCGTTGTTGTACCAGTAGCGGCCGCCCTTCTTGCCGCGGTTGAAGACCTGAAGATCTTCGACGCTGTACCAACCTCGACGGTTCCAGAATCCGATTGCCATGATGATCATCCACGGAGTAGTGGTCACGACGATTGCACCGACGAATCCGTTGACGGCACCGAGCAGGTCGAAGTACAGACGACCAATCACGATGAACGCGAAAGCGACGGTACCGATGGCAATGGTTGCCTGAACGCGAGTCAGTTTGGGGAACACGGATGAGAAGTCGAGCCCGGTTCCGTAAAGCGAGGTGCTACCCGTGGACAAACCACCGACGAACGCAACGATGATGATGAGGTAGGCGTACCACTCTGGCGCAGCGCCGATGAGTCCGACAACGTAGTCCCCGCCGGTCACCAACGTCGCCGTTGCGACACCGAAGATGAACGGAATCAACGTCATTGACTGGGCGCCGAGCGTGGCGAGCGCAAGCTTGCCATTTGACGTTCCGTTCGGGATGTAACGCGACCAGTCGCCGAGGAAGGCTCCGAATGAGATCGGGTTCGACATGACGATGAGGGCTGACAGGATGAACGTCGGCCAGAAGCCACCGAGCAAGTATTCACCCGAACCGGCATACGAAGGGTCGAAGACGCTGGCGAAAGCGACGATGGCGAGCAGCATCAGAACCGTGTTGGCCCACACCGCGATGCGGTTGATGAGCAACATGAACTGATAGCCGTAAACCACGACGACGATCACGATGAGTCCGATGAGTGAGTAGAGGCTGATGCGCAGCATCGGGGAGTCCTCGGCGCCGAACAAGCGAACGAATGCGCCGACGAG
Source organism: Gulosibacter massiliensis (assembly GCA_945949175.1). GTDB lineage: Bacteria > Actinomycetota > Actinomycetes > Actinomycetales > Microbacteriaceae > MWH-TA3. The sequence goes on along the minus strand of CAMFDU010000002.1, from coordinate 37,617 downwards.
GGCGTCACCACCGACCCACACCGAAATCGAATAGAACGCGATTGCGGTCAGCAGCGACAGGAACGAACCGGCGATACGCCCGGTGACACCGAGGTGTGCACCCGATGCGACCGCATTGTTGGTTCCGGTGCGAGGACCAAAGAGTCCCATCGGCATGAGGAACAGTGTTCCGACGAGCACACCGAGAACGGCGGCGCCGACGCCCTCCCAAAAGGAGAGTCCAAAAAAGATGGGGAAGGTTCCGAGCAGAACGGTGGCAAAGGTGTTTGCGCCTCCGAACTGGATGCGAAACAAGTCGCGCGGCGTCGACGTGCGGTCGGCGTCGGGAATGGTGTCAATTCCGAAGCCTTCGACCTCGGTGATTTTCGGTTTGGGGTTCTGAGCAACGTTGCTCATCGTTATCCTCTCTAAAGGTTGGCAAAGCAATGTGACGCCATGCTATTCCTTTCTTGCCTCTCAGGCAATAGTTTTTTCTCATGGAGATAGTTCGTGTCGTTGACCTTTCCCGCGAAATCACTGCCGAGACCGTGGTGTATCCCGGTGACCCCGTTCCACACATCGCCCAACATGCGACGATTGCCAACGACGGGTTCAACCTCGTGTCGATTCACATGGGAAGCCAAAGCGGAACGCACGTCGATGCGCCATTCCATTTCGATGACGACACCGAAAAGATTGATGAAGTTGCACTGGATCGATTCGTCGGTCGTGGCGTGGTCCTGCACTGCGACGGCGTAGCGGCTCGCCAGCGCATCACTCTTGATTCTGTTCGAACCGAAGCCGAGTCTGCCCGCGCCGGCGACATCGTCCTCGTTAACACCGGTTGGGCTCGTCACTACGGAACCCCCGCGTACTTCGACAATCCGTTCCTCGATGCCGGACTCGTGTCGTTCCTCCTTGACCGGGGTGTTCGCACAATCGGGCTCGACGCACTTAACATCGACGAAACGCCCGACGACACTCATCCAGGCGAAGGATTCCCCGCCCACCACCTCATTGCCAAGGTTGGCGGCGTTATCTGTGAAAACCTGTGCAACCTCGAGTCGATTGACTTCGCCGGCCCGCTCGTGTCGTTGCTACCGATGAAATTCATCGGAATCGATGGTGCACCCGTTCGTGCCGTTGCGATGGACGTTCGCTGATCATGGCCGGCAGCATTCGACGCACGGCAAAACAGGTGAGCGACAAGGCGATTCCGATCGGCGGTCGGCTTCGAGCAACGAGGCTCGCGCGTGGACTCACTCTAGGTCAAGTCGCCGCTGCCGCCGGCCTCACCGAGGGGTTCGTGAGCAAGCTCGAGCGTGACCACGTTTCCCCGTCCGTTGCGTCGCTGGTGTCGGTGTGCGAAGCCTTGGGGCTTCGCGTTGGTGAATTGTTCGAGCCGCCCACGAGCGCCATTGTCCGCGCGGGTGAAGGCGCCATGATCAACTTTGGTGGCATTAACGCCCGCGAGTACCTGTTGTCGCCAGGGTCGCAAACACACATTGAAGTCTTGCACTCAATCGTCAGCCCGCAGGGTTCCGGTGGGGAAGAACTGTACGCCCTCGACACAGAGATCGAATTCGTCTATGTCCTTAAAGGCCACTTCGATATCGTTCTCGGCCCCACCACTCACAATCTCAATGCCGGGGACGCGATGACCTTCCGAGGCCGCGAGCCACACACGTGGCGAAACCCCTCAACAAGCGAGCCTGCCGAGGTGTTGTGGGTGTTGTCCCCGGCGCCTTAGGCCTTCAGGGCCCGACGAGTCGCCTTGCGTTCCTTGCGCCCTTCGACGAGCGAATAGAGCGCGGGAAGAACGAGCAGTGTGAGGATTGTCGATGACAACAAACCGCCGATGACGACAATCGCCAACGGTTGCGAAATGAATCCGCCGCTTCCTGTCACGCCGGTCGCGAGCGGCGTGAGTGCGAAAATCGTCGCGAGTGCCGTCATCAACACCGGTCGAACACGTCGGCTGGTTCCGTCGAGCAACGAATCGACCACCGAACCCCCTCGTTCGCGGTATTGGTTTACGAGGTCGATAAGAACAATGGCGTTGGTGACAACGATTCCGACGAGCATCAACAGCCCGATCAGTGACGAGATTCCGAGTGGGATTCCCGAGATGATCTGGAGTGCAATTGCTCCGGTTGCGGCAAACGGAATCGACACGAGCAGCAGCAGGGGTTGACGTAGCGATCGGAACGTCGCGACCATCACGACATACACAATCAAGATCGCGGCAAGGAGCGCGAGTCCAAGTTGCTGGAACGACTCGACCTGGTCTTGAGCGACACCACCGATTGTCGCCGTCGTACCCGACGGAAGGTCAACGCTCGCAAGCGCAGTGTTAACCACCGCGGTCGACTCCGTGAGGTTGTCCGACGTGGGCGTGATTGCAACTGAAGCAGACAGGACACCACGTTCGGTGGTGCGCGATGCAGCAGTTTCGGTAATTCCGATTGTTGCCACCTTCGACAGTAGAACCTTCGCTCCGAGAGGTGTGGTCAGTTTGTAATTCCGCAATTCCCCCAGCGTTTCGGGGGAGTTCTTCGACTCGACGATCAGATCCATGGTGACGTCGTCGATAACGACCTGACCGATAGCGCTTGGTGCGATGAGTCCCGACAGCGTCCGCCCAATAAGAACTTCCGACAGCGCGTATGTCGCCGCTTCCTTTCGCTTGATCGAGATTGAAATGAACGACTGGGTATCGTCGAGCGACGTCGTGACACTGTCGGCGGCTTTCGTCTCTGTGATTGCCGCCGCGATGGCTGCGGTGACCTCGGCGAGTGTCTCTTCCGATGGGGCCTTCACCGTGATATCGATGGTCTGTGAACCGAACGCACCGCCCTGTGCCGAGACAATTTCACCCGTGTCGGTAATGGTTTCCAGGTCACGCGTGATTTCGGCGCGAACCAGATCAGCATCCACCTCGTCGGAAATCGTGATCTGATAAATGATATTTCCCGCCTGGCCGTTGAAAGCCGCAAAACCGTTTCCACCACCAATCGACGTCTGAACGGTTTCGATACCCTCGTAGTCCAACAGTTTTGCCTCAACATCTTCGGCCACTTCTGCGCGGTCCATGAGCGTGAGTCCACCGGGTGTCGAGTGCGTCAGCGTGATGGTGGACTGGCCACTTCCGCCCACAAAGTTGGTTTTGACAAACGGCGTCAGTGCGAACGTTCCTCCCAACGTGAGAACGGCGATGAGCATCGTCGCAACGGGGTGGGTGACGGTCCAACGAACAATAGGGCGGTAGTTGCGCTGCAAGAAGTCATTGTCTTCTGAGCCTGACTTCAGCGGCTTGGCCGGCTTCGTCGACGCCTTCTTTTTCGGCTTTTTGTCACCAAGGAACCAATAGGCGAGCACGGGAACAATCGTGAGCGAGACGAACAGCGACGCGAGGAGTGCGATGGTCACCGTTACAGCAAAGGGTTGGAATAGTTCGCCAGACAATCCGCCCACGAACGCCAGCGGAAGGAACACCGCGACCGTCGTAATCGTCGACGCGGTGACCGCGGTGGCGACCTCTTTGACACCGTCACGAATGGCGACCATGCGTTCTTCACCGAGTGACAGGTGTCTCTTGATGTTTTCCACAACCACAATCGAGTCGTCAACGACTCGACCAATCGAGATTGTGACCGCGCCGATGGTGAGGATGTTGAGTGAGAAGTTACTCGCCCACATACCAATGAACGTGAGCAACAACGACGTCGGAATCGACACTGCAGTGACAAGCGTCGATCGGATGGACAGGAGGAAGACGAGAATCACGATGATCGCGAAGAACAGTCCCAACAGGCCCTCGATAGCGAGAGATTCGATGCTCTTTTCGATGAACGGCGCCTGGTCAAAAACTATGGTGAACTTAGTGCCGTTACCAAGCAGGTCAGTTAGCGCAGGCAAGGCCGCTGTGACCGCACGGGACACGTCCACCGTGTTTGCATCCGCACGTTTCGTGATGGCAAGAGTCAGCGACGGTTCGCCATTGACGCTCGAAATGGATGTGATGGCGTCGGGTTGGATAGACACACGCGCGAGTTCACCAATAGTGGTGACCGCGCGAGTGGTTGGAATCGCTGGCGCAACGGGCGAGGCAAATGACGGAGTGCTTGTTCCAGACGTTCCCGGGATTGCTGGCGCAGCCGGAACAACGGTGTTCACCCTGCTGCCAGCAACACTTCCCGTAATGGGGTCAACAGAGAAGCTGTGCGCAATGCAGTAATAGAACGTATTGCCCTGGTTCCACTGGGTCTGGCTCGTCGGGTAGAAAACATCTGTGGTCAACAAGGGGGCTGTGGTCAACAAGGGGTAGGTTGCTTTTGCCGACGCCGAGATGATTCCCGATGCAAAACACTCGCCCATTGCGACGCCACCGATAGCCTCGTCACCGGGGTAAATCGGGATTCCCGCATCGGTGCGCAGGTCACCGACGCGAACAAGTTCCGCCGAGTGAGCGTCGTCACAGTCAACAACAGTGTATAAATCCTCAGTGATGGGATAGGGCTCGAAACACTCGCCACCGTTCAATTCGTCGAGGCTCCAATCCCCGTCTTCGCGGGGACTCACCGTGATGGTTGGAAACGTCGGCACGGTCGGCGCTTTGGGCACGGTGACAGGCGGCGGCTTGTAGGGAATCGTCACGGGGACCGAGCGGATGTCCGGGAGGCTCGCGAGTGGTGTTCCCGACACAATCGACAGTTCGCCTTTAGCGGACATAACACTGCCCGCACCGATTCGAATTCCGGCGGTCTGTAATGCGGTCTGTATATCGGTGGTCGTTAATCCACGCCGTTCCAACTCTTTATCATCGGGAACGATGGCGATGTGTTCGCCGTTAGCGCCAAACACCGCGGCATCTCGAACGCCGTCCAGCTTGGTCAGTTCTTTAACCGCGATGTCTTTCAATGCTTGGTTCAGTTGATCAGGGGCGAGGTCGCTCGTCACCGCCATTTGGAGCACGGGGATGTCCGAGAAAGAGCCTGCGATAACCTGCGGCTCGACTCCAGCCGGAAGTAGGTTCGAAATCCGGTTGATCGCCAGTTGAACCTTTTGTTCCGCTGATTCAAGGCTCGTGCCGTAAGCGAACGCCGCCGTGACCTGCGACAGACCATTCTGCGACGTGGCGGTTGTTGATTCGAGCCCGTTGACGCCCTGAATCGCCGTCTCAATCGGGGTCGAAACTTCCTTCTCGACGATGATCGGAGATGCGCCTGGGTAGTTTGTGACGACGACGAGTTGTGGAAACGTAATCGAGGGAATCAGCTCGAGTTTGAGAAGCGACATCGCGACGCCACCAAAAATAGCAACAACAACCGTGACCAGGGCGATGAGGGCTCGGTTCCTGAGGCTGAAAATGGCGAGACGGTTCACGACGTTGTTCCTTTGGTTGCACTGCTACGTCCGTCGGAAGCATCCGAAGTCTGTGGCGTTGTGGCCACCCACGCGATAATCGCGTCGCGAACATAGCTCGCCCCGTCGACTCCTCCATAGTGACGAGCGAAGCGCTCGTCTGCGACATACATGTTTCCAAGGCCAATGAATTGCTCGGCGGTGGGCTCAACGCCTCCCCAGCCCTGGGTGATCCAGACTCGGTGTCGGAGGACGAGAGCAACGACAGTGTCGGCGGTGACGGGCAATTGGGCAGCTTTGGCCGCTAGGTATTCGACCCTGAGGGCGACGCCTTCGGCGAGGAACTCGTCGCGTCCAATCGCGTCAAGATGCTTCCACCACGACGACGACTGGCTCCAAACCTTCTTACCCCAGCGTTCAACGACTTCGCCACGATGTTCATCGTGGCTGAAGAGCGGAACTAGGGACACGGGCACTCCTTTGGCGTCGTATCGCAAGCCTAACCGCGAAATTATCGTGATCCGACACGAGTACGCTGGCGGTTGTGCACACGTCACTGAAGTCGGTGTTGGCCGTATTTGTCGGCGGACTTTTAGGGAGTGCTGCTCGCGTTGTCATCACACTTGTTGCGGGTCAAATTGACGACTACTGGTGGCCGTATCCGACCCTCGTCATCAATCTCATCGGTTCATTCGCCCTTGGGTACATCGTTGCTCGCGGCGTGCCTTCTGTGCCCGCCTGGATGCGCCTTGGTGTCACGACGGGATTTCTCGGCGCCTTTACTACCCTGTCCGCAATCTCGCTCGACGTCGCAGTACCAATTGTTCGCCATGGTGTCGGACCCCTCGTTGTGATGGGAACGTACGCTGTCGGATCCATCATTATGGGTCTCGTGTTTGCTATTGCCGGATTGCGGCTCGGTGCACGTAGGTCGGCTGCGACATGATTGACATCTGGTGGGTTTTCGCGCAAATCGTCGCGGGCGGATGTGGCGCACTAGCTCGGTTCGGTGTGATGGCCATCATTCGTCCGGGCGTGTGGTCATGGGGACTGTTCGCGGTGAACGGAGTGGGAAGCCTTGCGGTCGGCGCCGGCGCCGGGGCGTTCGCGGTGCACGCGCTCGACTGGACGATGGCGTCACTCATCCTCGCTTTCGCGGCGGGGCTCACCACCTTTTCAACGCTCACCGTCACAGCAGCACAACACATCGAACGTCGTGAAATCCGAACCGGCTCGATCATCGTGACATCTCATGTGGTCGTTGGGATTGTTGTGGCAGCGCTTGGGTATATCTCCGCCATCGTGCTGCTCGGGTCGTGATATTCTGAACGTCTGACGCCCCGGACACGACGATCGCCGGTGAGGCGAAAAGTGTGAGGGAAAGGGGTCCACTATGGGCCGCGGCCGTCAAAAAGCGAAGCACACCAAGGTTGCGCGCGAACTGAAATACTTCAGTCCCGACACCGACCTGACCAAGCTCGAGTCGGAACTGGGGGTAAACCCGCGTCTCGATGAGGATCTGGCGAAGTGGCCAGAGTATGCGTCACCAGATTCGACCAGCGCCGAAGCAGGCGCAGGCGATGAAACTGATGAAAGCGATGAGGTTCAGTCGGCGTAAGTGCCGACCAGTCGCACGGCTCCGCCGTCGACTCCCTTAGCGCCCGTGACATACCCGTCCAACGAGTGTTCGCGGTCCGAGACGTGACCGACAACCCAGGAGTCGATTCCCGCTGCGGTCCATTCGCGGGTCAGCGTGCTCGCCGATTCGTGCGACACAACAGCGAGCATTCCGATGCCTAGATTCCAGGTGCCTTCGGTCGATTCGAGTGAATCCCCTGCCCAATCCGCAAGAACCCGGAAGACGCGTGAAGGGCTCCAGGTCGAGCGATCGAGGTCAACCCACACGCTGGTCGGCAACACGCGCGCGAGATTGGCAGCGATTCCGCCACCCGTGACGTGACTAAGCGCATGAATCGCGCCGGGGTGCTCGGTGAGCGAGTCCAACAGAGCTGTCGTGTACAGGCGAGTCGGCTCGAGCAATTCCAGACCGAGGACGCGGTCAAATTCAGGAACGGTCGAATCAAAGGCGAGATTGCGGTTCGCAACGATGTGGCGAACGAGCGAATACCCGTTCGAATGAATACCGCTCGATGCCATTGCGATGACGACATCGCCGGGCTGAACGCGTTCGGCACCTAACATTTCGTCCGCTTCGACAACTCCGACAGCCGCACCGGCGACGTCGTAATCGTGTTCACCCAAAAGTCCGGGGTGTTCGGCCGTTTCACCGCCAACGAGTGCTGTTCCCGTGAGGGCACACGCTTCGGCGATTCCGCGCACGATGTCGGCGATGCGCTCTGGGACGACTTTGCCGCACGCGATGTAGTCGGTCATGAACAGTGGCTTCGCCCCAACGACGACGATGTCGTCGACAACCATGCCGACAAGGTCGTGGCCGATGGTGTGGTGAACGTCAAGCGCTTGGGCAATGGCGACCTTGGTGCCTACGCCGTCGGTCGACGTGGCGAGAATCGGCTGGCGGAAGTCTTTGAGGAACGACACATCCATAAGCCCGGCAAAACCGCCAACGCCCCCGAGGATGTCGGGTCCGTGCGTCGCTGAAATTGCTGCCTTCATGAGCTCGACAGCTTTATCACCCGCTTCGGTGTCGACACCGGCGGCGGAATACGAATTGGACGCCGTCACTGGGCAATTCTATCGGCCTCGTCGTCTGCTCGATGTGAGAGTATTGACCAGAAGCCGATGGGCATCGACACTCAGCCAAAGGAGATCCTCTCGACATGTGCGGCATCGTCGGAATCGTCTCATCAACGGCCGTCAATCAGCAGGTCTATGACGCCCTAGCGCTGCTACAACACCGTGGGCAGGATTCCACCGGTATTGCGACCTGCGAGGACAAGACGCTCCACATGGCGAAAGCGAAGGGGCAGGTTCGAGAAGCCTTCCGCACCCGAGACATGCGAGGTCTGCTGGGAAACATTGGGCTCGGTCACGTTCGCTATGCGACCCGCGGCAACGCGAACCGTGAATCGGAAGCTCAGCCGTTTTTCGTCAACGCCCCTTACGGAATCATCCTTGTTCACAATGGGAATCTGACAAACACGCGGGAATTGACCACCCAACTCAACGAGGATGACCGTCGTCACCTCAACACAAATTCCGACACCGAACTTCTCGTGAACGTGCTCGCGCACGAACTGCAGGCCGCAACGACGATTGAAAAGTTCTCGCCCGACAATGTGTTTGATGCGGTCGCTCGGCTGCACGAGCGTGTCGAGGGTTCGTATGCTGCCATCGCACTCATCGCCGGCCACGGACTACTTGCATTTCGCGACCCGTTCGGCATTCGCCCGCTGATTCTTGGCCGTCGAAACGCCGGGCTCGTCGGAGCAGAGTGGGCCGTCGCAAGCGAATCACTCGTCCTCGAAGCCGGCGGCTACGAGATCGTTCGAGACGTCGAGCCGGGTGAGGCTCTCTTTATCTCGCAGGATGGCGAAATGGTGTCGCGACAATGCGCCAAAAACCCCGTGCTGATTCCGTGTTCGTTCGAGTACGTATACCTTGCGCGTCCCGACTCGGTCATGAATGGCATTTCGGTTTATGAAGCGCGGTTGCGACTTGGCGATCGCCTTGCGGACACCATCGCGAAGTGGGCGCCAGCTGGCGATATCGACGTCGTCATGCCGATTCCGGACTCGTCGCGCCCAGCTGCACTGCAGGTGGCACGAAAGCTCGGAATCGAATACCGCGAGGGTTTCTACAAAAACCGATATGTCGGCCGGACTTTCATCATGCCCGGGCAAGAAGAACGCCGAAAGGGTGTCAAGCAAAAGCTCAACGCGATGCCCTCCGAGTTCAAGGGCAAGAACGTCCTGATTGTCGACGACTCAATCGTTCGCGGTACAACTTCGCGCGAGATCGTTGACATGGCCCGAAACGCCGGAGCGAACTCGGTGACGTTCACGTCGGCCGCCCCGCCTGTGCGTTTCCCCCACGTATACGGAATCAACATGCCAAGCCGGGCCGAGCTTATTGCCGCTGGTCGCAAGATTCCCGAAATTGCCAGCGAGATTGGTGCCGACCACCTCATTTATCAAGAGGTCGCCGACATGCAGAGTGCGATTCTCGAGGGCAGCGCCGTGTCGGCACTAGAAATGTCCTGCTTCTCGGGCGATTACGTGACGGGAAGCGTCACGCCCGAGTACTTGCGTTGGGTCGAAGAAAACCAGTCGTCTTAATCGCGCGGTTTACGCGTTTTCGGCACGCGTTCCTTGCTTTCGGTGATTTCGGCGACCCCCAGTGACGTTTTTGTGAACCGATCGAGGAATACTCCGACTAATCCGCCGAGAATGAAGCCGATGGCGAATCCGAAGATCGCGAAGAAACCAAACGTGGGCAACACACCCACGGCTGGGTCAACCGGCGACGCCACCGTGATGATGGCGGCGACAACGATTCCTCCGATTGCCCCGGTCATCATGAACGACCAGATCCGCGGGGCGCGGCGGATGGTGACGTCGGTTTTGGCCATGTCGCTATTCTCCCAGAACAGCGAGGGGCAGGAGCTCAGCTAGGGTCGCTCGAGTTCCTGACGCTCGGACGGCACCGCGGGCGACGGCGGCCTGCCACGACTCGTCGCCTACCGCAAGCGCCACGAGCGTGTCCACATCGAGCTCGATGACGTTCGGGGGTGTCCCTCGAGTGTGGCCGAGTCCTTCGACAATCTGGACCGCACCGTGCGGAGGTACTCGCACCTCGACAGATTTGCCCGGAGCGATTCGTGCGAATTCCTGCAGGATGAAACGGACAGCGACGGCTGTCACATCACGATCGGCCGTTCCGCCACGAACCGACGATACAGCGGCTCGGCCACGTTCGGAATCGATTCGGGGAAGAGGCACGCCCAACACGCTAGCAGCGGCAAAGGTAGGGTTTTCACGTGAAGATACTCGTGATTGGGTCCGGTGCCAGAGAGCACGCCATCGTCAACGCTCTGCTGCGCGACACGACCGCCCACGAGATCATGGTTGCCCCCGGAAACGCGGGAATTGCCACTGTGGTCGAGACGGTCTCGCTCAATACGACGGATGGTCCCCTCATCGCCGATTATGCGATGGAGCAGGGTGTCGAACTCGTTATCGTCGGCCCTGAAGCGCCCCTCGTCGCCGGCGTTGCGAATGCGCTTCGCGCCGTCGGCGTCCCGGTTTTCGGCCCAGACAAAGCCGCCGCCCAGATCGAAGGCTCGAAGGAGTTTGCAAAAGAAATCATGAACGCCGCCCGCGTTCCGACCGGTCGATCGATGTCGGCGACGACGATGACGGAAGTCGAATCGGCGCTCGACGAATTCGGTTCCCCCTACGTCGTCAAAGCGGATGGACTCGCAGCGGGCAAGGGAGTGCTCGTGACCAATGACCGCTCGGCCGCCTGCGATCACGCAGAGTTCTTTATTCACCAAGGCCCGGTCCTCATCGAAGAATTCCTCGACGGTCAGGAAGTGTCGCTTTTCGTTCTATCGGACGGGGACGCAGTCGTTCCGCTGTCACCCGCGCAGGATTACAAGCGTGCCTTTGATAACGATGAGGGGCCGAACACGGGTGGTATGGGCGCGTATTCGCCGCTTCCCTGGTTGCCCGATGGTTTTGTCGACGAGATCGTCGAGACCGTAGCCCAGCCGACGATTCGTGAATTATCGCGCCGGGGCACCCCATTCGTTGGACTGCTGTACTGCGGACTAATCATCACGTCCAAGGGCGTTCGCGTGATCGAATTCAATGCCCGATTCGGCGACCCCGAAACCCAGGTCGTTCTCGAACTCCTTGAGTCGTCGCTCGCCGAACTGCTTTTTGCGTCGGCGACGGGCCGACTCGCGTCGGTCCCCGAACCGGTCTTCGCGGATGATGTTGCGCTGGCCGTTGTTCTCGCGAGCGAGGGATACCCCGAATCGCCCCACACTGGCAAGCCGATTCTGGGATTGGCTGATGCGCTCGAGGTTCCCGGTGTGTCGATAGCTCATGCGGCGACTGCACGAGACGGTGACGGCTTTGTGTCAACCGGCGGACGGGTGCTCTCTGTCATCGCGCGCGGAGCCGATTTCACCGACGCGCGAAAACGCGTCTACATGGCGCTCGACCGCATCACTCTCGATGGCTCGCACTTCCGCACCGACATTGCCGAACGAGCCGCCGAATGAGTATTCCGGGGTGGCGTCATGTCTATTCCGGAAAAGTCCGCGATCTTTACATTCCCGAAACGGAATCAAACCTCGAGTCCTCCTCCTCGATGTTGTTGGTTGCGAGCGATCGAGTGTCCGCGTTCGACCATGTTCTCGAGCCCGGGATTCCCGGCAAGGGTGCGCTTCTCACCAGGTTGTCCCACTGGTGGTTTGACCAGCTGGCCGAATTCCCCAATCATCGCCTGGAAATCAATGCGCCTGCAGAAGTTACCGACCGCGCAATGGTCGTGCGAACACTCAACATGCTTCCTGTGGAATGTGTGGTTCGTGGTTACCTCTCTGGCAGCGGATGGGTCGAATACCAGGAATCCGGGACCGTGTGCGGTATCCAGCTACCCGCCGGACTATCGAACGGTGACCAACTGCCAGAGCCCGTCTTTACCCCCGCGTTCAAGGCACCGCTCGGGCAACATGACGAGAACATTTCCTTTGAACGGACTGCCGAAATCGTTGGCGCGGACACCGCTCGTGAGTTGCGTGACACGAGCCTCGCGATTTTCCGCCGAGCAAGCGACATCGCCAAGGCGAAGGGGCTAATCCTTGCCGACACCAAATTTGAGTTCGGCCGCGATCGCGAATCCGGCGTGTTGACGTTGTGCGATGAAGTGCTCACCTCTGATTCGAGCCGCTACTGGGATTCCGCGGCGTATACCGCGGGCGGTCCGAGCCGGCTCGAATCCTTTGACAAGCAAATCGTGCGCGATTGGCTGTCGGCGAACTGGGACAAGACCGGGACACCGCCCGTTCTGCCCCAGGGGATAGTAACGGAGACCGCAGAACGTTACCGCGAACTCATTTCGCGGCTAATGGCCGTCACATAACGGCGACCACCGCGAGGGCTCCCGTCGGGTGTGATTCGCGGGAATAGACTGAACGCAGAATTCGTCTATCAGTCGAGGAGCGAGAGTGCCGAAGGTTATCGTCGAGGTAATGCCGAAAGAAGTTCTGCTCGACCCAGCTGGTAAGGCAACCGCACGTGCTCTGCAACGTTTTGGCGACGGCGAAATCACCGACGTCCGCATCGGTAAACGCTTTGAAATCACAATCGACGGCGAAGTCACACCGAAACTGCTTGAGCACATCAACGAGATTGCCAAGGACGTCCTGTCAAATGACGTCATCGAAGACGTTATTTCGATTCGTGTGGCGGACTAACGTGCGTGTCGGTGTTATTACGTTCCCCGGTTCGCTCGACGACCGCGATGCTCTGCGTGCCATCAAACTTGCTGGCGGTGACCCCGTTTCCCTTTGGCACGGCGACAATGACCTGAACGGCGTCGACGCTATCGTCCTACCCGGCGGTTTCTCGTACGGGGACTATTTGCGTTGCGGTGCAATTGCTGCCCACTCACCAATCATGAGCGCGGTTGTCGATGCGGCGAACAAGGGCATGCCCGTTCTCGGCATTTGCAACGGTTTCCAAACTCTTGTCGAGGCGCACCTTCTGGCCGGTGGGCTCATTCGCAATGACCACGGAACATTTATTCGGCGCGACCAAAAACTTCGCGTCGAAAACATCGACACTGTCTGGACCAGCGGATACACGCAGGGACAAGAAATCACCATTCCTCTGAAAAACGGTGAGGGCGGATTCATCGCCGACGACGAGACGCTCAAACAATTGGAGGGTGACGGTCTCGTCGTATTCCGATACCTCGAAGTCAACCCGAACGGATCACTGAATGACATTGCGGGGTTGCGCAACGCGCGTGGCAATGTCGTCGGCCTCATGCCACATCCCGAACACGCTGTTGAACCCGGGTTCGGACCCGACACTCCCGCGGCAATGTCGTCCGGAACGGACGGGCTCGCCATGTTCCAGTCGGTACTCGCCGCCACCGTTCTTTCGTAACCAGGAGCAATAGTGACTGAACACACTCCCGACACGGTCGAGAACGCCGCGGCCACCCCCGAGAAAGACCAGCCGTTCCACCTGCTCGGCCTAAAGCCCGACGAATACCAGCAGATTCGGGAAATCCTCGGCCGTCGTCCGACGAGCGGCGAATTGGCGATGTATTCGGTCATGTGGTCGGAACATTGTTCGTACAAGTCGTCGAAGGTTCACTTGCGTCAATTCGGCGAAAAAGTCACGCCCGCGATGACCAAGAACCTTATGGTCGGAATGGGTGAAAACGCCGGCGTTGTCGATATCGGCGAGGGTTGGGCGGTTACCTTCAAAATAGAGAGCCACAATCACCCGTCCTACATCGAACCCTTCCAGGGTGCCGCGACCGGCATCGGCGGAATCGTTCGCGACATCATCTCGATGGGCGCTCGTCCCGTGGCAGTCATGGACGCACTGCGTTTCGGCGCGATCGACCACCCCGACACGAGTCGTGTTGTCAACGGCGTCGTGGGCGGCATCTCGTTTTACGGGAACTGTCTCGGGCTGCCAAACATTGGCGGAGAAACCTGGTTCGACGCGGTGTACCAAGCGAATCCGCTCGTCAACGCCCTGGCGGTAGGGGCTCTGCGGCACGAAGACCTGCACCTCGCAAACGCGAAAGGTGTCGGTAACCTCGTGGTTCTGTTCGGGGCTCGAACCGGTGGCGACGGAATCGGCGGCGCGTCGATTCTCGCATCGGACACTTTTGCCGAAGGCGGTCCTACCAAACGTCCCGCCGTCCAGGTCGGCGACCCGTTCGCCGAGAAGGTGCTCATCGAGTGCTGTCTCGAGCTATATGCGGACAATTGCGTCGAAGGCATTCAAGACCTCGGCGCTGCTGGGATCTCGTGTGCGACGAGCGAACTCGCATCTAACGGTGATGGTGGAATGTTCATCACGCTCGACAACGTGTTGTTGCGTGACCCAACTCTGACGGCCGAGGAAATCCTCATGTCCGAAAGTCAAGAGCGCATGATGGCGATTGTCCGACCCGAGATGATTGCCGAATTCCTCGCCGTCACCACCAAGTGGGACGTGGAGGCGAGCGTTCTTGGAGAGGTCACCGACACCGGTCGCCTCATCATCGAATGGAAGGGACAGACGATTGTCGACGTCGACCCGCGCACCGTCGCGATTGACGGCCCGGTGTACAACCGCCCGATGGAATACCCCGCGTGGCTTGACGCACTGCAAGCGGATTCGCCGGCAAAGTTCGCGCGCGCGAACGACGGCGAACAATTGAGAAGGCAGTTTCTCGACGTTCTCGGGTCACCGAACGAAGCCGACACCGACTGGATCACGAACCAGTACGACTATTACGTCATGGGCAACACGGCGCTTCACACCCCCGACGGTGCCGGAATGATTCGAATTGACGAAGTGAGCGGTCTCGGCGTTGCGCTCGCGACCGACGCGAACGGTCGTTATTGCCAACTTGACCCTTACGTCGGGGCACAACTTGCGCTTGTCGAGTCCTATCGAAACGTTGCGTCGAGCGGAGCGACGCCCCTCGCAGTCAGCGATTGTCTGAATTTCGGAAGCCCCGAAAACCCCGAGGTGATGTGGCAATTTGCCCGAGCGGTTGAAGGACTCGCCGACGGATGCTTGGAATTGGGAATCCCCGTCACGGGCGGAAACGTGTCGTTTTACAACCAGACCGGCGATGTTCCCATCCATCCGACACCAGTTGTCGCCGTTTTGGGGTCGATCGACAACGTTGCCCGCCGACTGCCATCCGGTTGGCAGGATGAAGGTGAGAACCTTTACCTGTTGGGCGTTACCGCCGATGAGCTAGGTGGCTCAGCATGGGCCGGAGCCGTGCACGACCACCTCGGTGGTATTCCCCCACGCGTTGATTTCACTGCGGAAAAGGACCTTGCCGGACTTCTCGGTGCCGCCGCTCACGAGGGAATCGTCACGTGCGCGGTCGACCTTGGTACGGGTGGCTTCATTCGCGCGGTTGCCGACGGCGTCTTGCGTTTCGGTGTCGGTGCTCGGGTCTGGATTGACGAAATTATGTCGCGCGATGACGTGGACACCACGGCGGCCATGTTTTCAGAAACCCAAGCTCGCGCCCTCGTGTCCGTCGCCCGCGAAGACGACGTCAAATTCCGTGGTCTCTGCGACGGTCGCCACGTTCCCGTCCTTCGTGTCGGAGTCACCGACAAACGATCGGGCGAACTCGAGGTCCAGGGTTTGTTCTCTATTGAAATTGACCAATTGCGTTCGGTCCATCGAGGGACACTGCCCGCCCATTTCGGGCCGGTCGTCGGAGGCTAACCCTGTGTGCGCTGTGCAATCGTGACGGTGCCCCGCGTTACCCTTGACCACAACGGAGGACGAACATGATTGAGCAATCCCGATTTTTGGTGCAGAGCGCCGACCGCGACGAGTGGATGCGGGTACGCGCCACGGGTGTGACCGCGACGATGGTGGGCAAGGCCCACGACGACAAGGGTTTTACTGAAGTTGTTGGCCAGATGATGGACCCAACCCCCATCCCCGACAACGCGTTCATGGCGTTTGGGCGTGACCAGGAATCGAACATTATCGACAAGCTCGCCGAACGATTCGACATCAGCGGAAACGACTGGCTCATCGCCTCGACGGAAGCCGACTGGATGATGGCGACCCCCGACGGATTGTCCCCCGACCACGGAACGATTGTTGAAGTCAAAACGACCGGTCGCGATTGGGGGTCCTATGACTGGGTACCGATTTACTACAAGCGCCAGGTTCAGTGGCAGTTGTTCGTGACGGGCGCCGAAGAATGTGTCTTTGCCTGGATGCTCAGAGAGAAGGCGTCGGACGGGTCGTTCGTGCCCGCGTGGGTTGGCCCAAAATACGTCACCGTCAAGCGTCAACAACGCATGATTGACGAGTGCCTCGAAACCGCGCACAAGTTGTATGCCAATCTGCCTGGGATCAGCGTCTAATCAGCCAAGGCGGGTCGGAACGGCCTCGAGCGGTCGAGCCCATGCCTTCTCGGTGATTCGTCGCTCCAGTCGTTCTGCTACCGTCGGCCATTCGTCAATCAGAATGGAATAGAGCGCGGTGTCGCGCCACGAACCGTCAGCCCGCTGCTTGTCACGCCGAACAACTCCTTCAAATTGCGCGCCAAGGGCTTCGATTGCTCGCCGTGAGCGGTGGTTCATCACATCGGCTTGAATACGCACACGACCGTAACCGTGATTGAACGAGCGTTCGAGTAGAAGGTACTTGGTCATTGTGTTGACGGTCGTTCCCCAGGCGTGCGGCGCAAACGCGGTGGAAAAAATGTGTGCATGCTCACGCTCGTCGTCAAAGTCGCCGAGCGTGGTCGTGCCCAGGATTGCCCCCGTCAACGGGCCAGTTGTCGCGCGAATGATGTAGACGTGTGACGTATCAAATTTGAAGTGCGAGGACGCCCATTCCGAGAACGTCGCGATGTCGGTCGTGAGGTTGGCCAGTCCGCCCCCGAATCCCTGTTCGAATACGACGGGGTGCGCGATTGCGGCGAAAAGATCGGCGAAGTGGTCCGATGTCATTGGTTCAAGTGAGATCGCCCACCCTTGGAGCGGAACAAAAATCGGGCGCGAAGCAACCATGGTTACAGTGTGCTGAAACCAAGTGGAATTCGGGTGAACGGCGAGGAAACTGCGAAAAAATCCAGCGAGCGTTAACCCTGTGAGTCGTTCGCAATCTTTTCGTGATGGCGGATGACCTCGGCGACAATGAAGTTGAGGAACTTTTCGGCGAAAACCGGGTCGAGGTTAGCCTCGTGTGCCAGCGCGGTCAATCGCTCGATCTGTGTCGCTTCACGGGTTTTGTCTGACAGTGGCAGTCCGGCACGTGCTTTCAACTGTCCGACTTTTTGCGTGAAACGAAACCGTTCCGCAAGCATATGGATCAGAGCGGCGTCGACATTGTCGATGCTCTGTCGCAAATCGCGAAGCTCGGCGGCCGTTTCCTCGTCCATGGCTTCAGCCTACAAAGCATCGCGTCCAACCGCATCGAGTACAACCAAACGCGTGTCACCCCAACCCTGAGGGTTCTTAGTCGTCGCCGTCGTGGTCGTCGTCATCGTCGTCATCGTCGTCATCGTCATCGTCGTCGTCGCGGTCGTCGTCGCGGTCGTCGTCGCGGTCGTCGTCAGATTCAGATTCAGATTCAGATTCAGACTCAGACTCAGACTCAGACTCAGACTCAGACTCAGACTCAGACTCATCGTCTTCGTCATCAACGGTCGCATCAGCGTTGGGGATGCCATCACCATCGCTATCAATCGTCTCGCTGATGATGAGAGTGGGATCTTCCATGTTGTCCATCGCACTTCCGACCTCGCGGATCAGCGTCGAATCGAGAAAGTTCATCGGGATATCACCGACAATTTGATTGACCAGTTGGTCTGTCGGCTGGACTCCAAGGTTGTTGAGAACAGTGGTAACAATGGCGCGTTTGACGGCAGTTTGATCGGCGGCTTGGGCCGGAGTCGTGCCCGTAAACACAACTGCACTAATGACGGCGGCTGTGACGAGTGCGGATCGGCGCATCACGGGGTGACCTCGTCCGCTTCGGCGCGCTGGCGCCACATATCGAGTGTTCCTTCGTCAATCGCCTTGCGCGCAGCATCCACCTCGGGAGCCGTGACGAGACCCTTGGTAAGAGCCTTCTCGACATCACCCGCAACGAGGAGAACCGCGGCGAGAACCACACCGCGTGCGGTGACATCGCTGCCGAGGTCCGCGGTAAGAATTTCACTCCCGCTAAGCACGCTAATCGACTCCGTTGGAACGCTCTGCGCACATCCAGCCACTGTGGACAGCAACAACGATGCGGCTACCACCGTGGTGACAAAAGGCCGCGGATTCATGAGCGCATTTTCGTGTTGCATAGGCCCAGTGTAAATCTGTACGACAGCATCCGTTTGGGGTTAAGCCAAATCTTGGACAAAACTTGGATGTTCTAGTCGAGAAGGTCGTGTATCGCGATTATCTCGTCGCGAGCAGGCCCAACACCAATCGCCGAGAACTTCGCGCCCGAGATCTTTTCGATGGCGTGAACGTAGTTCTGTGCGTTGGCGGGAAGGTCGGCGAAGGTCCGCGCTGACGAAATGTCTTCAGTCCAACCGGGGAACGATTCATAGATGGGCGTCGCATGGTGGAAATCCGACTGGTTCACCGGCATTTCATCGAAACGAACCCCATCAACCTCGTAGGCGACGCAGACGGGAATTTCAGAAAGACCCGTCAACACATCGAGCTTGGTGAGGACAAAGTCGGTGATTCCATTGATTCGCGCCGAATAACGGGCGATCGGTGCGTCGTACCAGCCACAGCGACGCGGCCGACCGGTTGTCGTACCGAATTCAGCGCCAGCCTGGCGAAGTCGCTCTCCTTCATCGTTGTCAAGCTCTGTCGGGAAGGGGCCTGAGCCGACTCGAGTCGTGTACGCCTTGACGATCCCAATCACGCGGGAAATCTGATTCGGACCGATTCCAGAACCCGTAGAGGCACCACCCGCGGTCGAGTTCGACGACGTGACGAAGGGGTACGTGCCGTGGTCGACATCAAGCATCGTTGCCTGGCCGCCTTCAAACAAAATAGTCTTGCCGCTCTCGAGTGCCTGGTGCAACAGGAGAGACGTGTCACACACCATCGGGCGAAGGCGATCCGCGTATGACAGAAGTTCATCGACAATTTCGTCGGCGGTGATGGCTCGGCGGTTGTAAATCTTGACGAGGAGGTGGTTCTTCATATCCAGCGCGCCATCAACCTTTTGGCGCAGGATTCCTTCGTCGAAAATGTCTTGGATGCGTATCCCGACGCGGTTGATCTTGTCTGCGTAGGTGGGCCCGATTCCGCGACCCGTCGTCCCAATCTGGCGCTTTCCAAGAAATCGCTCTGTGACCTTGTCCAGGGTGCGGTGGTACGACGTGATGACGTGAGCGTTGGCCGACACTCGAAGTTTCGACACGTCGATACCGCGACTGGTCAACGCGTCCAGTTCCTCGAACAAAACTTCAAGATCGATAACGACGCCGTTCGCGATGACAGGGACGACACCCTCGGTGAGGATTCCAGAGGGCAAGAGATGAAGCGCGTACTTTTCATCACCAATCACGACAGTGTGGCCGGCGTTGTTTCCGCCGTTGAATTTGACGACGTGGTCAATGCGTCCTGCGATGAGGTCAGTTGCCTTGCCCTTACCTTCGTCACCCCATTGGGCTCCAACGATAACTACTGCGGGCATGTCGATTCCTTCGATCGGCGAACTTTTTCAGTCTACCGTTTGGCGACTACATGCTCTCGGATCCAGGAATGCATGATGATGGCGGCGGCGGCGGACGCATTAATCGATCGGGTAGAACCAAATTGCTCGATTTCGACGACGAGATCGCTCGCCGCGATCGCTTCGGGCGAAAGCCCCGGTCCTTCCTGGCCAAAGAGCAGAACGCAGGCCTCTGGCAGCGAGGTTTCGTCGACCGAGACCGAGCCGGGGACGTTGTCGACACCGACGACCGTCAGGTTATGCGTTCGTGCCCAATCGAGAAACTCGTCAATCGTGGGGTGGTGAATCACGTGTTGGTAACGGTCGGTCACCATCGCCCCGCGCTTGTTCCAGCGCCGGCGCCCCACAATGTGTACCGTGTTCGCGAGAAAGGCGTTCGCGGTTCGAACAATCGACCCAATGTTGAGGTCATGTTGCCAATTCTCGATCGCAACGTGGAATCGGTGACGTTTGGAATCGAGATCAGCGACAATCGCTTCCATTGTCCAATAGCGGTAGTCGTCGATGACGTTGCGGGTGTCGCCGTGTTCGAGGAGCGCTGGGTCGAAGTTTGGGTCGTTCGGCCACTCGCCCTTCCACGGACCAACGCCATGAGTGGAAAGTTCGGGTGTCTCCGAATCACGCTGCTCTTCCGTCACTCTGTTAACTTAGGGGAATGACCGAGACCCACATCGTGCAGGGCGACAACCTCGAGCTGTTGAAGCGACTCCCGGACGCAATGTTTCAGGTCGTGTATCTTGACCCACCGTTCAATACCGGTCGACGTCAGGAACGTCGATCCCTGAAAACGGTGCGCGCCGAGAGCGGCACGAGAATCGGTTTCGGCGGTGCGTCCTATGAGACGGTCAAGGGGATCTTGTACGGGTACGACGATGCGTTCGAAGACTATTGGGAGTTCCTCCAGCCCCGACTGGTCGAGGCGCACCGCGTGCTCACCGATTCGGGCACGCTGTACCTGCACCTTGACTATCGAGAAGCGCATTACGCCAAAGTCGCGTTGGACGCGATGTTCGGGCGCGAGAGCTTTCTCAACGAAATCATCTGGGCTTACGACTATGGCGCGAAATCAACCACGCGCTGGCCAACCAAACACGACACCATTTTGGTTTACGTGAAAAACCCAGCGAAGTATTTTTTTGATTCGACCGAGGTCGACCGCGAGCCTTATATGGCACCGGGTCTCGTTACTCCAGCGAAAGCAGCGCGCGGAAAACTCCCGACCGATGTGTGGTGGCACACCATCGTGTCCCCCACGGGAAAGGAAAAGACTGGATACGCAACCCAAAAGCCCGTCGGAATTCTGCGACGAATGATTGCCGCGTCGAGTCGTCCGGGGGATTGGGTCTTGGATGCGTTCGCAGGAAGCGGCACCACGGGTGCAGCCGCGCGTGAACTCGGGCGCAACGTCGTCTTAATCGACCAATCCGACGACGCCATCGCGGTGATGGAATCGCGACTCGGCGTTAAGGGGTCGCGGTCGGTTCCGGAGTTGCCTCTGCTCCCTGCGTAATCAATTTGCCGGCAAGGTCTACGCCGATGAGATCGCCGCTCGAGAGAGAGACGAAACAGTAATACCGCGTGTCCCCTGAATCCCACACCTCTGCGGAAATGGGGTAAGCGGCCGACACAAGCAAGTCAGAGAAAGGTTTTGCCGCCGCCATATTGAGGACGCCCTTGCGAGAACATTCCGCCATCGCGGCGTTCCCTGTGCTGTCGTCGCCAGGGTACGACAGGTAAGACCCGTCGATCGCGAGATCGCCGGCGTAGACAAGTTGTGCGGTGTGCGGGGTCGCACAATCGACAACCGTAAATGTCGAGGCCCACGCGGTGTCGAACGGATCGAGGCATTCGCCCCCAACAAGTTCACTGAAGTTGTATTCCCCCGGCGGCTGTGCTGTGGTTGGTGCGACCGGCCCATCGGTGACTTCGGTCAGAGGCGCGGCAGTTGGAGAGGCCACGAATCCGCCCGCAATAAACGCGCCAATCGCCGCGATGACAACAAAGATTCCACCAAAAATCAGCACCAAACTCTGGCGAGACTTCGTCTGGTCGGCAGGTTTTGGTTCACGAGTGGGTCTCGACATCGCAGGCTGGGGACTCACTGGTGAGGACTCAATCGGAACCGTCGGTGCCGATGTCGTGGCAGACGAAAACAGCGCGTCGATTTGGTCGATCCCGCTCGATTCCTCCGACAGTGTGGGGGGCGGCGTGGCGGCGTGAACATGAGGCGCATCGGGTTCGGACAGCGCCGTTGCCGGTAAATCAACCGCGTCAAGCGTTTCGGTTGGCGGGTAATCGGTCGCAACCGACGGAATTGAGTGATCGACCGGCATCACCGGTTCAAACGACGTGACTGGAGGCATGTCGTCAGTCTCGAAGTCAAGATCGAGGTCGTGTCGGTTCGACGGCATCTCAACCGAATCCTCTGGGACGGTCGGAGTTGGCGGAGCGATGGGCTCAATCGGCAGGACGGGCTCGACTGACGCAGAGGAGTCCTTCGGGGTCAAGTCGGCGAAGGGGTTGGCCACCGGGCGCGCGGCATCAGGGACCGTGCCGTTATCGCCCTGAACGGCGCGATTGAACGCGTCTTTGAGCCAATCAACGTCGTCGCGGAAGTCTTCGTTGTCCTTGTCGGTCATGATTGCAACCCCAAATCGCTCAGTGAAATCGCCGAACGATATTCGTAACCGGCCGCCTCGATAACTTCCTTTGCGCCCGTGTTTCGGTCCACAACAACTGCGACGGCGACAACGATCGCACCCGCTTTTTCCAGGGCTGCCGCAGCCGCGAGCGGCGATCCACCCGTCGTTGACGTGTCTTCGAGGACGATGACTCGCTTGCCCTCGAGGTCGGGGCCTTCGACCTGCTTACCGCGACCGTGGTCCTTGGGTTCTTTTCGAACAACGAACGCGTCGTATCTTTTGCCCTTCAGGACACCTCGGTGCAGAACAGCGGACGCAATCGGGTCAGCGCCCATTGTTAGTCCACCCACGGCGGCGATGTCGGGGATATCAGCGATGAGGTCGACCATGACGTCACCGATCAGTGGGGCGATGCGGTGGTCAAGGCTGACCCGACGAAGGTCGATGTAGTAGGTCGCCGTCACGCCGCTCGTCAACGTGAAATCACCGAAAAAAACTGCGTTGTCCTTGATGAGAGACGCGAGTTGCGAGCGGTCGGCGGTCATTCCTTAACCTTATCGAACGCCTAAACTCGCACTCGTGCGCATTGCAACGTGGAATATCAACTCGATTCGAACTCGAGTCGATCGCGTCGTCGACTGGTTGAGCGCGAGCGACATTGATGTGCTCGCTCTGCAAGAGACAAAGTGCCGCGACGACCAGTTCCCGCGGGCCTCACTCGAAGCGGCCGGTTACGACATCGCGTGCCACGGGTTGTCACAGTGGAACGGTGTCGCATTCGTCTCGAGGCTTCCCATGACGGACGTCACAATCGGATTCGACGGGATGCCCGGGTTTGCCAAAGATCACGATGGGGACGACCCGCCACTCGAGGCTCGCGCGATCGGCGTCACAGTCGATGGGGTTCGTCTGTGGAGCCTGTACGTTCCGAACGGACGGTCACTCGACGACCCGCACTTCGATTACAAGTTGCGCTGGCTTGAGGCACTTCGAACGTCGACTGGATCCGAAATGACGACCTTTGATCAGCTCGCACTCATGGGGGATTTCAACATCGCTCCCTTCGATGACGACTGCGGTGACCCGCGGATGGTCCCCGGTTTGTCGACACACATTTCGCCGGTCGAACGCGAGTCTTTCGCAAAGTTCGAGGGGATGAGCCTGACCGACTGCGTTCGACCTCGCGTACCCGAGGGCTACACCTATTGGGACTACAAAAACCTGTCTTTCCCGCGGAATGAGGGTCTGCGTATCGACTTCATCTTGGGTTCGCCAGCATTTGCGGCGAACGTCACCGATGCCTTCATCGACCGCGATCAGCGCAAAGGCGAACAGCCGAGCGACCACGTTCCCGTTGTCGTCGAAATCGGTGGAGCGGACGAGGACGATGACCGCCCGATGTTTTGGTGACCGACGAAAGGAAAACGAATTATGACTCTTGACCTCAACGATGTGCGCGGTGTGTGCGATTACATGAACGACCCCTCAATGGCCGACCACATGCGATTCATGGCGGAAAAACTGGCCGGAGCGGAACTTGAATCGACCGTGATGTTAATCGACATCACGGAATCAACCGGCGTTTTCTCGATTGAAAAGAACGGCGAGACCCGCGAGGTTTCAATCCCGTGGACGTTCCCCGTCACGAATCGCGACGACATGAAGTCGGCGCTCTTCGCGCTCCTCGACAAGGCCTTGCTCGGCTAAGCCAATCTCGGCCAGAGGTCGACGGACTAGCGCACGACCTCTGTCAGCGGCTTACGGGCCCGCGGACCGGTTTCAGCTTCGCGCCGATCTTCGGGCAGTTTGTTTGGATCTCCCAGTGCACCAACGGCGATAAGAGACACGATTTCCCACGGCTCTGAAACCCCGAGAGCAACGGTGAGCGCGTCGATGTCGAACCCGCCCATTTGATGAGTCATGTGGCCGTTTGCCGTCGCTTGGATTGTGAAGTGCGCCACCGACTGACCGAGGTCATAGCGCGCATAGGCGTTGTCTCGACCGGATGCAGTGATGGTGTTGGTGACGGCGACGACGAGCGCCCCCGCATCGGGGGCCCACCCCGCGTTGAAACCGGAAAGGTCCTCCGCGATTTTAGCGAATGTCTCGTCCCCGCGATAACCGACAATGAACTGCCACGGCTGCAGGTTGTTCGCCGACGGCGCCCAACGGGCTGCCTCAAACGCCGGGCCGAGGTCAGCGGGGGATAGTACAGCGGTCGGGTCAAACGAACGCGGGCTCCAGCGGGTGGCCAGAATGTCGTGGATGGGGTACTCGGTGACTGCTCGCTTGCTCATGGTGTCCTTTGTCGGTTCGGGTGGTTTAGGGGTTGTTGCGGGAAACGGTGAGTGAATCTCCATCGGATGCCACATCAACCACAACCGCGTCACCGTCGGAAATGTTCCCAGCAATCAGGGCGGTGGCGAGTCGGTCATCGATCTCGTGTTGCATCAGTCGGCGAAGCGGGCGAGCGCCGTAAATCGGGTCATACCCGCGTTCGGACAGCCACAGGCGCGCACCGGGCGTGACCCCGAGAGTGAGGCGGCGATCAGCCAATCGGTTTGCCAGCCGATCCACGGTGATGTCGACGATGCGCTGAAGGTCATCACTGGTGAGCGGCGCGAACACGACGATATCGTCCAGACGATTGACGAACTCGGGTTTGAACGCCTGCCGAACCGTCTCGTTGACCGCGATTTTCTTGTCTTCCCACGACAGTTCGGGGTCGACGAGGAAGTTTGAGCCGAGATTCGACGTGAGAATGAAAATCGTGTTCCGGAAGTCGACCGTGCGACCCTGACCATCGGTCAGACGGCCGTCGTCAAACACCTGCAACAGGAGGTCGAACACCTCGGGATGAGCCTTTTCAACCTCGTCGAGAAGTACGACGGAATACGGGCGGCGGCGCACGGCTTCGGTCAACTGCCCGCCCTGTTCGAATCCGACATAGCCGGGAGGCGCACCAATCAGACGAGACACCGAAAACTTCTCGCCGTATTCGCTCATGTCGACTCGGATCAGGGCTTTTTCGTCGTCGAACAGATAGTCGGCGAGCGCTTTAGCGAGTTCGGTCTTGCCAACACCGGTCGGTCCGAGAAACAAGAACGAGCCGGTCGGGCGGTTCGGGTCAGAGACACCGGCGCGGCTACGACGGACCGCGTCAGATACCGCGCGAACAGCGTCCTCTTGCCCTACTAGTCGCTTAGCGAGTTCCTTTTCAAGGCTGAGCAGTTTTTCAGTTTCGCCCTGGGTCAGCTTGTCGACCGGGATCCCCGTCCATGCGGCGACCACGGCCGCGATGTCGTCCTCTGTCACACGGTCGTTGACCATTCGATCGCCGATTTGCTGGCCCGATTCGGCGGCAGCAATCGCGGCCTCGAATCCAGGAATGGCTTCGTAATTCAGCTTCGAGGCCTTTTCGTAATTCCCTTCGCGCATAGCAAGGTCGAGGTCGATTCGTGCTTCGTTGAGCTTCGTCATCAAGTCACCAACACCCTGCAGCGACGCTTTTTCGGTTTCCCAACGCTTCTGGAGTTCAGCAAGTGCCGCGCGCTTCTCGTCGAGTTCGCCACGCAGTTTTGACAGGCGATCCTTCGATGCGTCGTCCTTCTCTTTCTTGAGCGCAAGTTCTTCGATGGTGAGGCGATCGACCAATCGACGCAATTCGTCAATCTCAACGGGTGACGACTCAATTTCCATTTTGAGTCGGCTCGCGGCTTCGTCAATGAGGTCGATGGCCTTATCCGGGAGTTGACGAGACGTGATGTATCGATTCGACATTGTCGCGGCGGCAATGAGAGCGCTGTCGGCGATAACAACTCGGTGGTGGGCCTCGTAACGTTCCTTAAGACCGCGCAGGATAGCAATCGTGTCTTCGACGCTCGGTTCGCCGACATAAACCTGTTGGAATCGGCGTTCAAGCGCTGCATCCTTTTCGATGTACTCCCTGTACTCGTCGAGAGTCGTGGCACCGATCAGTCGAAGTTCGCCACGGGCAAGCATCGGCTTGAGCATGTTGGCGGCTGCTACAGAGCCTTCTCCGCCGCCCGCGCCCATGAGGGTGTGGAGTTCGTCGATGAACGTGATGACACGACCGTCGGACTCGTCAATCTCTTTGAGGACAGCCTTGAGCCTCTCCTCGAATTCCCCACGGTATTTCGCTCCGGCGACGAGTGCCGCGAGGTCGAGCGAGACGATTTGCTTGCCCTTCAGGCTGTCGGGCACATCGCCGGCAATGATGCGCTGGGCGAGTCCCTCGACAACAGCCGTCTTGCCAACGCCCGGTTCACCGATGAGAACAGGGTTGTTCTTGGTTCGGCGCGTGAGCACCTGGGTGATGCGTCGAATCTCGGCGTCACGTCCAATAACGGGATCAAGTTTTCCGGTCTGGGCAATCGCGGTGAGATTCACTCCGTACTGTTCGAGTGCGGATTTCTGCTCGTCCTGCGAGGAGGGAGCACCTTGCATGTTGGCCATTTTTCTCCTTATTACCTAGCGTTCGCGCCACGGAAACGGTCGCCAGACGACGACCTGGTTGGGCTTTTGCGATCGAGTTCCAGCTCGAAGTGAGACGACCTCGCCACCCTTTCCGGCAGCAAAAACGCGACTTCCCGGACGCGCGATCATGGCGTCGGCAAGCATCGATTCGAGCTCGCGAACTCGGTGATTTAGGTCGGTGACGGTATTTTCGAGTTCAAGGATGCGGCGAATCCCCTCGAGATTGAGGCCTTCGTTCGAGAGACGCTGAATCTCGCGTAACTGGACGATGTCGCGCATCGAATAGCGACGAGTACGGCCGGCGGTTCTGCCCGGTGACACGAGTCCGAGCCGGTCATACTGTCGCAACGTCTGCGGGTGCATCGCCGCGAGTTCTGCCGCATGGGCGATGGAAAAGATTGGATCGTCTTCGGTGAACACAGTCCCCCCTAAAGGCTCGCCTTGCTGTACAGCGTCTCGCGCGGACTGTGAACATCGTTGAGCGTCTTGAATTCCTCAACGAGCTTCTTGGTCTTGTCCGAAATCAGGTCTGGCGTGACAATAAGGATGGTCGCGAGCAAATCGCCGCGCTTTCCCTTTACCTTCACGCCGCGCTCGCGAACCCGCAAAACGCGGCCACTCGGAGTGTTCGCTGGGACCTTGACTTTGACCCTGTCCCCTTCGAGAGTCGGGACCTCGATTGTCGCGCCCAGAATCGCTTCGGGGATCGTGATCGGAATATCAACGCGTAAATTGTCTCCGTCACGATCAAAGACGGGGTGGTCGCGAACCGTGACGGTAATGACGAGGTCGCCAGAGGCCCCGCCCGTCATCGATTGTTCGCCCTTGTCGCGCACGCGAATCTTTTGCTTGTCGTTGACGCCAGCGGGGATTGCGATTTGCAGCGGTCTGGCTCCACGAAGGTCAAGACTTACCTCGCCACCCTGAATCGCGGTACGGAAGTCAATCGTGATGTTCGCCGTGAGATCGGCACCCTTTCGGGTACTCGATCGTTGCTGTCCAGTGAATCCGCCAGCACCGCCGCCAAACATTCCACCGAAGATGTCTTCGGGGCTCTGTTGAAAGCGCGTCCGTCCACCGCCACCGAAGATGTTTCCAAACACATCGTCAAAACCGCCGGGACCATTACCGCCCGACGAGAAACGAGCACCACCGCCCATCGCACGAATCTGGTCGTATTCCTGACGTGAAGCGGCATCGGCCAAGACGGTGTAAGCCTCGCTGATTTCCTTGAATCGTGCCTCGGCTTTCGCATCGCCGGGGTTCGAGTCGGGGTGGAACTGGCGGGCTAACTTTCGGTACACCTTCTTCAGTTCCGCATCCGACACGTCTTTCGAGACGCCGAGAACGGCATAAAAGTCCTTATCAAACCAGTCTTGGCTTGCCATTGCGTCCCTCCTTCGACTATTCCGCCGGTGCGGCGACGGCGACCTTGGCAGGTCGAATCAGTCGATCACCGAGTGTGTAACCCACCTCGACAACGTCAGCAACGGTTTCGCTCGTCGCGCCATCGGTGGGAAGTTTAACGATTGCTTCGTGACGGTTCGGGTCAAACGCTTCGCCGACCTCGCCGACTGCAGCTAGTCCGAATCGGCCAAAGCCAGTGCGGATTTTTTGCGCCACTATTTCGAGCGGGCTGCCAGCCAAGTCTCCGTGCGACTCGGCACGATTAAGGTCGTCCATCGCGGGGAGTACGGCTCGAATCACTTCGGCGATGACGGCGTCACGGTTCGCCGCACGATCCCGTTCGACACGATTTCGGAAGTTTGCGAGTTCGGCCTCAGCACGGGCAGCACGATCGCGGTATTCCTCGACCAGGTTCCGTTCGACCTCGCCCAGCATCGACTCAAGGAGCTCCTCGGCGTTCTGTTCAGCCGCTTCATCCGCGAGGCTTGGTTCCCCCGCCTCGTCGGTCGATTCCTCGCTAGAGTCCTCGACCGGTTCGGTGGGGGGAACCTGCTCGTCGTTGTTCTTTTCGTTGTCCGACATGATTACTTCGTGGAGTCCTTGTCGGTTTCGTCCGAAGCGGTTTCCTCGTCGTCGACAACCTCGGCGTCGATGATGTCCTCATCGTCTTTAGTCGACTCCGGGGTCTCGTCGCCTGCGGCGTCGCCCTGGTTCGCATAGATCGCGTCACCGAGCTTGCCCTGGCTGGCCTGCAGTCTTTCGACAGCGGCGTCCACAGCGGCGTCATCGGTTCCAGCGAGCGCCGACTTGAGTGCGTCGACATCGGCACGGACTTCGGACTTGACGTCGTCGGGAAGCTTGTCGTCGTTGTCTTCGAGTAGTTTTTCGACCGAGTAGGCCATCTGTTCGGCGACGTTCCGCTTCTCAGCGGTTTCACGACGCGCGTGATCCTCGGCGGCGTGTTCTTCCGCTTCGCGAACCATGCGTTCGATGTCGTCCTTCGAGAGCGAGGAACCGCCGGTGATTGTCATCGACTGTTCCTTGTTCGTTCCCTTGTCCTTGGCGGAAACGTGGACGATTCCGTTGGCGTCAATGTCGAATGTGACCTCGACCTGCGGGACTCCACGGGGAGCTGGGGCGATTCCGGTGAGTTCGAAGTTTCCGAGCGACTTGTTGTCGCGAGTGAAGTCGCGCTCGCCCTGGAACACCTGAATCGATACGGACGGCTGGTTGTCGTCTGCGGTCGTGAAGGTCTCGGATCGCTTGGTCGGAATGGCCGTGTTGCGCTCGATGAGCTTGGTCATGATTCCACCCTTGGTCTCGATTCCGAGGCTCAGCGGTGTGACGTCGATGAGCAGAACGTCTTTGCGCTCACCCATGAGGACACCAGCCTGGAGCGATGCTCCAACAGCCACAACCTCATCGGGGTTGACGCCCTTGTTCGCTTCCTTGCCAGCCAACTTCTTGACGAGTTCGGCAACAGCCGGCATACGCGTCGATCCACCAACGAGAACAACGTGGTCAATATCAGCGACCTTGATCTTTGCTTCCTTAATGACGTCCTGGAAGGGCTTGGCCGTGCGCTGCAGCAGGTCGGCGGTGAGTTCTTCGAACTTGGCGCGCGTGATGGTCTCGTCGAGGTTGGCGGGGCCGTTCTCGGTGAGCGACAGGTACGGAAGCTGAACGGATGCGCTCATCGACGACGAGAGTTCCTTTTTCGCCTGTTCGGCCGCCTCTTTCAAGCGCTGCTTGGCGATTTTGTCGCCCGACACGTCAACACCGGTCGTTTCCTTGAACTGCTTCGCAAGGTAATCGACAATGCGGGCGTCCCAGTCGTCGCCACCAAGTCGGTTATCACCGGCGGTTGCGCGAACCTGGATCGTGCTGAAGTCGTCGTCCTTGCCCACTTCGAGGAGAGAAACGTCGAACGTTCCGCCACCGAGGTCGAACACGAGGATGAGTTCGTCTTCTTTGCCCTTGTCGAGGCCGTACGCGAGTGCAGCGGCGGTGGGCTCATTGATAATGCGCAGAACATTGAGGCCAGCGATTTCGCCTGCTTCTTTCGTCGACTGGCGCTCGGCGTCGTTGAAGTACGCGGGAACGGTAATGACCGCATCGGTCACTTTGTCGCCGAGGTAGGTCTCAGCGTCACGCTTGAGCTTGCCAAGAATTCGCGCCGAGATTTCCTGAGCGGTGTACTTTTTGTCGTCGACGTCTTGCGTCCACGTGGTTCCCATGTGACGTTTGACGGACGCGATGGTGCGGTCAACGTTCGTGACGGCCTGGCGCTTTGCGGTTTCACCGACGAGCACCTCGCCGTCCTTTGTAAATGCGACGATCGACGGAGTGGTGCGAAAGCCCTCCGCGTTAGCGATGACGGTGGGTTCTCCGCCTTCAAGGACCGCGACGACCGAGTTGGTCGTTCCGAGGTCAATTCCAACAGCTCGTGCCATTGTGTCTTTCCTTCCCGCCGTTGCCGGCGATATTTCGGTTTGATGTGAAAGTCTCGCGATAGTCGCCAATTTGACTGACAACTTGAGTCGCGTTGTGTCAAGTTTGACATCTGTGCATAACTTTGTCAAGTCGAGTGTGAAAAACTTGAGCGTGTGTCGCTCACATCCAAAGGTTTCCGCACGGTACTTCCCAAATTCACATGCCACGCACTAGCGTTGTGCCATGACGAACAACGCCGTTAATCAAGCCCGCGGCAAGACTCCACTCATCCAGACCATTTCGTGGGCACTCTGGGACTGGGGAACTTCTGCGTTCTCTGTTCTCATTACAACGTTCGTGTTCGCGCGGTACATCGTGTCGGACTATTTCATCGATCCCGACGTCGTCGCGGCGTACAAGCCGAGGCCTGGCGTCACCATCGAAGGTGGCTTCGAGGAGCGCGTTTACAACGCCGCAAGCTCGGCATTGACCGCCAACCTCGGTTGGGCTTTGGCAATGGGTGGTGTCATCGTCGCGATTCTCGCCCCCATCGTCGGGCAGCGCACCGATCAGGGTGGTCGACGACGTCGCTGGCTCGGAATCAATACCCTTGTCGTGATTGTGGCAACTCTTGCGATGTTCTTTGTTGAAGGAACTCCCGACTTCTTCATCATGGGACTCGTTCTCATCACTGTTGCAACCGTGTTTTACGAGATGGCGAACGTCAACTACAACGCGATGCTCCTCCAAATCTCAACTCCCGGCAACATCGGGCGCATCAGCGGTTTCGGCTGGGGGCTCGGCTATCTCGGTGGAATCGTCGTCCTCGTCATCGCGCTGCTCGGCTTCATTCTCGGTCCCACCTACTGGTTCGGAGTCACCGACGACGCTGGTCTCAACTTCCGATTCATCGCCCTGTTGGCGGCCGTCTGGTCGGCCATCTTCGCGATTCCGGTGCTGTTGTTTGTCCCTGAGAACACCGCCGTCGACCCCGACGCGAAACTCGGAATATTCGGTTCGTACGCAATGTTGTTCCGAAAGATTTTTGGTCTTTGGAAAAACGCGCCGCAGACGTTCAACTTCCTTCTGGCGAGCGCCGTATATCGAGACGGACTTGCCGGCGTCTTTCTGTTCGGCGGAATCCTCGCCGGAAAAGTCTTCGGGCTATCCGACACCGAAGTGATTTTCTTTGCCATCGGAGGCAACCTCATTGCGGGCCTCGGCGTATTCGCTGGTGGGGTCCTCGACGACCGCTTCTCGTCTAAAGGCGTCATCATCGGATCCCTCGCGGGGCTTATCGTGTCCGGGACGATGTTGTTCATCCTGCACGACGGCGGTCCGATGGTCTTCTGGGTCTTCGGGCTCTTACTCACGATGTTCGTCGGTCCCGCACAAGCGGCAAGCCGATCTCTTATCGCCCACCTTGCTCCGGCTGGTGGCGAGGGAGAGCTCTTCGGCCTTTACGCGACGACAGGACGTGCGATTTCGTTCATCACACCAGCATTGTTCGCGTTGTTCGTGACACTGGGTGGCGCTGACTACTGGGGAATTCTCGGAATAGTCGTCGTTCTAATTGCCGGACTCCTGCTGATGATCCCGCTTCGGCCGAAATTCGTCCGCTGACTAGCGACCGATCTCGATATCGGGAAGTGGCGTCGCCGACACGTCGCCTCGCAGGCGCTTGAGCAAGACCTCGGCCGAGATGAGGCACATCGGTAGTCCGATTCCGGGGACGGTTCCCGACCCCACGTAATACAGGTCGTCGATTTTCTTCGACACGTTCCCGGCGCGGAACACCGCGCTCTGCATGAGCGTGTGGGCGGGTCCGAGGGCATTGCCCTTCCACGAGTTGAGGTCGTTCTGGAAATCGGCGGGTCCGACGGTTCGACGAAGAACAATGCGATCGCGGAAATCGGGGATTCCCGCCCACTGCGCGATGTCGTCGATGGTTCGGTCGGCGATTTCCTCGATTGTCGTGTCACCCTTTCCGTCAAGCCCACCCTTTCCGAGCGTGACGTCGGCGGGGCAGGGAACAAGAACAAAGATGTTTTCATGACCCTTCGGGGCGACCTTGTCGTCCGTTGCGGACGGCCTGCACACATAGAACGACGCGGGATTCGGCATGGTGGGGTTTTTGGCGAACACCTTCGAAAAGTTGTCGTCCCAATCCTCGGTGAAAAAAAGGCTGTGGTGCAGCAACTCGGGCAGTTTGCCTTTGACGCCCAGGTACATCAGCACCGCGCCGGGGCTCGGTGTCTTGTTTTCCCACCAGGCCTCAGGGAACGTCTGGAGGTCGTTCGGAACGAGCTGCGTTTCGGTGAAGTGCAAGTCGGCGCTCGAAACAACGATGTCCGCCTCGAGAGTGTGCTCGGCGCCTTTGGCATCGCGGTACGTAACACCCGTAGCCTTTGCGCCGTTGGCGCGATCGACCGTGATGCCCGTGACCGGTGAATTCGTGTGGATTTCGGCTCCCGCCTTGGTGGCGAGGTCGCGAATCGCATGAATCACGCGGGTGAATCCACCCTGCGCGTACAACACGCCATCGACCAGATCAAGGTGGCTCATGAGGTGGAACATTGCGGGGGCGTTAAACGGGCTCGCACCGAGGAAGACGGCGGGGTAGCCGAGAATCTGGCGTGCTCGCGCCGATTTCACGTGACGACCGACAAACGACCAAATCGTCCCGGTCAGCAAGCGGACGAGCGTACCGAGGCGCCCAACAACTTCGCGGTTGAACAGTGGAAGCAGGCTCTGGAACGACGAGTACAGGAAATACTTTTTCGCGACCTCGTAGGTTTCCGTCGCGGAATCAAGGTACGTGCCAACTTTGGCGCTTGAGCCCGGCTCAATCTTTTCAAACAACGCGATGTTCTTGTCGCGACCGACCTCGATGTCAACGTGGTCGGCAACCTTGGTGCCGTCGGGCTCAAAGAACACCCGGTAGCCCGGGTCGAGCAGGCTGAGGTTGAGTTCCTTTGCGCTCGACGAGCCCATGAGACGGAAATAGTGGTCGAATACTTCGGGCATGAGGTACCACGATGGGCCGGTGTCGAATCGGAATCCGTCCTTTGACCACGTCCCGGCACGCCCTCCGACATTAGGCAGCGATTCGAGAACGGTGACGCGGTATCCGTCTTTGGCAAGGAGCCCTGCTGCGCCGAGTCCGCCGATACCGGCCCCGATGATGACGACGTGTTTCTGGGTCATGGATCTACTTTCCTCCGCGAACGATGACGCGCGCGGCGATGGCGAGTTTTTCGATGTCGTTCACGCGGATGCGTGTCGATTTCACCGTCTCGGCTGGCGTCGCGCGAATCCGCGCGTTGAGTCGACCGAAAAGTCCGTGCGCGAGTGCCACGGCTCGAGCCGCGTCACGGGGCAACAGTGGAATTGTGCGTGCCGCAGCATTCAAATCGTCCGAGATGTCATCGCACAAACGGTGCTTGTCCTCTTCAGTGAACGCGGCAATCGTCACGCCGGGGAAATACGATCGACCCAGGTCGTCGACATCTGCTGCGAGGTCGCGCAAAAAGTTGACCTTCTGAAACGCGGCACCTAAAGCGCGTGCGCCGTTGTACAGCGTTCGCGCCGTCTCGGGGTCAGGCTTTTCGTCGCGAATAAACACGGCTAGACACATCAAACCGACAACTTCAGCAGAACCGTAGACATACGTGTCGAACGATTCTTGGGTATAGACGCGGTCAGAAAGGTCCATTCGCATTGACGTAAAAAACGGTTCGACGATGTCCTTTTGAATTTTGACGTCCCGGGCGGTGAGGGCGAATGCATGGACAATCAGATTCGTCGAATATCCGGTTCCCATCGCTCGGTACGTATCCGATTCGAGAGCATCGAGCTGTTGACCCGCCTCGGTCGTCGTCAGCCCAGCCTCAACCGCGACGCCGTCGACAATTTCGTCAGCCAGGCGTACGAGCGCATAAACGTTGTCGATATGTTGGCGCGATCCCGCCGACAAGATGCGGGACGCCAACCCGAACGAGGTCGAGTATTCGCGGATGACCAGTGATGCCGAGCGTTCGGCCACGCGACTGTAGAGGGCGAGGCGAGTCATCGTTTCGCCACGAACATCAGGGTCTTTTCCAACGGCACTATCTCAGGATAGCCTGAGTACCGATGAGCTCTGTAGAAGAATTGGTCGTCCTCCTTGCCGAGGACGGGTCACGCGTTGGGACTGCACCGAAAGCGACCGTTCACACCACCGATACCCCGCTGCATCTTGCTTTTTCGTGCCACGTGACAAACGCCGCGGGCGAGATTCTCATCACCCGCCGAGCCCTGACAAAACTCACGTGGCCTGGTGTGTGGACCAATTCCTTCTGCGGTCACCCCGGTCCTGACGAGTCGATGGACGATGCGATACGCCGACGTGCCGAGCAAGAATTGGGCATCACGGTTCGCGACATTCGGCCAGCCCTTCCCGACTTCCGTTACCGTGCCATCGATGCGTCTGGCATCGTCGAAAACGAGATCTGTCCAGTATTCGCCGCGACCGTCGCCGGCGAACCGAAACCGTCGCCCGCCGAGGTCGCCGAATGGCGCTGGGTCTGCCCTGACAAGCTTCGTGCTGCGATTGAGGGTGCTCCGTTCGCGTTCAGTCCGTGGCTCGTGTGGCAACACGAACAACTGGTCGAATCTAGGCTGTGAGGCATGGTCCGCCAACGTCTCTCTGCGTGGACGAAAGCTGTTCTCAGCGCGGAACTTAGGGCCGGATTTCTCACCATCGCAGTGGCGGTCCTAGCCACCATCTGGGTGAACTCAGGCATTGGCAATACATACGCCCTGTTCATCGACACAAAGATTCCGATCTTTGGGCTCGAACTGTCCGTCCACAAATGGGCCGCAGATTTCCTCTTGGCGTTTTTCTTTTTCGTCGTTGGCATCGAGCTTCGCCATGAGTTCACCAGCGGTTCACTAAATTCCCTCCGAACAGCGGCGATTCCCATCGCGGGTGCGCTCGGTGGCATCGTCCTGCCCGCAACGTTGTACACGGTGTTCAACGCCGGCACAGACACCGCTCAGGGCTGGGCAATTCCCGCAGCGACCGACATTGCTTTTGCCCTCGCAGTGCTCGCCGTCGTCGCGCCCCGGGCGCCCGTCGCGGTGCGCGCATTCTTGCTCACTCTTGCTGTCGTCGATGACCTCGGGGCCATCTTGATTATCGCCGTCGCCTACACCCCCAGCGTCGAACTGATGTCTCTCGGTGCGGCGGTCGTTGCTCTCGGACTCTTCGCTGTCCTCCAGCGCACTCCTCTGGCTCACCCGGTCGTGCTCGGTGTGCTTGGTTTGTTCGCCTGGTACTTCGTTTATTCCTCGGGTGTTCACGCGACAATCGCCGGTGTCGCGCTCGGTGTCATCATTTCCACGTCGAAACGAAAGGGAACAAGCCCCGCGAAACGCGCCATGGCGTTTTTCCACCCCTTCTCTAGTTACATCGCGGTCCCGCTATTCGTTCTCGTCTCGGCGGGTATTTCGCTATCCGTTTTCACTCCAGAAGCCATCACATCGCCCGTGTTTCTCGGAATCGTGGTGGGTTTGATGGTTGGGAAGCCGTTAGGAATCATCGTGTTTGTGTGGCTCGCCGAGCGATTCTTCGGCGGCCGCCGCGATGATGCCATGAGCTGGGGGAATGTCGCCCTCGTGTCGACGGTCGCCTCGATCGGCTTCACCGTCGCTCTGCTCATCAACGAGCTCGCGTTCGGCGAGACAGAGTCGGGCAATATCGCCATCGCCGCAATCACAGTCGGCGCTGTGCTCGGCGCGGGAGCGTCGTTTGTGGTGTCGCGGTTCGTCAGTCGCTAAAGAGCGGTCTTGTGAAAATTCTTCCACGAGCGCGAGGCTGTCGGCCCGCGTTGTCCTTGGTATCGACTGCCGTACTTGTCGCTTCCGTAGGGATGCTCGCTCGGTGAAGTGAGCCGGAAAAAACACAACTGTCCGATTTTCATGCCTGGCCACAACTTGATCGGGAGTGTCGCCACGTTGCTCAATTCGAGCGTGACGTGGCCGCTAAATCCAGGATCGACAAAACCCGCGGTCGAGTGGGTCAGCAGCCCGAGACGACCGAGTGACGACTTACCCTCGAGGCGGGCCGCGATATCGTCAGGAAGCGTGACTAACTCGAAAGTTGAACCGAGCACGAATTCGCCCGGGTGCAAAATGAAAGGCTCCCCCGGATCGACTTCAACTCCGCGGGTTAGATCGGGCTGTTCCTCGGCCGGGTCGATGAATGGGTATTTGTGGTTGTCGAACAACCGAAAGAACTTGTCGAGACGCACGTCGATGCTGGACGGCTGAATCATCCCCATATCGAGCGGGTCGAGCTGAACGCGTCCCGATTCGATTTCGGCACGAATATCGCGGTCACTGAGAAGCATGGAACGAGCCTATCGTTCGAGGTCTTTGGTTTCGTGTCGGTAGTGGCCTGTATCCTGAGCAACCTTCCGCCAAGCACGGAAGTGGACGGAGAACACGTGGAAAACACTATGGACGAAGCGGTGACGCAATTCATCAAAGCAAAATATGGCGATTCAATGATGACCACCGGTTGGACGCTAGTCGTCTCAACCGCTGAGGGTGCCCTTAAGGGCGCACCCAACGGCTTCGTCATGATTCACAACGAGGGACTTCCGCAACACACGCAATTGGGTCTTTTGCAATCGGGCGTCAATTCCGTCACACAGGACCAGATGTTCCAATCACTCGGGCGCGCGAGGCGCAAACCGCCGCCTTTCTAGAAACTATTCGAGGAAGTCGTTGTCCTTGGCTGTTCGCATAAAGTCGACGACACGGCGGTCGACCTGGATGTCAGTTGGTTGCAGCGTGCGTGACAGGAAAACCCCGTCCAAGGTCCGGATGCGCGAAAACGCGAC
>CAMFDU010000001.1 GCA_945949175.1 Gulosibacter massiliensis | reverse complement strand
CAAAGTTTGCTTCGGGGTGAGCGTCGACGAGGTGTTCCGTCTTGTCCCACGACCGGTTGTACACCGCGACGCGGTTGCCCTCGCGACTGGCGAGGTTACGGGCCAGATTCGAACCCATGACCGCGAGACCGACGACACCGATGTTGGCGTGAGACATTCACACTCCGTTCGAGGGGGACCCCGAACGAGTCCCGTGGAAATCAATTACCAGCCTATCCGATAGGCTGAAACCGAACTTCGGCGAGGGATTTACGAATCCGTGATCGACGCGGTGGGCGGACCTGGTCTTCCTCACGCTTCGGGCGTTCGAGTTGAAACACAAACCCAGGGGTCTCCACCCCGCGAAAGGCAATCATGGCTGAACAAT
Source organism: Gulosibacter massiliensis (assembly GCA_945949175.1). GTDB lineage: Bacteria > Actinomycetota > Actinomycetes > Actinomycetales > Microbacteriaceae > MWH-TA3. The sequence continues at coordinate 82,090 of CAMFDU010000001.1, read as the reverse complement.
ATGCACTCAAGGGCGAAGAACGCGCGTCCTTCGGCAAGGGCGCTGCACGCAAGCTGCGCGCACTCGGAAACGTCCCCGCGGTCATCTACGGACACGGCGAAGACCCTCGTCACGTGATGGTGAACGGGCACGAACTGAGCCTCCTCGTCCGTCACAAGAACGTGCTCATCGACCTCGACGTCAACGGCAAAAAAGAACTCGTTCTCGTTAAAGATGTCCAGAAGGACTATGTCCGTCAGGTCATCGAGCACGTCGACCTCGTTATCGTCAAGAAGGGTGAGACCGTCTCGGTCAACATCCCTGTGTCGGTTCTTGGACACCCTTTCCCCGGAACCGTAGCGATGCTCGAGCACCAGACCATCCAGGTCGAAGCCGAAGCGACGCAGATTCCCGAGCACCTCGAGGTCGACGTCACAGGAATGCTCGAGCACACGCACATCTCGGCGAAGGACGTTGTCCTTCCCGCAGGAGTCAAGCTACTTCTTGACCCCGAGGCGATCATCGTCGCTATCCAGGCTGTTCCTAGTGCCGAGTCGCTGGGCACTGAGGCTGCACCCGCTGCCGCCGAGGCTGCACCCGCCGCGGAAGAGTCCGCCGAATAATCATGACCGATGCGTGGCTCGTAGTCGGGCTTGGTAACCCCGGGCCCGATTACGCCGCGCATCGCCATTCTGTTGGTCATCGAGTGATCGATAGTCTCGCCGAACAGATTGGCGAGAAGCCAAAGCGTCACAAATCCATCGCGATGGTCGCAGAGGGTCGATTTCGGCCCGGCACCGACAAGGTGATTCTTGCGACGCTGATGTGTTTCATGAATGTGTCGGGTGGGCCGATTCGCCAATTGGCGGACTTCTTTGGAATTGACCCCGACCACGTCATCGTCATTCACGACGACATAGACCTTCCTTTCGATACCGTTCGCATCAAGGCGGGTGGTGGTCACGGCGGCCAAAACGGAGTCCGTTCGACAATCGACCACATCGGCGCGGATTTCCTGCGGATTCGACTCGGTGTCGGTCGCCCGTCGGGGCAAAAGGATACGGCGGTGCATGTCCTTGAACCCTTCACAAAGACCGAGCGCGAAACCCTGCCGAACCTCATCGCTGACGCGGCGGGTGCCGTCGAGTCGATCGTTCTCGAGGGTCTCGGGAACGCGCAACTGAGATACCACTCGCCGTCCTGATTTTTGCCCAGCCCTAGACTGTCGAGGTGAGTCTTCGGGGAGTGGCATCGGCGTTGGTCGATGCCGCGAACCAACTTCGGGGGCCCGCCTTGTCGCTGGAGGACGGCGCCCGCGCCCCTCTCATCGCCGCGATGTGTCGCGAACCAAAAATCGTGTTGCTTGTCACGGCAACCGGCAACGAAGCTCAGGCGATGTCCGAATCGCTCGCGACGTGGGGAATCCGCTCGTTGATTTTTCCGTCGTGGGAGACGCTTCCACACGAACGACTCAGCCCGTCGAGCGAGACGGTCGCGAACCGAATCGCAACCCTGCGGGCACTTCGCGCCTGGAACGGAATCGACAGCCTCGTCATCATTGCGAGCGTTCGCGCCGCGCTACAGCCTCTCGCGTCCGACCTCGCAGATCGCCCACTGCTCACGATTTCGGTCGGCGAACGCCGCGACCTGCTCGAGGTGTCGCGGTCGCTCGTCGAACTGGGTTACCAGCGCGTCGACCTCGTGTCGCGGCGTGGTGAGGTTGCACTGCGAGGCGGAATCCTCGACGTGTTCCCGCCGCTCGCGGCTCACCCCGTTCGGGTTGATTTCTTTGGTGACGAAATTGACGAGATTCGCGAATTCGCCGTGTCCGACCAGCGTTCTCTCGGACACGTGAAATCGGTCGAGATTACTCCTGTTCGCGAAATCGCTCTCACCGTCGAGGTTCGGGCCAAAGCGCGCAAACTCGCCGACACGATTCCGGCGCTGAGGTCGCTCGCCGAGCCCATCGCCGAGGGCATCGGCGTCATCGGTATGGAATCGCTCTTGCCGGTTCTGGTCGACGAGGTCGTTCCGCTGATTGACTATTTTCCGGACTCCGCAACGGTGATCGTGGTCGGCCCCGACCGGGTCCGCGCCCGCGCCGAGAGCCTTCGCATCACGAACCAAGAGTTTCTCGCCGCGGCCTGGAATCAGGTGGGTGACGGCGGGGTTGTGCCAATCAATGTCGACAAGGCCGATTTCGTCGAGTTCGACCAGTTCCGCGCCGACGTCGCTCGTCGTGACTATTACACGATGACGGCGCTGAACTCGGGGCTCGAAGAACGCGTCGAGTCCAAGCCGATTCCGTCGTTCGTCGGAGACCCCGACGGTGCGGTGAACTTTGTTGGCGAGAGACTCGCGGCCAAGGGAATCGTCATCGTCGTGGCGGCGGGACACGGAACGCTCGAACGCGCGCGCGATTTGCTCGCCGAGGCGGGGCTCGCCGCGCGTCCCGTCGAATTCGTTCCCGAGCACCCCGAAACGGGTGTCGCCTATTTGGTTCAGGGGTCAATCGATCACGGCGTGGAAATCGTCGAGGCGGCACTCACCGTAATGAGCGAAGCGGAATTCTTCGGTCGCCGCGAAACCCGAAACCAGCGCGACTCTGCCCGACTCGCTAGCAAGCGACAGACGACGGTCGACCCGCTGCAGTTGACCAAGGGTGATTTCGTCGTTCACGAAACGCACGGAATCGGAAAGTTCATTGAACTTGTCGAGCGCGAAATTGTCGTGTCGGCGAGGACGAAACAGAAAGCGCTGCGTGAATACCTGGTCTTGGAATACGCACCGAGCAAGCGCGGGTTTCCCGGTGACAAGTTGTATGTTCCGACTGACCAATTGGGGCTCGTCTCGCGTTACGTCGGTGGCGAAGACCCGAGCTTGTCCAAGATGGGCGGGTCGGACTGGTCGTCGACCAAGGGTCGCGCGCGCAAGGCTGTTCGCGACATCGCAGTCGGGCTCGTCAAACTGTATGCCGCTCGTGCCGCCAGCCGCGGATTCGCCTTCCCGTCCGACACCCCGTGGCAGCGCGAGCTGGAAGACGCGTTTCCGTATCACGAGACGCCCGACCAGTTGACGACGATCGACGAGGTCAAAGCCGACATGGAGAGCGAAATTCCGATGGACCGCCTACTGGCGGGTGACGTCGGGTTCGGCAAGACCGAGGTCGCGGTTCGCGCCGCGTTTAAGGCTGTTATGGCGGGCAAGCAGGTCGCGATCATTGCCCCGACCACGCTATTGGTTCGTCAGCACATCGAAACGTTCCGTGAACGATTCGCTGGGTTCCCCGTGACGCTCGCACCGCTGTCGAGGTTTCAGACCGACGCCGAGGCGAAACACACGCTCGCGTCGCTTTCCGACGGCTCACTCGATGTCGTCATCGGCACGCACCGATTGTTATCGAAAGGCATCTCGTTCAAAGACCTGGGGCTCGTCGTCATCGACGAGGAACAACGTTTCGGCGTAGAACACAAAGAGACGCTGAAACAACTAAAGACCAACGTCGACGTGTTGGCGATGAGTGCGACCCCGATTCCGCGCACGCTTGAGATGGCGATTGCGGGGATTCGCGAGATGTCGACGCTGGCGACTCCTCCTGAGGAACGGCATCCCGTCCTCACCTATGTCGGACAGTATTCGGATGAACAGGTAGCCGCCGCCATCAAGCGCGAATTGTTGCGCGAAGGGCAAGTGTTCTACGTGCACAATCGCGTGTCAACAATTCCTGGGGTCGCCGCGAAACTTGCGGAACTCGTCCCCGATGCGCGCATCGCCGTCGCCCACGGGAAAATGCCAGAGGCGGCACTCGAAAAGGTCATGGTCGATTTCTGGGAACGCCGATTCGACGTGCTCGTGTCGACGACGATCGTTGAAACGGGACTCGACATCCCCAATGCGAACACGCTCATCATCGATCGCGCCGACAAATACGGGCTGAGCCAATTGCACCAGTTGCGCGGACGCGTTGGTCGCTCGCGCGAACGGGCATACGCGTATTTCCTGTATGACCGGGATCATGAACTGAGCGAAACCGCTTATGAACGCCTGAAGACCATCGCCCAAAACTCGGACCTCGGCGGGGGAATGGCAATCGCAATGAAAGACCTCGAACTGCGTGGAGCCGGCAACCTGCTTGGTGGTGAACAGGCCGGGCACATCGCCGGTGTCGGTTTCGACCTTTACTTGCGAATGATTTCCGAGGCAATCGGCGAATTCAAGGGCGAGGCCTCCCTCGAGTCGAACGACCTGCGACTCGAGATTCCGGTCGATGCGCGAATTCCCGAGGACTATATCGAGAGCGAACGCCTGCGACTTGAGGCCTATCAAAAGTTGTCCGCCGCGTCGTTCCCGACGGCCACTGCGGATGCAATCGACACTGAACTCGACGAGATGCGCGACCGATACGGCGAGCCCCCTGCGCAAGTACTGACGTTGGCGAACGTGTCGAGGCTTCGGCGCCAGATCGCCGAACTGGGCATCACGGAACTCATCCCCGCCGGGCCGAACCTGCGAATTGTTGGGCCGGAACTGCTCGATTCGCGGCAGGCGAGGCTCGTTCGACTCTATTCGGGCGCTCGATACGTGAAGGCGATGTCGGCGGCGCTCATACCGATGTCAACGCGCGAAGGAGACGACCTCATCGAATGGGTGCGCGAGCTTGTCAACGCCATCTATGGTGAAACCACATGAGCGAACCCACCCACCCCGAACTCGACGCACTGATTGCCGTGATGGCGCGACTGCGCGGCGAGGACGGCTGTGCGTGGGACCGCGAACAGACTCACGAGTCGCTGCTCAAATACTTGATTGAAGAAAGTCACGAGTTCATAGACGCCGTCGAATCGGGTGACCGATCGCACATGATCGAGGAACTCGGTGACGTGTTGTACCAAGTGTTGTTTCACGCCGACCTGAGCGCCGCCGACCCCGACCACCCATTCACCATTGACGATGTTGCTCGAGTTGCTCGCGAGAAGATGGTCGGTCGCCATCCGCACGTGTTCGGCGACGTCACCGCCGACACCGCCGACGAGGTCGTCGCGAACTGGGAGAAGTGGAAGGCCGCCGAGAAGCCCGAGCGGGAATCAAAATTCGAGGGACTCCCGAAGGGTTTGCCCGCCTTGGCGCTTGCCGACAAAGTCATCGGCAAACTCGATGATGCGCCGACTCCGTCGAACCTGATCAACGAATCGACAACCGAAGACGACTTGGGCGATTTGCTCGTTGCAATTGTGTCAGCCGCCCGGGCGAGCGGAATCGATGCCGAAACGGCGCTTCGCAAGGCGGTGCGCCGAGTTATCGACGACGCCGAGCGCTAGGCTTTGCGGGCTCGCGCCCGAATTCCCACCAAGATTCCTAGTGCGATGGCGAGGAACGCGCCCTGACCAATCACTCCGGCGATGAATCCTGATTCAGAATCGGCGATGATGTCGCGCGGATCGAGTTGACCATTGTTCGGGTACGGAGTTCCGAATTCTGCAAGTTTCGCGCACTCGTCGTCAATGATGGTTTCACTCTTCACGGGAATCTGCAGTGAACGCGATGCGACATCGACACTTGAAAACAAATCGAGCGGAACAGCAATCGCCGGCATGGGTGCCTGAGGTTCGAACCCTTGATCCTCGTAACCCGGCATAACGTACTCGCCGATGGCCGGAGCGATTGAAGCGCTGACGAAGGCAACGGGGTTGGTCGCGATGACTGCCGAGACGCCCGTGTAATCGGTGAGTAGCGTGGTCGACGTCGTTGGCGACTTTTCGCACGTTGGGTTCAGCGGAAAACCGGTTTCCGGATCGAGCGGTTCGTTGCCCTCTCCCCATTTGATGTAATACGTCTGGGTCGTCTGTGTGACGGGCGGCGCGAACGAGGCCGTGGCCACCACGAGAAGCGGGCCGAGAGTGATTCCTGCGATGAGCGTGAACGCCGTGACCGTAGCTGCGCTTCCGGACGTCAATGCCCAGTGCGAGGCCGCAACGAGTAGGGCGATGACCCACACCTCGAGTGTTGTCGCACCGAGAGTCGGCAACCAGACGTCGACACCGACACCGGTCGACAGAACAGCCCAGAGCATCGCGGGTGCGGAAACAACAACGAATGACACGCCAACCGCGACGGCGAGCAGATAGGTGTGGATGAAGGATTGCTGCCCGAGTTTCTCGCGAATCGCGATAAACACCGTGGGGATTCCGAGCAAGGTCGCAACGAGCACAAGAAAAATGACGAACGAGAATGCCATTCGACCGGCGTCGGTTCCCGGCGCAGAAGCGGCGTCACTACTGACGGTGAGCGCGACGATCAGGAGGGACGTTCCCGCCATGACGGCGAGGAGCGTGAACCACAACCCTGTCCGAATCGAGGCAGAGATGGTGGTGAACAGCGTGGGGACTCGGTTTGTGCTCATGTTTACAGTGTCTCACCGAAACCGCGCGGTGACCTGCGTTCAGGGGAGCGCCGTCGAACTGTGAAACAATGGTCGAATGGCGACGGTGAACCCACCCCGAGGGATGCGTGACTTCACTCCAGCCGAAAAGTCGGCACGAGACCGCGTTCTCGCGATTATTCGCGAGTCGTATCGAGCGAACGGCTTCGACGAAATCGAAACGCCGGTCGTTGAAGAGTCATCGCGACTTTCCGCCGGACTTGGTGGCGACAACGAAACTTTGGCATTCGGCATTCTCAAGCGCGGTCTTTCCGCCGAAGACATCGCGGCAGCGACGTCAACCGACGATCTCGTCGACATGGGTTTGCGTTACGACCTCACCGTCCCTCTCACGCGTTTTTATGCGACGAATCGCGCCGAACTTCCCCCCGTATTCCGAGCAATCCAGATTGCGCCTGTGTGGCGCGCCGAACGCCCACAAAAGGGCCGATTCCGCCAGTTCGTGCAGTGTGACATTGACATCATCGGCGAAGCAGGAATTCTCGCCGAAATTGAAGTAATTACGGCGACCGCTGCAACCCTCGATCGTCTCGGGGTCACCGGCACCACCATCCGGCTCAACGACCGGCGAATCTTACTCGGCATGCTCGACGCACTGGGACTGACGGACACCGATTCGGTGCTCATCACTCTCGACAAGCTCGACAAGATCGGGACCGAGGGAGTACTCGCCGAACTACGTGAACGCGGGGCGACCGATTCGGCGCTCGCCGGCCTTGACACGCTGCTTGGGCAGCACTCAAACCCAACCTCTGCACCGACGCTCGAGGCGATGACTGCAGCCTTGCCCGCGGGAGTCGCGCCTGACGCCGTGGCGCAGCTCGCCCAGATTGCCGCGGCGGTTGGGCACGGTGTCACGCTCGTGTTCGACCCGTTCCTTGTTCGGGGAATGGGCTATTACACCGGCGCAATCTTTGAAGTTGCCCACGCAGACCTCGGGTATTCACTTGGTGGGGGAGGCCGTTACGACGGCATGATCGGTCGATTCCTCGGAACCGACGTCCCCGCGGTCGGCTTTTCACTCGGGTTTGAACGACTCGTCGACCTCGTCGCCACCGAATTGGACTTCAACCCCGACGCCGTCGCGGTCATTTACGATTCGGTGATATCTGCCTCAGAACTCATCGCGCAGAAAAGGTTGCTTGTGTCGGAAGGACTGCGCGTCCGACTCGTTCACAAGACCAAAAACACTCGCGCGATTCTCGAGCAACTCGAAAAAGACGGATTCCGTCGATACGCCTTCCTCAATCCAGGCGAGCCCCTGGAATGGAAGACCATCGACTAACGCCCTAATCTGGAACTAACCACCACCAAGGAGAACCCTGTGTCCGCTGTTGCCTTTGTCGACGCCCGTGAAATTCTCGACTCGCGCGGAAACCCCACTATCGAGGTCGATGTCGTCTTGGACGACGGAACCGTCGCCTCGGCCGCCGTTCCCTCGGGCGCGTCCACTGGCGCATTCGAAGCCTACGAACTGCGCGACGAGGACATGAAGCGATATGGCGGAAAGGGCGTGCTCAAGGCCGTCGAAGCCGTCATTGACGTTCTTTCGGAAGCCATCGAAGGTCTCGACGCGAGCGAACAGCGCGCAATTGACACTGCCCTCATTGAGGCGGACGGAACGGACAACAAGTCAAAACTGGGCGCGAACTCGATTCTTGGCGTGTCACTCGCTGTCGCCAAGGCGGCGGCACTGTCGGCTGACCTGCCGCTGTTTCGCTACCTCGGCGGACCAAACGCCCACGTCCTTCCTGTCCCCATGATGAACGTCATCAATGGTGGAGCCCACGCCGACACCAATGTCGACGTTCAAGAATTCATGGTTCTGCCGATTGGTGCTGAGTCGTATAGCGAAGGACTCCGTTGGGGTGTCGAGACCTATCACGCACTCAAGTCAGAACTGAAGTCGAAAGGTTTCGCAACCGGACTTGGTGACGAAGGTGGATTTGCCCCGAACCTCGCCAACAACCGCGCCGCGCTCGACTTACTCATGGACGCGATCACTAAGGCCGGTTTCACACCGGGCAAGGACATCGCTCTCGGACTCGACGTCGCCGCCACTGAATTCTTCGAGAACGGCTCGTATCGTTTCGAAGGCCGCGAACTCAGCTCGGCGGAACTTATTGCCTATTACTCGGAACTCGTTGCCGCCTACCCGCTCATCACAATCGAAGACCCACTGTCGGAAGACGACTGGAACGGGTGGGAGGCCATCACGTCCGAACTTGGCGCGAAGGTCCAGATTGTGGGGGACGATCTGTTCGTGACCAACCCGAAGCGCCTCGCCGACGGAATTCAGCGTCACGCGGGAAACTCGATCCTCGTCAAGGTCAACCAAATCGGTTCGCTTACGGAAACGTTGGATGCCGTCGCCATGGCGCAACGCGCTGGGTATACCGCGGTGCTCTCACACCGTTCGGGCGAGACCGAGGATACCACCATCGCCGACCTTGCGGTCGCAACGAACTGTGGCCAGATCAAGACGGGTGCCCCCGCTCGAAGCGAGCGCGTCGCGAAGTACAACCAGTTGCTGCGCATCGAAGAGGAACTCGGAGACGCTGCGGTGTATGCGGGTCGTACTGCGTTCCCTCGTTTCACCGCCTAGTCGTTCACGAGGTTGAGGGGACGCTCGCGTTACCCTTGAAGAATGAGGCAACCGCGGCGCCCCGAACGTTCCACCCGACTGTCTGGTCGGGCTCGGAACGGCGTGCGCCAGAGCCTCGACGACTTTATCGACCGCGAACTACAACGAAGTGGCTCGGTCATTGTCGGGATCATCATCGCAATTGTCGCCGTTGTCAACCTGTGGCAACCAGTCCAGATTTGGTTCGAACAACAAGCGAAGATCGCCGAACTCGACCGTGAGGTAGCGGCTGCACGAGCGACCCTCGCCGAAGCACAAGCGGACATGATGCGATGGACCGATCGCGCCTATGTCGAGGCGCAAGCGAGAGAACGGCTTATGTTCGTTTACCCGGGCGACATTTCGTATCTTGTCGTCAACGATGTTGACGCGAAACCTGCAAAGACGGACGAAGTACTGGGAACCGTTCAAACCACCGATATCGACTGGGTCGACGCGTTCGTTCAGTCGTATGCCTTTGCGGCCAACCCGGAACGGAAATCTAAGTGACTATCGATGCGGCAAGCGAGCGCGACCTTGAGGTCATGAAGATTCAACTGGGAAGGCCGATGCGCGATGTCGTCGGGGTCGCGGCGCGATGCGTGTGTGGCGCTCCTACCGTTGTCGCGACGAAACCGCGACTGGCGGACGGCTCACCGTTTCCTACTTTTTACTATTTGACGCACCCGGGCGCGACCGCGGCATTGTCAACTCTCGAGGCGAACGGCTTCATGGCGGCCGAACAAGGCAAACTAGCGAATGACCCCGAGTTCGCCGCGGCGTACATCGCCGCTCACCACGCGTACATCGCCGACCGCGACGCACACGGACGAGTCGACGAACTTGACGGAATCAGCGCGGGCGGTATGCCATCCCGAGTGAAATGTCTCCATGCGCTCGCTGCCCACAGTCTTGCGGTTGGTCCTGGTGTCAACCTCGTGGGGGATGCGGCGCTCGACGCCGCCACGTGGTCACCCAAACGGTGCGTGTGTGCGCCCGAAACGCGCTAGATTTGAGCAGTTGACCTCATAAATTTCAGGAGTAATTGTCGTGGCCAAAATTCTTATCGTCGGTGGCGGGTATACCGGTTTTTACACCGCTTTTAAGTTGCAGAAGCACTTGCGCGCTGGCGAAGCCGAGGTCACACTGGTCGACCCGCTTCCGTACATGACCTACCACCCGTTCCTGCCCGAAGTCGCAGCCGGCTTGATTGAAGCCCGCCACGTCATCGTGCCGCTACGCCGTCACCTGAAAAAAACCCACGTGGTACAGGGCAGAGTCGTATCGGTTAATCACGCCAAAAAGACGGCGACCATCGAACCATCGGCTGGCAAGAGCTACACCGTCAAATACGACCACATCGTGGTGGCGGCCGGATCTGTTTCACGAACCTTTCCGATTCCCGGAGTTGCGGAAGAAGCGTTCGGCATGAAGTCCATCGAAGAAGCACTCGCTGTTCGCGACCGAATCATTGACAACTTTGCTAAAGCCGCAAATCTGCCCAAGGGTAAAGAGCGCGACCGTCTACTTACGGTGACCGTAATCGGCGGTGGATTCGCCGGAATCGAAACGTTCGCCGAGCTCCGTTCCCTTGCCTCGGCAATGCTCAAGCAGTACCCCGAACTCACCATCGATGACACAAAGTTCCACATGGTCGAAGCGATGCCTCGCGTCATGCCCGAGGTATCGATGAAGACCTCGCAGTGGGTTCTCAGAAACCTCGCGTCACGTCAAGCCACCGTTCACCTCGACACTCAACTTATGTCGGCCAAGGGCGGCAAGGTCGAGTTGTCGAACGGAATGAAATTTGAGTCGGACCTTATCGTCTGGACCGCCGGCGTTATGGCAAATCCCGTTGTCAACTCCATGGGCCTGCCGGTCGAAGAGCGCGGTCGTGTCCGATCGTCGGCAACGCTGCAGGTGACGAACGCTGATGGTTCCATCGTCGCGGGTGCGTGGGCCGCAGGAGACAACTCCGCCGTTCCTGACCTCACGGGTGGTGGTGTTGGCGGAATGTGTGTTCCGAACGCACAGCACGCGGTTCGGCAGGCGAAGTTACTCGCGAAAAACCTGGTTGCCGTGCTCCGAGGCGAACTGCCGGTCGACTACATCCACAAGAACCTCGGTGCGGTCGCCGGTTTGGGCGTCGGACACGGAGTTTTTCAGTCGGGGAAAATCGCGGTCACAGGTTTCCCCGCGTGGCTCATGCACCGCGGATATCACGGGCTCGCGATGCCAATGTGGGAACGCAAGTTCCGTGTCGTCGGCGGCTGGATTATGCAGTTCCTGGTGGGGCGCGACACCACGACCCTCACGTTACGCGAAACTCCGAAGTCCTATTTCCGGGCATACGCATCACGCCCGAGCAAGTAAGGGCGTCGCCCCAATAGCCCAACCGGCAGAGGCAAACGACTTAAAATCGTTACAGTCAGGGTTCGAATCCCTGTTGGGGCACCCGCGAATTGCTTAGTCGTAGCACCTCATCCCACGAAAGTCACCGCGACTTAGCGGTCGAGAAACTGGTGTGCACGTTGGTGCGAGAATCCGATGATTGTGCCGATATCACGTAACGGCACGCCAGCCTGGGCGAGGCGTTGTGTGAGTTCTTTTGATCGCACAGTCGCCTCGCGTTCGAGGGCGGATGCGGCATCGTTCACACGGTGAATCTCTGCCCGCAACGTCTCAACATCAATGTCAGAAATCGGTCTCATTCGAATTTCAAGGTCGAAATCGAGTGGATCCACATTGAGGGTTAAGGCAATCGCCTCGCGCGCCGCGTGTTCGATGTTCGCGATTCGGCGTTCCTGGGTCAAAATGTCTAGCGCGGCAATGTCGGCCATCCACCATTTGCCGTCTCGGTAAACCTCGACAATGTGTTTAGGCATCGGACTCCTCGAGAGCTCTCAGTAGATTTCGGACGACTCCGGGACTGATTTCGCGGTGGCCATCGGGAAGTGTGAGAAGTGTCCCTCGGGGTGACTTCCAGACCGTGTGGCTTCCGCGAGTCCTCAGAATCACCCATCCTTTCTTTTTGAGAAGCGCAGTTGCGCGCCGGGCGGACATCGATTTGCTCACCGCTCAAGCATCCCGAGATTCTAGAAACAGTCTAATCATATTTACAGAAATGTGGACAACCGAAGAATTTCGCCCTGGGGGAAAGCGCCTTCTTCTCCTCGCATCGCGCGCGTAGAGTAAAGCCATGGATCCAACACAAACAGTACTTTTTGTCATCGCCGGTCTCGCCATTGTTGCGGGGCTCTATCTCTGGTCGACCTATAACGGCCTCATCACTCTTAAAGTTCGTGTCGATGAAGCGTGGAGTGACATCACGGTCCAGCTCAAGCGTCGCGCGGACCTCATCCCCAACCTGATCGAAGCGGTCAAGGGTTACGCCAAGCATGAAAAGGCGGTTTTCGAGAATGTCACGAAGGCGCGCGCTGCAACGGTCAACGCCGAAGGCCCGGCCGAAGCTGCTGCCGCTGAAGGGATGATGCAGGCGGCGCTCAAGTCAATCTTTGCGGTTGCTGAGGCCTACCCGGATTTGAAGGCGAGTGACAACTTCCTTCAGTTGCAGGCGGAACTCGTTGACACCGAAAACAAGATTCAGGCTTCTCGTCGCTTCTACAACGGAGGTGTGCGCGAGTTCAACACCATGATTCTCGTCTTCCCCAACAACGCCTGGGCCAAGCAGCTTGGGTTCAGCATGCGCGACTTCTTTGAGGTGGACAACCCTGACGCGATTGCCGAACCCCCGAAAGTCCAGTTCTAGCACTCGATGTATAGCGCTATTGCCGCGAACAAGCGGAACACTGTCGTCATACTGTTCGTGTTCATCGTCTTGCTGGGTGGACTCGGTTGGCTCATCGCCTTTTTCATGGGCGAACAAACCTGGACCATCACAATCATGACGATTTTGGGCGCCGGTGCGTATGCCTGGTACCAGTATTACAACGCGGGGTCGATTGCCGTCAAGACATCCGGTGCCGTACAGATCGAACAGAATGACAATCCCCGGCTCTATCGGATTGTCGAAAACTTGTCGATTACGAACGGTATGCCAATGCCGAAGGTTTACATTGTCAACGACCCGGCACCGAACGCTTTTGCATCGGGACGCGACCCCGAGCACGCTGTCGTTGCCGCAACAACCGGGCTTCTCGAAATCATGACCGATGCGGAACTCGAGGGAGTCATGGCACACGAGATGGGGCACGTCAAAAACTACGACATTCGCGTCTCGACCATTGTGTTCGGACTTGTCGTAGCCTTCGGATTCATTGCAGACATGATGTTCCGAATGGCGTTCTATGGCAGCCGAAATTCCCGTGGTGGTGGCAACAACGGTGGTTTGGCCATGCTGTCACTCGTGTTTGGGCTTATCGCGATGGTGATTGCACCTCTTGTGTCGGCACTCGTTCAGGCAGGAATTTCGCGCCAACGGGAGTTCCTCGCTGACGCGACCGGTGCGATGACAACCCGCAACCCCGAAGGGCTCGCCAGTGCATTGCACAAACTCGGGGAGTATTCAGCGCCGCTTCAACGTCAATCGGCATCGATGGCACACATGTGGATCGCGGACCCCAACAAGCAGAACATTGTCGAGCGTATGTTTTCGACGCACCCGCCCATCGCTGAACGAGTTCGTCGATTGCTCGAAATCGGCGGAAAGTTCTAAACGATTCGGCGCAGTTCGGCGGCGGCATCGCCCCAGTCGTCCACCACAATGTTCTCAAGACCCCGCCACGTCGCCGCGCTTCGTACGATCGCGGCAAGGCGAGCGGCGGCGTCCGAGGGTCGCGTGGTTTCCCAGTGCGCGCTCTTGACGATAAGAGTCCGGGCCTTTCGGTCGGCCTTGAGGTCCACGCGGCCCACTAATGCGTCATCCATGAGGATCGGCAGCGAGTAATAGCCGTAGACGCGCTTTGCCGCCGGCGTGTAGATCTCGATCTTGTAGTCGAAACCGAACAACCGACTTGCTCGAGCGCGATTCCAGGTGATGGGGTCAAACGGCGTCAGTATGGTCGACACTTTTGGTGCGCGGGTGGGGACACTTGTGCCCGACACCATGTAGGCATTGAGTGCCTCGCCGCGGTGAGCCCATCCATCGACCGACACCCGTTGAATCGCGCCAGCTTCGACCAACTCGTCCAGGGCGACCTTGGTTGGCGCGACCTTGAAACGGTAATAGTCCGCGATGTCTAACAGAACTCCGATGCCGAGCGCTCGAACCGCGTCGAGGACGAGGGCGCGCCGGGCGACGGGTTTGTCCACGGCCGTGTCTAGGAGGTGGTGCGGAATCACGTCGGCGACCGGGGCATAGATTCGCTGGAAGTTCGTGCGACCAATCGCGGTGATTGTGCCGTCCTCAAACAGATATTCCAAGGCACGCTTCACATCACTCCAGTCCCACCAACTGCCTCGACGCGCGTCGCGCTTACCCTCGAGTTGACTGAACGTCGCCGGGCCGTCCGAATGGAGGCGGGCGAGTAGTTCATCGGCAAGCTTCTTATGCTGGGCCAACCACGAATCGGGCACCTCGTTGCGCTGACGGCTCTCGCGCATTTTCCACTGCCACAGCGGCCAGGATTCGACCGGAATAAATGAGGCTTCGTGAGCCCAGTATTCAATGTGTGTGGCGGGGACGTGTGGGTCAAGCAACAGGTGGTCAAGCAATGCGGTGTCATAGATGCCGAGACGCGAAAACATCGGCAGGTAATGACTGCGCTCAAAGACGTTGACCGAATCAAGTTGGAGAACGCCGAGGCGGGCGATGGCGTCGGTTAGGCGATCGGTCGTGACAATCCCGCGCGGTGGCGAACCGAAGCCCTGGGCGACAAGCGCAAGGCGTCGCGCCTCGGATGCAGAGACGGTCATCATGCTTATTACGGTAGCGTTTTCGAAGGAACACATCATGACAACAGCAATCGCCGGTCCCACGCTCGCGGATTTCATCGCCGCGCGTGAGGTTGTGTCTGCAGTTGCGCAGGAAACCCCGATCGAGGAGTCGCGTTACCTTTCGGGAATTTTGGGGCTAGAGGTCGTTCTGAAGTGCGAAAACCTTCAACGCACGGGTGCCTACAAGATTCGCGGCGCATATAACCGCATGAGCAAGTTGAGCCCCGACGAACGAGCCCGCGGAGTCGTGGCGGCCAGCGCCGGAAACCACGCTCAAGGAGTCGCTCTCGCCGCTCAGGAACTGGGAATTCAGGCGACTATTTTTATGCCGATGGGTGTTGCCTTGCCCAAATTGTTGGCCACGCGTGATTACGGAGCTGAGGTCGTTCTTCTCGGCCCGACGTTCACCGAATCGCTCGCGGCGGCAAAGGAATTCGCCGAGAAGACGGGTGCTGTTTTCATTCCGCCCTATGACCACGCCGATGTCGTCGCCGGGCAAGGAACAGTAGGGCTCGAGATCTTTGAGCAAGTCACCGACGTGGAAACCGTTATCGTCCCGATCGGCGGAGGCGGACTGATTTCCGGTGTCGCCAGCGCCATGAAGCAACGTGCGGCAGAAAACGGGCGCACCATCAGAATCATCGGTGTCCAATCTACGAACGCGGCGGCGTACCCGCCCTCACTGCGAGCCGGTGAACCCACAACCATAGAGATGAAGCCGACCATTGCGGATGGCATTGCGGTTGCACGTCCGGGGACGCTTAACTTTGCCATTATTAAGGACACCGTCGACGAGGTGGTCACTGTCAGTGACGATGACATCGCCCGCGCACTGGTGATGCTCCTCGAGCGTGCGAAACTCGTTGTCGAACCGGCGGGCGCGGTTGGCGTCGCCGCGATCCTTGCCGAAAAGATTGACGCAATCGGCAAAACTGTTGTTGTTTTATCAGGCGGAAACATTGACCCGATGGTGATGGAGCGCGTTATCGCCCGCGGTCTTGTCACGACCGGTCGATACATGAGCATGCGAATTCCGCTTCCCGACCGTCCGGGTCAACTCGCGAAAATCTCTGAAATCCTCGCTGATCAGAACGCCAACGTGGTCGAAGTGACCCACACTAGGCACGGTACCGATTTGCAGATCACCCAGGTCGAGCTCGAGATTCACATCGAGACCCGCGGACCAGACCACGCGGCCCAGGTGCTCAAAGCATTGCGCGCCGAAGGCTATGAACCGCGGGTTAACTTCTAACCGAGGAATGGTTCGATCGAGATGATCTCGACCGCGATTTCAGCACCACTCGGCGCGGTGAAGGTCGCGGTGTCGCCCGGCTCGAGACCGACGATGGCCTGGCCCAGGGGGCTGTTTTCGCTATACACATCGAGATCAGTGTCTCCGGCAACCTCACGGGAACCCAGAAGGAATTTTTCTTCGTCGCCATGAATGTGTGCCGTCACAACTGTTCCGGACGCCACACGCGATGCGTCGACCGGCTCTGATCCGACGTGAGCGTGCTTCAGCATGTCGGTCAACTCGCGAATACGAGCCTCGATTTTGCCCTGCTCGTCTTTGGCGGCGTGATACCCGCCGTTTTCTTTGAGGTCACCCTCGGAACGCGCCATTTCGATTCGCTTCACAATTTCGGAGCGACCGGTCGTCGATAAGGTTTCGAGTTCGAGCGCGAGGCGGTCGAACGCTTCCTGGGTAAGCCACATGGGTGCCATGGCGAGAGTCTCCTTTAAAGGGGTGTCTATCTAGGGTAGTCGTGACCGCCCCGACTGAACAAAACGGTTAGCGGTCTTCGCGCCAGCAACGATAAACGTCGATGCCGGAAACCTCGCTGACAGCCTTGATTGTTTCGGAATACTGGGTCGTGAATTGGTCGGACGCTGGAAACGACTTCACGGTCCAGCCATTTGTGCCCATCGAAGAATCGACAGTGCGCAGCGCGCAGGTGACGGGGGTGCCGGGCGGCGCCGTGATCTGGAACTTCATCATCGCGGTCGTCTCGCCACCGGTTGACTCGAACGCGACCCATTCGATACCAGTGGTTTTGTCGGTCGAGAAGACCCACGTCACCCAGGAAAAAAACGCAATTATCAAAACGGACGCAAAAATCCACACGGTGCGCGCCGACAAATTCGAGCCACCGTAGCGGCCCGCGGGAGGTGTTGTAGAGGATGACATGCTGCCCTTCGGTACTCTGTAATCAGGCTACGCGAAACGGAGACACCTTGAACACCGCACTGATCCTTGCCGAAGAAATCGACCCGAATGGGGTAACCCCTGGTGTGGTGGGATTCCTCATCACCGCGGCGGTCGCCATCACCGCGATTTTTCTTATCTTGGACATGAACCGCCGAATGCGTCGACTGCGATATCGCGAGGAAGCCGCTGTCAACGTTGACGCAGAGGTCGCTGTCGACAAGCTGATCGCGGATGTGGACAAGGAAACCGGTAACAGGTAACCCGCCGTGTCACTTCGTACGTCGATTAAGTCGGCCCTTTACGGGTTGTACGCGACGCGACTTAAAAACCAGTTGCGCGAAACCACCCCGCCGCGTCATGTCGGGATGATCATCGACGGGAATCGACGGTGGGCGCAACTGCAAGACGGCGTCACGATCGCCGAGGGCCATGAAGCTGGCGCGAGCAAGATTCGCGAATTCCTCGAGTGGTGTGACACTGCCGGAGTCGAAATCGTCACGCTGTACCTGTTGTCGACCGACAACCTGACCGGTCGCCCCAGCACCGAACTGAAAAACCTGGTTCGCATTATTGCGAACCTCGCGACCGACCTAGCCCGTGTCCCCAATTGGCGAGTCCTTCACGTCGGTGACGCGGACAAGCTTCCCGCTTCGCTTCGCACGGCACTTGAGAAAGCGGCCAAATTGACAGCGACCCACACCGGTCTGCACGTCAATTTGGCGGTGGGATACGGTGGCCGCCACGAAATCACCGAAGCCGTCCGGGACATTATTCGTGAACACGAGGCGGCCGGTCGAGGGATTGATTCACTCGCCGATGACATGACGCTCGACAACATTTCGGGCCACCTGTACACCGCAGGACAGCCCGACCTCGACCTTGTCATTCGTACATCGGGCGAACAGCGCATCTCGGATTTCATGCTGTGGCAGACTGCGCATTCCGAACTGTATTTTGTTGAAGCGCTCGGCCCGGACCTGCGCGAGATCGACCTTCTTCGTGCTCTTCGAGACTTCGCTCGTCGACAGCGCCGATTCGGTGCGTGAACGGCAGGTTACGTCTTCGTCGCTCGGCGTGTCACTCCGCCAACGTTCACCCGCGACACATAGTTTCTCTATATGAGGTAATTCACGTGGCGAAAAGGCCACACGGTCTTGTCGCCATGCGGTTGCCGCCGCATCTGAACGGAGATTGAGTGCCCAAGCCCACCGCTGCATCGTCCACGTCCGCTTCACAATCTGCCGCCACTGCGCAGCGCACTTACGTTCTTGACACGTCGGTGTTGTTATCGGATCCGCGTGCAATTTTCCGATTTGCTGAACACGAGGTTGTCTTGCCCGTGGTCGTGATTTCGGAACTCGAAAAGAAGCGAAACGACCCAGAACTCGGCTATTTCGCACGTCAAGCACTTCGACACCTCGATTCTCTGCGCATCAAACACGAGCGACTCGACATGCCGATTTCGGTGGGAGACGGTGGGACGCTTCGTGTTGAGCTCAACCACACGAATGACACTGCGCTTCCGTCCGGGTTGCGTCTCGGCGACAACGACACGCGCATTTTGGCCGTCGCGCTGAATCTGTCGAACGAAGGTCTTGACGTCGTCGTCGTGTCCAAGGACCTGCCGTTGCGTGTCAAGGCGTCGAGCATCGGTCTTGCCGCCGAAGAATACCGAGCAGAGCTCGCTGCCGATTCGGGGTGGACTGGACTTGCCGAGGTTTCCCTGTCGGGTGACGACATGCAGAAGTTGTACGAGAAAGAAGAATTGCGCACGACTCTCGTCGAGGATCTTCCGCGCAACACGAACCTCGTCGTTCACTCCGAGCGCGGATCCGCCTTGGCCCGAGTTGTCGGACCGAAAAACATCGAACTTGTTCGTGGCGACCGCGACCTGTTCGGGTTGCACGGTCGCAGCGCCGAGCAGCGACTTGCCATCGACATGCTCCAGGATCAGAAACTAGGAATCGTGTCGCTCGGAGGCCGTGCTGGAACCGGAAAGAGCGCGCTTGCCCTGTGCGCCGGTCTCGATGCAGTGCTCGAGAAGCGTCTGCACAAAAAAATCATGGTGTTCCGCCCGTTGTATGCGGTCGGCGGCCAAAACCTCGGTTATCTGCCCGGGGATGCCGATGAAAAGATGAACCCGTGGGCGCAAGCAACTTTTGACACTCTTGGTTCCGTTGTCAGCGACAACGTGATGGAGGAAATCGTCGAGCGCGGGCTCATCGAGGTGCTGCCTCTCACCCACATTCGCGGTCGGTCGTTGCACGACGCGTTCGTTATCGTCGATGAAGCCCAGTCGCTCGAGCGGAACGTCTTGCTCACGGTCCTCAGCCGAATCGGCCAAAACTCACGCGTGGTTCTCACACACGACGTCGCGCAGCGTGACAATCTTCTGGTCGGTCGTCATGACGGAATCGCCAGTGTTATCGAAGCGCTAAAGGGACAACACCTGTTCGGTCACATCACACTGCAGCGCAGTGAGCGATCGGACATTGCCGCCCTTGTCACCGACCTGCTTGACAACTACGAGATCGCGTAGGGTGGCACGAGCGCTCCGCTAAGTTTGAGCGAACAAGCACCGAGGAGTCCCGTGCTATACCTGTTGGCCGCATCAGCGGAAATGTTGTTCACCGAATTGCCGTTCGTCGATCGTGTGCGCGCGATTCACGCGCGCGGTCTCGGCGTCGAAATCTGGAACTGGACGACTAAGGATTTGGCCGAACTCGCCTCAACCGGCGCGAACTTCACCTCGATGACGGGTTACATCGAGGGCGATTTGCTCGAAGCCGATGGAATCGCGCGTTTCCTCGAAACGGCAGAGCAATCGATCGTAGCGTCGCGAATCATCGACGCCGATCGGCTGAACGTTCACGGAACGGGACTTGACGGCGATGGGCAAGCGATTCGCCCGCGCGATACCGTGACGGCGGCCGAACGTCGCACCGCGAAGGACACGCTCTCGCGGCTCGCCGACCTCGGCGCGAAACACGACGCGGTGTTCATGCTCGAAAACCTCAATCTGCTCGTCGATCACCCCGGAACACCGTTCGCACGTGCCGAGGACACCATCGAACTCGTGTCGAGCATCGACAACCCGCACCTACAACTCAACCTCGACCTGTATCACGCTCAGATTGGGGAAGGAAACCTGGTGGAACTCGTTCGTCAGGCACTGCCATGGATTGGCGAGATTCAGGTGGCCGACGTTCCGGGGCGACAGGAACCGGGCACGGGTGAAATCAACTACGCGCGAATCGCTCGCGAACTCGTCACCTTGAAATTCGACAAGGTCGTGGGGCTCGAAGGCTGGGCGTCGGGGGATTCGGACGCCGCGCTCGATGCCTTCGTCGCCGCGTTTACGATCTAGCGAGCGAACGTCCCAAGCGTCGACAAGGTCAAGATTCGAGAAACCGAATCCGCTTGGCCTCCATGATGACCTTAAGCCGTGCAATCGCTGACTTTCCCATTCCGTGAAGTTCCGCGAGGTCTTTGAGGGAAATCTTGCGAAGGTCGGACACCTTGTACAACTTTGCGTCCACTAACGCACGTCGGGCCGGCGCCCCGAGTCCGATCCCCCGCCACTCTGCGTCGAAGTCCTCGTACTTGGATACGTCTCCGACAGGAGGTTTGAACGCACGTCGCGGAGCGGGCTTCTGGGACATGAGTGAAGTCTACGAGCGGGGCGGACGAGTGGCCCGGCGTTTGGGCCACCAGTAGATCCCTGCTGACAGCGCCAGTGCGACAAGAGACGGAGCACCGAAAGCGGGGAGGACCCATAACGCCCACACGGTTTCAATGACGAGCAGCACTAACAAGACCAACGCGGTTCGGCGAAATCGCCCGCGGAATCGCGCAATGCCTGCGAAAACAACAACAGCCAGTGCGAACAACACTTGCGCGAGCAACATCAGAGTCACAACTAGCACTAGGGATTCCATTTTGCCACCTGACGTTTGATGAGACCCCATCCTCCGGTAGACCACAGAGCCCACAGGACGAGAAGCGGTTGGAAGAGAAGGCGGATGCCACGGGCCTCGTCCGTGTCGAGCCCGAACGCGTCAATCCCGTTGACGAATTGCGAGATGTTTCCGGGGAAGATCGCGATGAAGAACAACGCCGTTGCGATGCCCACCCACGCCTTCCAGTGATACAAAACGATGAGAGCGAGGCCTAGGACGATTTCGACAACCCCCGATGCGAGAACCACGAAGTCCGGGTCGAGCGGTACCCACGGCGGGACCTGGGCCTGGAACTCGGCCCGAGCCGAACCGAGGTGGCTGATACCCGCAGAAGTGAGGGCCAATCCCAAAAGGACGCGCGCTCCGGTTCGGACCCAATGGCCGACCGTCGCCCGATTCACGAGATTACTTCGCGACGCCCGGGCGCGTCATCGACAACAGGTCGAGAGCGGCGTCCAATTGCTCGAGAGTGATTTCGCCGCGCTCGACATAGCCGAGCTCGATGACCGCGTCGCGCACCGTGAGCCCGGCCTTGACCGAGTGCTTGGCAATTTTTGCAGCAGCTTCGTATCCGATGATGCGGTTGAGCGGCGTGACGATGCTGGGGGACATTCCGGCGAGTGCCGCCGCACGTTCGGCGTTTGCTTCGAGACCGTCGACTGTTTTGTCAGCAAGAACCCGACTCGAGTTCGCGAGAAGTCGAATTGATTCGAGAAGGGACGTTCCCATTACGGGGATTGCGACGTTCAATTCGAACGAGCCCGAGGCTCCGGCCCAGGCCACGGTGGCGTCATTACCGATGACCTTGGCGCACACCATGAGAACAGCCTCGGGAATGACGGGGTTCACCTTGCCGGGCATGATGGACGACCCTGGCTGAAGGTCGGGAATGTTGATTTCGGCGATTCCCGTGTTGGGCCCCGAACCCATCCAGCGGATGTCGTTACAGATCTTGGTGAGGGACACGGCGATGACGCGCAATGCACCAGACGCCTCGACGAGTCCGTCGCGCGCCCCCTGAGCCTCGAAGTGGTCTTTCGCTTCGGTGATGGGGAGTTTGGTTGACTTTGCGAGCTCGGCGATGACAGCCGCCGAGAATCCGGCGGGGGTGTTGATTCCCGTTCCGACTGCGGTGCCGCCGAGGGGAACCTCAGCGACTCGGACGATGGTCGACTGGATTCGCTCAATTCCGAGGCGAATCTGGCGCGCGTATCCACCGAATTCCTGTCCGAGCGTGACGGGGGTGGCGTCCATGAGGTGCGTGCGACCCGGCTTCACCATCGCCGCCCACGCTTTCGCCTTCTTGTCAAGTGCGGTGGCGAGGTGGTCGAGCGCGGGAATTGCGTCGCCGAGAAGTGCCGCGGTCACCGCGAGGTGAACCGACGTGGGGAACACGTCGTTTGACGATTGTGACGCGTTGACATGGTCGTTCGGGTGAACCAGGTCACCCCGCTTGGTGGTAGCCAGGTTTCCGAGCACTTCGTTCATGTTCATATTCGATGACGTTCCCGAACCGGTCTGATACGTGTCGACCGGGAAATGATCATGGTGCTTACCGGAAATGATTTCGTCGGCCGACGCGACGATGGCGTCACGGATGTCCGCTGGGATAATGCCCAATTTTTCGTTGACGATAGCCGCTGCGCGCTTGATTTGCGCGAGGGCAACAATTTGCGCCGACTCAAGTCCGCTTCCCGAGATGGGAAAATTCTCGACGGCCCGCTGAGTCTGTGCGCTGTACAGAGCGTCGATAGGGACGTGAACTTCGCCCATTGTGTCGTGTTCGATTCGAAACTCGCTCACGGTGTCTCCTTCAGAATTTAGTCGATATCGCCGAAGACGATGGAGGGGGTGACGCGACCCTCACGCAGCGTGTATGTCGCCCCGACGATACCGAGGCTACCGTTTGCGACCGCGTCGCCAACAAGTTCACTGTGCGACAGCAGTTCGGAAATCGTGTCACGAAGGTGCTCCTTGCCGACGTCATCAATGAAAATCTCGTTGACGTCACTAGTCGCGTTGGTCAAGAGCACGCGGTCGATTGCTGGTTGTATGGCGTCGGTAATTGATCGAATGTTGACGGGCAGCGGGGTCGCATCCGGCTTGCGAGAGTCAATTGCGGCGCGAACAGCCCCACAATCGTCGTGTGCAAGGACAAGGATGAGGCTTACCCCGAGTGCACTCACCGCGTACTCGAGAGATCCGATGACGGATTGAGAGATTGTTTGGCCAGCATTTCGGACAACAAATAGGTCACCCAATCCGAGATCAAAGATTATTTCCGCAGACAGTCGCGAATCTGCGCATCCGAACAACGCCGCGAAAGGACGCTGTCCCTCGGCGAGTGCATCCCTGTGGTCAACGTCTTGACGGGGATGGGCGAGGGTGCCACTGATGAAGCGATCATTCCCGGCCACGAGCTGTTGCCAGGCTTCGCGAGGGGTTCCGGGTCGCTGCTCTGACATCATCATCCCTTTCCCGGCATCTGAATATTCACGGACTCGAGTGCGAGCGACGCAACGAGTTCGATTTCGCTGACATCGGCTGTCCCCGACACAATCAGAATACCGCCCTGAGGCAAGGCAGTTTCGTAAACAGTTCGATAGTTCCCGGGGTTGTCGAGTGCGGACCTGTCGTAAAGTGTCCAGGTCGAACCATCAATAACGATGGGCGACGCGGTGACGTCATCGAGCACCTCAGCCACTTCAGGGGAGACATCGGCTAGAAACTCGTGGACGACAACGAACCCGTTCGTCGGTGTAACGAACCCGATGTACCACTCGGGGTTTTGTCCGGCTCGATAATCCGCCCGATTCGCCCACCAATCACCGTCGGACGCCGCAAACTCTGGGCTGACGAGAAGGGCAGAGTTGGGGGCGTCGTTGTGGACAGAGCGCCAATCGACCTCGGCGCGCGAGGTTGGGTTGGGGCGAATTGAAATCAAGACAATCACGAGCACAACCCCCAACGAGGCGAGGAGAGCACCGGTGAGAGCAAAAACGTTCTGCCGATTGCGGCGCTCTTGAGCAGAGCTCACTCTGCGGGCTTTCGAGCTGCGTCAAGCCGCTGACGCGCGCCGGCGAGCCATTCTTCGCAACGCTTGGCGAGTGCCTCACCACGTTCCCAGAGTGCCACTGATTCGTCAAGGGACGCGGTTCCTTTTTCGAGAGAATCCACGATCACGACAAGTTCGTCACGGGCCTGCTCGTAAGTGAGGGTAGCCACGTCGGGAAGTTTGTCAGCCATGGTTCAACGTTACCTTTCGTTAGTTCGCGGTCGCCGCGATGTCGCCGTCGGCGACGCGAAGGGTGAGTGTGTCACCCGTCGACACCGATGCCGTCGATGTGACGACCGAACCCGCCACACCACGAACAATTGCATATCCGCGGTCAAGCGTTTTCTGCGGAGACAGTGTTCTTAACTTGCCGACAATCCCGTGCAAACGGTCGTTGGTTTGGTGGACGAGCGAGTTGACGAACGTCGACCCGCGATACGTAAGATTGGCAAGGTCGTTTTCGTGACGCTCGAGGTACGCGAGGGGGCTCGCCATGACGGGACGCGACGCCAACTGCCGAATCCGGTCAATCTGATTGGTGATGGCGGTCGTCACAATCTGTCGACCCCGAGCGCGCAGTTGGTCGATTTCGGCGAGGTCCGCTGCGACGTCGGGAACCACCCGTTTGGCGGCATCGGTTGGCGTGGATGCTCGCAGATCTGCGACTTCGTCGAGAAGCGGTCGGTCGTTCTCGTGACCAATCGCGCTGACTAGCGGGGTCACACACGCCATCGCGGCACGAACAATTCGTTCATCACTGAACGCGACCAGTTCAAGGAACGCTCCTCCGCCTCGCGCAATGATGATGACGTCAACGTCGGGGTCGGCGTCGAGTTGCGCGATGGCTCCAGGAATCTGTGATGTCGCACCTTCACCCGAAACACCCGTGTAGATGGTTCTGAATTGGACGTCGGCCCAACGATTGCGGGCATTGACAAGTACGTCCTTTTCGGCGTCAGAGTCTTTCGCGGTGATAAGCCCGATGCATCGCGGGAATTTCGGCAGGGGGACCTTTCGGGATTCGTCGAACGCACCTTCAGCCTTTAGCGTGGCGCGCAATTTCTCGATGGCAACAAGGAAATCACCAAGGCCCTCGTGGCGAATCGTGTTGGCAACGAATTTCATCTCGCCGTTTTTGGGCCAGAAATCGAATTGGCCAAATAGCCGGATCTTGTCGCCCGCCTTGAACTGTTCCCCCGAGGCGGTGACGCTTGACCCATCGATTTTGCAATCAATTCGGGCTGTTTCGTCTTTCACGGTGAAGAACACGATTTGTTGCCACGGCTTCCACTCTGCGATTTCGCCCTCGAGCCAGAAGGATTTCCACGCGGCGATCTTGTCGCGTGCTACTCGAGACGCGACACTCACTGACAGCGGTGTGATGTCGTCGGGAGCGTCCGTCATGGTTTAACCGTACCTGTCACCGCGGACGGCGGACGGTACTGTGGAACCTTCTCGCGGAAAGGAATTCGATGCGTCCCGCCACGTACATCTACGACGACCTTGGCGCGCTCGACAACGCGGTAGGGATAATCCCCCTCCACTTACGCGACCTCGTGATGATGACTCCCGAGACCGGTTTCGAGGACGAACCCATCGTGCTCGACGCAATGCCGAGCACCGATCACGGCGACGATTTCATGGACCGCATCATTGCGATGCTCACCGACCTACCCGTCGTCTTCACCATGTCTGCACTCGTCGGCGAACGAACCGACATCGAGGCTGCACTGGGGGAGCCGCTCACGAGGGCGACACTGTACCTCGCCGGATTGCGTAAATCTCACGGCGCATTCGATGGGGCATATCAATGGGACTCCGACGACAACGGGTTAATTGTCGAGTGGGAAAACGGCGAGAGCGTTATCAGACTTCACGTTCCCGACCCCCGTGAAGGCACCGATTTCATTCTCGTCGCGACATCGCCCGACGTGAAGGTCGAGTGGCGGTCGATGGCTGACCTCGCGGCCGCAGTCTGAAACATAGACTGGAAGCGTGAGCACAGTGACGAACGGCAAAATCAACATTCAGTTGCGCGAGGCGCACCCC
This sequence comes from Gulosibacter massiliensis, assembly GCA_945949175.1. Classification (GTDB taxonomy): domain Bacteria; phylum Actinomycetota; class Actinomycetes; order Actinomycetales; family Microbacteriaceae; genus MWH-TA3. Next base: position 55,882 of record CAMFDU010000001.1, on the reverse strand, counting down.
GTTCGTGATGCACCACTGGTTGAGGTTCCGACCGACGCCCCGAAAAAAGTTCTGCTCGCCGCGCCGCGCGGATATTGCGCCGGAGTCGACCGAGCGGTGGTCGCGGTAGAGAAGGCACTCGACCAATTTGGTGCGCCCGTATATGTGCGCAAGGAAATCGTTCACAACATCGAGGTCGTCGCATCGCTAACGGAACGCGGGGCCATTTTCGTCAACGAGGTCGACGAGGTGCCCCACGGCTCTCACCTTGTGTTTAGTGCCCACGGGGTTTCCCCGAAGGTCAAGAGCGACGCGTTCGACCGAAATCTCATGGCAATCGACGCGACCTGCCCTCTCGTTACCAAGGTTCATCGTGAGGCGGAACGTTTTTCGCGTTCGGGATTCCACATCCTTCTCGTAGGACACGAAGGTCACGAAGAAGTCGAAGGAACCATGGGCCATGCACCCGACCAGACGACACTCGTGAATAACCCCGACGAAGCCGATGTCATCGAAGTTCCGGACACGGAGAATCTGATTTGGTTGTCGCAGACGACATTGTCTGTCGACGAAACGATGGAGACGGTCCGACGTTTACGTGCCCGATTCCCGCACTTACAGGATCCCCCGAGTGACGACATTTGTTACGCGACCCAGAACCGACAAGTCGCTATCAAAAAAATCGCACCTGACTGCGACCTCGTTCTCGTCGTTGGATCGTCAAACTCGTCGAACTCGGTTCGCCTGGTCGAAGTTGCTCTCGAAGCCGGCGCGCGCGCGTCGTACCGGGTCGATTATGCGAGCGAGGTCAAACAAGAGTGGCTCGACGGTGTTTCGACGATGGGCATCTCGTCAGGTGCGAGTGTCCCCGAATACCTCGTCGACGAGTTGCTCGCCGATGTTCGTGCAGCAGGTTTCGCGCACATCGAAACGGTGACCACCGCGACGGAAGATCTCATGTTTTCGCTGCCGAAAGAACTTCGTGGCGACAGCGATCGTCCCCTCGGGGGACGGGTCTCTTAGCGCGTCAGCGCGTGGCCGGCCGAGCCGAGCTGCTTCGCATAGTCGACGACTCGCGATGCCATCGCCGTTTCGGCGAGTTTCCCCCATGAACGAGGGTCGTACACTTTCTTGTTACCGACCTCACCGTCGACCTTGAGAACACCGTCATAGTTGCGGAACATCGTGTCGGCGACCGATCGGGTGAATGCGTACTGAGTGTCGGTGTCGAGGTTCATCTTGACGACTCCGTTGCGGACCGCCTCGAAGATTTCGTCCTCGGTCGAACCCGAACCGCCGTGAAAAACGAGGTCGAGGGGCTTCGGTCCTGTGCCATATTTTTTCGCGAGACCGTCCTGGATCTGGGCCAGGATTTCGGGGCGAAGCGTGACGTTCCCTGGCTTGTACACGCCGTGAACATTTCCGAAGGTGAGAGCCGCCATGTATCGACCGTTTTCACCCAGACCCAGAGCCTCGACCAATGCGATGGCATCGTCAAGCGTCGTGTACAGGTTTTCGTTGATGTCGTGACTCACGCCGTCTTCTTCACCACCGACGACGCCAATTTCGACCTCGAGGATGGCATTGATGTTCTTGGTTTTTGTGAGCATCGATTGGGCGATTTCGAGGTTCTCGGCCAGTGGAACAGCCGAACCGTCCCACATGTGCGACTGAAAAATCGGGTTTCCACCCGCTTTGACTTCCTCCTCGCTCGCTTCGATGAGCGGGAATACGAAACCGTCGAGTGCGTCTTTGGGGCAGTGGTCGGTGTGGATTGCGACGGTGACGGGGTAAGACCTGGCAACCTCGTGGACAAATCTGGCCATTGCAAGCGCACCCGTTGCCCGCGCCTTCACGGTATGTCCGGCGAAGAAGTCAGCGCCACCTGTCGTCACTTGAAGAATTCCGTCAGAACCGGCTTCGGTCAGACCCTGTAGCACAGCGTTGATTGTCGACGACGATGACACATTAATCGCTGGGAAAGCGAAGACGTTCTTCTTTGCGGTGTCCAGCATTTCGGCGTATTGGTCCGGCGTTGCGACGGGCATAGTTCTCCTTGGGATGATGAGCGAGCGCGCGTTCATTCTACTGTCGGGGCCATTCGGATAGTCTGGGACCACCGATCTACCCGCGACGACGTCGCAGTGCATGTGACACAGGGGATTTTCATGACAAACCAATTCGCCCACCCGGATCGTAACCTTGCCCTTGAACTGGTGCGCTCGACCGAGGCGGCGGCAATTCGCGCCCACCCGTTCATCGGCCGCGGTGACAAAAACGCCGCCGACGCCGCGGCGGTCGACGCGATGCGAAAGTTCCTCGGCACGGTCAACTTCCAGGGAACCATCGTTATCGGCGAAGGTGAAAAAGACAACGCGCCGATGTTGTTCAACGGCGAGGTTGTCGGAAATGGCTCTGGACCGGAATGCGACATTGCGGTCGACCCAATCGACGGTACGAGCCTGACGGCGGCGGGTCGCGGTCACGCGATTTCGATGCTCGCTGTGTCGGATCGCGGTTCGATGCTCGACGCGTCGAGCGTTTACTACATGGAAAAACTGGTGTCGAACGAGGACGGGCACGGGGTTATTGATTTGTCGCAATCGCTGACGGACAACATAAAAGCCCTCGCGAAAGCCAAGAAAAAGCCGGTCAACGAAATCAAGGTCGCGATTCTGGATCGTCCGCGTCACGCCGATGCGATTGACGAGATTCGGACGGCCGGTGCACACACACGGTTGATTCTTGACGGCGATGTCGCTGCGGGTATCAACGCGGCCCGAGCGGACAACCGAATCGACATGTGCTATGGCGTCGGCGGAAGCCCCGAGGGTGTCGCCGTGACCTGTGCAATCAAGGCCCTCGGCGGGTTTATTCAAGGCCGCCTGCAGTGGGGCTCGGACGACGAGCGCGAACGCGGTATCGCAGCAGGTCTCAAATTTGATTACGTCTATTCCGCCGACGAACTCGTCGCCAGTGACAACACCTTCTTTGTCGCAACCGGCGTCACGGACGGCGAATTGGTTCGGGGTGTTCGCCCCGAAGGCAAATGGTTGCGAACCGAAAGCGTCATTTTCCGGTCGCGTTCGGGCACGGTCCGACGCGTGAACTCGGATTATCTCGCCGAGCGATGGTTGGACTAAGTCGCGTCAAGTTCTGATTCGACAGTGTTGTTTCGCGACAAGACCACAGCTGACCAGCCGGCAGCAATTCCCGAGAGCGCAAGGCATGCCAACGCGATGCTCCACGATCCGGTGATTGCGCGCGATATTCCCATGAGCGGGGGAACGGTCGCTGCGACCGAGTAAGCGAAAAACTGAGTGAACGCGCTGAGTTGCAACGACGCCGACGTCGATTCCGTGCGCAGGTTTATCAGCACGAGTGACAAGGGGAAAAGCAGAGGGCCCACTCCGAAAAGGACAACCCAGAGGTACGGCGCGACAGTTGGCGCGACCAACATTGCTCCGAATCCGCTGAAGATCAGTAGCCCACCGAGCGCGGCGAGCCAGCCAACGTTTCGGATGCGCGCCGCAATGAGAGGCATGGCAAGCGCCATAGGTGTGCCCGCGAGCGCAAACGCCGAGAGCATTAAGCCGCCTTCGATCTCGGTCATCCCGACCACGTCCTTGGCGATGTCGGGTAACCACGCAAACATCCCGTAACCCGCGATGCTCGATACCGCGAACGCAACGGCGATTGCCCACGCGGTAGGGGATTTCGCAAGCGCCAGCTTGGGGCCAACCACCGAACCGAGCGGATCGCCCGAATTCCGTCCCGACCGTATCTCAACGAACCACGGAACAAGTGCGACCGCGGCGAACGTCGCCCAAATCGCCATTGTGAATTGCCACGACATCGATTCGCTGAGAGGAACCGCAATGAGCGGAGGGATGACGGAACCGAGCGAAACGAAAGTGATGTACGTCGCCGACATCGGCCCGACGTGGTGGGGGAAGTATTTCTTGATAGTCGGGGGCAGCAACACATTGCCCATTCCCGAGCCGATGAGGGCGATTGCCGACCCGAGTGCGAGAACTGTCCAATCCGTCGCGAACGCGCGAATGGTGTGGCCGATTGCGATAAGTGCGACGAGTGTCACGAGATTCCACTCGAGCCCGATTCTCCTGGTCAGCCGCGGTGTCAGCAGGCCGCCGATCACGAACCCAATCGGCGCAAGCGACCCAAGTACAGCGCGGGCGTCAATGCCGAGCGGAACATCGTTGTTGATGATGTCGTAAATAGGGGAGAGCCCCGAGACGGCTGAACGGGTGTTCGCCGCGATGAGGATTACACCTATCACCGCGACGACACTGTCGCGGAGGGCAATCTTATTTCGAGTCTGCTTCTCCATCTGTGTCCATTGTGGTCTGCTCGACTGGAACAACTAAATCGAGGTCAAGGGCCTCTTTCGCTGACCGCGGGATTGCGTTCGCCTTGGCAATCTTGCCGTCCGCTAATTCACGGGGTGCCTTATCAATTGTGGTGAGGGTCGGGAAAGCCGCATCGGTAACACCGGGAATTGCGACGGCGGCACCGATGAGACTGTTTTCGAAGCGACTGGCAAAGGTGTTGTAATTGTTGACCGTTGCGCCAAGGCTCTTTGCGAACGTATTGACGTCGTCGGCCGTTTTGCCCAGCGTGTCGATAAGCGCCCGCGTCTTGTTAATGACCTCGTGGATCTGGTTGGTCTGGTCGTGTTGACGCCATAGGAACGCAACTGATTTCAGGGTTGTGAACAGGCTGATTGGCGTTGCGATGGCGACGTTGCCCCTCAGAGCGGTGTCATAAATGGAAGGGTCTACTTGCAAGGCTTCGGCTAACGCGGCTTCGGTGGGCATGAACAGAATGACGTAGTCGGCGCTGAGGTCGTAGCGCTGCCAGTATTTCTTGTCCGCGAGTTCCTTCGCCTTCAACGCGACGTCTTTTGCGTGCTGTTTGAGTAACGCTGCCCGTTGTTTAGGGTCCGTCTCTTCGGCGGCTCGCAAATAGTTGGTCAACGTGACTTTTGCGTCGATGATGATCTGGCCACCGTCCGGTAATTTCACGATTGCGTCCGGGCGCGAACCCTTTTCGTCGTCCGTTCCGGCAATTTGGTCCTGGGTAATGAAGTCAATTCCTTTGACCATCCCGGCAGCCTCGAGCAAGCGCTCGAGTTGGGTTTCCCCCCAGTGCCCGCGAATGTTCGGGTCAGACAGAGCGGATTTAAGGCCTTGGGTGACAGTGCGGAGTGCCTCGCCGTCTGTTCGAGCCTGCTTTAGTTGATCGTCAATTGAGCGGAACTGGGTCTTTCGCTCATTTTCCATCTCGCGAACACGGCCTTCTACTTGGTTGAGCAGCGTGTGCACCGGGGCGAGGCGCTCGAGCACTTTGCTTTCCTCGCTCGCGCGAAGGCGCTCAGCTTCGCGAAGCGCGTCAACCTGAGATTTGAGATCGTCGATTTGTGACAGGAGCGAAGTATTCGTGGCGGCGAGACCGGCTACCGTCGCGGCGTCGCCCGTTGACGACGCCATAACGTATCGTCCGACGAGGATGCCGATGACAACGCCGACGACGAGTCCGATTGCAAGGTAGATGATCATGTCCATGTTCCCAGTGTGACAGTTAGCACCCCCGTCTTACCGTATTCCGCGGTCAGAGTGCTGCGTGTGTGCCGTTGGCTAGCGAAACGAGCCAATATGTCCTAACATAACTAAGAGATCGGATTCCGCACCGCTACCCACCGAAAGTAATGACTAATGACAACCTCATTTGACGTCATCACTATTGGGCGCGTCGGCATCGATGTCTATCCGTTGCAAATCGGTGTCGGATTAGAGGATGTCACGACGTTCGGTAAGTTCCTCGGCGGAAGTGCAACCAACGTCGCTGTCGCCGCGGCAAAGCACGGTCTCAACTCTGCGGTCATCACGCGCACTGGTAACGATCCATTCGGAAAATTCGTTCACAACGAACTCCTCCGCCTTGGTGTTAGCGACAAATTTGTGTCAGGAGTTACAGGTTTGAACACGCCGGTCGTGTTCTGCGAGATCTACCCGCCGGATGACTTTCCGCTGTACTTTTACCGAGAACCGAAAGCGCCGGATCTTGAAATCAAGGCCTCGGAATTAGACCTCGACGCGATTAGCGAGGCGACTGTTTATTGGTCGACACTGACCGGACTGAGCCAAGAACCGTCGCGAGACGCACACCACGTTGCGTGGGATGCTCGCGGGCGTAAGCCGTTCACCATCCTCGATCTCGACTATCGCGAGATGTTTTGGGATTCTCCCGAACTCGCAACGACCGAAGCGGAATTGGCCTTATCCAAAGTCACCGTTGCTGTGGGCAACAAAGAAGAGTGCCAGGTCGCCGTAGGAGAAACCGAACCGCACCGGGCTGCAGACGCGCTTCTCGACCGCGGAATTGAACTGGCCATCGTCAAACAAGGCCCCAAGGGTGTTCTTGCCAAGACGCGCGATGGTGCCGTCGAAGTGCCCCCGTACGTCGTCGAGGTTGTCAACGGACTGGGTGCCGGTGACTCATTCGGAGGAGCACTGTGCTACGGACTCATACAGGGCTGGGAACTGGACGATGTGCTTCGCTTTGCCAACGTGGCGGGTGCGATTGTGGCGTCACGTCTCGAATGTTCGACGGCGATGCCGACGACCGACGAGGTGCTCGCCATCGTGAAGGAGATGTCGTAATGGTGAAACTTGACTTTGATGCGCTGCGTGAAACGCGCGCGACGAACCCCGGCCGACTCGCCGAGGTGTACGCGAAGCGTCAGCGGCGCGAACTCCTCGCCGGTGACGGCCGACTCATGATCGTCGCAGCCGACCACCCGGCGCGTGGGGCGCTCGCCGTCGGTTCGAACCCGACAGCGATGGCGGATCGCTATGAACTTTTGAACAATCTCGCGATCGCATTGGGCCGACCCGGTGTAGACGGCGTGCTCGGCACCCCCGACATCATCGACGACCTTGCGCTGCTTGGGCTTCTTGACAACAAAATCGTGGTCGGCTCGATGAACCGCGGCGGTTTGCGCGGTTCGTCCTTCGAGATGGATGACCGGTACACGGCCTACGACATGCCGGCCATCCAGCGCGACGGTCTCGATTTCGCCAAGAACCTTGTTCGTATTAACTTGAAAGACGCGGCGACCGTCGACACTCTCGAATCGACGGCGTTCGCTGTGAGTGAGGCGGTCGAGCTCGAAATCCCCATCATGCTCGAACCGTTCATGAGCGAATGGGTCGGTGGGTCAATCACCAACAATCTCGCGACCGACCAGGTCATTCTCTCGGTCGCCATCGCGGCGGGACTCGGAAACTCGAGTGCCTACTCGTGGCTGAAACTGCCCGTTGTTCCCGACATGGAACGTGTCATGGCGTCGACGACACTGCCGACACTTCTCCTCGGCGGAGACCCGGGTGACAATGAAGACGAACTCATCGAACGGTGGACCAACGCGCTTGCGCTGCCCGGTGTGCGAGGACTCGTTGTCGGTCGCTCGATGCTGTACCCCGGAAGCGGAGACGTGGCCAAAGCCGTTGACACCGCTGCACAACTCGTTCACGGTTCGTAGACTTTAGACAAAAGGAATAAACATGACAAAAAACACTGTCCCGCACTGGATCAACGGAGCACGCGACCACGGCACAACCGATCGCACCGCCCCTGTCTACGACCCTGCCCTCGGCAAGGAAACCAAACGGGTTGTCCTGGCTAACCAGGCCGACATCGAGAAGGCGATTGCAAGCGCTCATGCGGCGTTCCCCGAATGGCGCGATACCTCAATTGCTCGTCGTCAAGCGATCCTCTTTAGTTTCCGCGAATTGCTCAACGCCAAAAAGGGCGAACTTGCCGAGATCCTGACCTCGGAGCACGGCAAGGTCCTGTCGGACGCCCTCGGCGAAATCTCGCGCGGCCAAGAAGTCGTCGAGTTCGCGTGCGGCATTCCACACCTCGTCAAAGGTTCCTATACCGAGAATGCCTCGACCGGTGTCGATGTCTATTCGATTCGTCAGCCCCTCGGTGTCGTCGGTGTCATCTCGCCCTTCAACTTCCCCGCCATGGTTCCGATGTGGTTCTTCCCGATTGCCATTGCCGCGGGAAACACCGTCGTCCTCAAGCCCTCCGAAAAAGACCCGTCGGCCGCGATTTGGCTTGGTGAACTATGGAAAGAAGCTGGTCTGCCCGACGGCGTCTTCACGGTTCTCAACGGTGACAAGGAATCCGTTGACGGGTTGCTGACCGACCCCCGTGTTCACGCGATTTCGTTCGTCGGTTCGACACCGATCGCTCAATACGTCTACGAGACCGGCGCAAAGCACGGCAAGCGCGTCCAGGCACTCGGCGGAGCAAAGAACCACATGCTGGTCCTTCCCGACGCCGATCTCGACCTCGTGGCCGATTCGGCGATCAACGCAGGATTCGGCTCAGCCGGCGAGCGCTGCATGGCGATCTCGGTCGTCGTTGCCGTCGAGCCCGTTGCCGACTCGCTCATTGAAAAAATCACCGAGCGCATGCGGTCGCTCGTCATCGGTGACGGTCGTCGATCGTGCGACATGGGGCCGCTCGTCACGGAGCAGCACCGCGACAAGGTCGCGTCGTACATCGACATTGCGATTGCGGACGGCGCAGATGTTGTTGTCGACGGCCGAGGAATTGAGGTCGACGGTGACGCCAACGGATTCTGGCTCGGGCCCACCCTCATTGACAAGGTACCGACGACATCCAAGGTGTACACCGAGGAAATCTTTGGACCGGTGTTGTCGATTGTTCGCGTCAAGACGTACGACGAGGGAGTGGCTCTCATTAACGCCGGCGCTTTCGGAAACGGAACCGCGATCTTCACGAACGACGGCGGAGCCGCTCGTCGTTTTCAGAACGAAATCCAGGTCGGCATGATTGGGATCAACGTTCCGATTCCCGTGCCCGTTGCCTATTATTCCTTCGGCGGCTGGAAGGCATCACTCTTTGGTGATTCGAAAGCCCACGGGATGTACGGGGTCAACTTCTACACCCAGGAAAAGACGATGACGTCGCGTTGGCTTGACCCGAGCCACGGCGGAATCAACCTGGGCTTTCCCCAGAACTAGAGTTCCCTCGACGTGAGGGGACTCACAACTCCGCTATCGATTTCCCGGCGGAATGCACCCAAGAGGTCTTCGAGCGGTTGGGGGCCGATCCCGAGTACCGATTTGGTGTAATCGTTCCCAAGGCTCGAATCGACGGGGACCGGGCCAGGAAACAATTCGACCGCTGGTGGCTCACCCTCGGTAATCAGATGACGCGGCAGCTCGAAAACATCACACGTGGCGTAAGCGAGTTCCATACGGGTCACCGCAGTGTCTCCGACGAGGTGAAAGGTTCCCGTCGCGTCACGACCGATTATTCGCCCGATTTGCGCCCCGGCTTCGGATGCGAGCGACGGCGTCGTGATCTGGTTGACGTTGGGGCCGCCCCAGACCTGAAACTCTTTCCCGGCGCGAAGTGACCGCACGAGAGTGTCGACGTAAAACCCGAACCCGACGTCTTGCAACCTTGGGGCTTCGGCGATTCGGTGACGTCCCATTACCCCAGCCACCCGGGCGACGACGCCTCGACCCTCCAGTGAACTGTGAACGGCTTGCTCGGCGAGGCCTTTCAGATATCCGTAATAGTTGATGGCGTTGCCATGATTGGACTCGAGTTCACGATGACCCGTACCGTCCATCACCCAGTCGGTCGAAATGAAAATGAACTTCTGCCCGTTGCCGTCCGCGGTGCGGGCGAGCCGTTCGGTCAGGCCAACGTAATTGTCGTAGGCGGCTGCCCGATCGTTGATCAGGCGCCGAAAGTCGTCGGCGATCGCGCAATGAACCACCGCGTCCGCGCCGTCGAGTGCGTGTGAAATCGATTCGTCGGACGAATAGTCAACGTCGACCAGAGGCCACGACGCGTTATAGCCTGACCGGTTTCGGGTAAGCCCGACGACCGAGTGCTCCAGCAGCATCAGAGACTCGGCGATGTTGCTGCCAACGAAGCCAGTCGAGCCGGTGATCGCAATCCGTGCCATGGGGTCTCCCTCGGGTAAGCGCGTATCTTTATTGTAGATTTGTCTTAACAAAAGAAAGGAACGCCGTGAGCGAACTCAACATCGGACTCATCGGTTCGGGTCGAATCGGTCAGGTTCACGCGGGCAGTATCGCTGACACCAAGGGCGCTAACCTCGCATGGATTTGCGACCCGTTAATTGACGGTGCGACAGCGCTTGCAGCGGAATTCGGTGGGAAGGTTACGACCGATCCGGAGGAAGTCTTCAATTCGGGCGAGGTCGACGTCATCGTCGTTGCGTCGCCGACACCTACGCACCTTGACATGATCGACCGCGCGATTGACGCCGGAATTCACGTACTGTGCGAAAAGCCTATCGATCTCGACATCGCCAAAGTCGAAAAACTCCGCGACAAGGCGAATGCGGCGAATATCCACATCGCAATCGGGTTTAACCGACGTTTCGACCCCCAGTTCGAATCGATTCAAAAGCGGGTTGCTGCTGGTGAAGCGGGAAAGCTCGAACAGCTCGTTATCTTGTCGCGTGACCCCGGCCCGGCTCCGCGTGCGTATATTGCCGTTTCGGGAGGAATCTTCCGTGACATGACGATTCACGACTTTGACATGGCGCGATACTTTGTGCCCGACATCGTCGACGTGTATGCGGCCGGTACAAACGTCTTCAGCGACGACATTAAAGCCGAGAACGATTACGACTCGGTATCGGTCACGATGCGAGGGCGAGGCGGAGAAATCATCGTCATCGTCAACTCTCGTCATTCGGCCTACGGTTACGACCAGCGTCTCGAGGCGTTCGGCGACAAGGCGATGTTTCACGCTCACAACGTGTCGCCGACCACCGTTCAGAAATACGACGCCACAGGAACTGGACAGGCCGAGCCGTTCATCGATGCCTTTCTCGTTCGTTATGCGGTGTCGTATCGGCGCGAACTCGCGCTGTTCCTCGACGGGATTCGCGACGGGAAGAACTACAACCCGACCTTTGATGATGGTCGAGCTGCGTTGGTCCTGGCGGACGCCGCCACGGAATCGGCTCGAACGGGTAAGTCCGTGTCGGTAGACGGCAAGCTCTAATTGTTAACGACGAACGGCCCGAGGTAAGCCTCGGGCCGTTCGTCGTTGGTCGTTATTCGCCGAGAAGTGAACGCAGGTAGCTCACACTCGCTTTGGCGTCGATGATTGGCCCTTCGCCGTCAGCCGGCTCGGCGGTCACGACGTAGTCCTGTTCGAGCACGTACCAACCGGTGAATCCCGCTGCCTCGAGAGAGCGCACAATCGCCGCGACGTCCACGTCACCTTGACCGAGAGGCACATACATTCCGGCGGCGACTCCCTCGTAATAGGTCCATTCGCCGGACTTGACCTTGTTCGCTAGCGCGAGGTTCACATCTTTGGCGTGCACGTGCTTCACGCGGTCCGCGTGATCGCGGGCGAACGTTACGGGGTCGGCTCCGCCGATGAGCATATGACCGGTATCTAGGCAGAAACCAATCGACGTACCCGCGAGAACGCGCGCGACGTCATCCGCCGATTCGATAATGGTTCCCATGTGGGGGTGAATGACTGCGAGAATTCCGTATTCGGCTGCGAGTGCCTCGAGTTCCGTGAGATTCGTAAACAGCGTCTGCCATTCAGTGTCACTCAGCACGGGTCGGTTGTCGTAGCCGTCGACGCCTGTACTCGCGGCGAGAACCATGGCCTCTGCGCCGGCGGCCTTAAATACCTCGAGTTCGGCGCGAATCTCAGGTTTTGGGTCGTGGACTGCATTGTGAAGGACAACAGGAACAAATCCGCCAACGGCGGACAGCCCGTGTTCACGAAGGGTCGCGACACGACCCGCGGCCTCGACGGGCAGGAACCCCAATGGTCCGAATTCGCACGCGCGGTATCCGAGTTCCGTCATCTCGTTGAGGACTCGTTCTTGACTCATCTGATGGCCCCACCCAGGAACTTCGATGACCCCCCACGAGATTGGTGCGCCAGCAATCTTTGCACTCATGACGTGTGTGTTCCTTTCGGTGGTGCGACGACGATGTCTAAACTTGCGAATCGATGTGAATTTCGAAAAAAGTGCCAGATTAAATTATACAACTGTCGTTTGATATGACATAGTGTTGTATGTCGTGCATCGCCCTAGGTGCACGAAGGACAATTAAAAACTCAAGGAAGAGAGGCTTCAATGTCCTGGAAGAAATTTGCGGCACTTGCCGCAGTATCATCGCTCGCACTCGCGGGCTGTGCAACGGCCGGTGGCGACACCACCGAACCTGTTGCTGCTGGCGGCGACAACGCTGACATCAAGATCTGTGTTTACACGCACGGTGACGGTGGAACGTTCTGGTCGGTTGCTCAGGCTGGTGCCGAAGCTGCTGCGGCAGACCTCGGCGTCACCCTTGACTACCAAGGATCGACGAACGACTCGGCAAAGCAGGCTTCGACCATCGAAGCTGGCGTTGCGGGTGGTTGCTCGGGTATCGCAGCATCGGCTCCCGACGCTGAAGCCATCACGGACGCAATGCTCGCCGCGGCCGACGCTGGTATCCCCACCGTCACGATGAACTCTGGTTCGTCGGTGTTCCGCGACCTCGGTGCGTTCACGCACGTTGGTCAGGACGAAATTGTTGCTGGACGCGAAGCTGGACTTCGTTTCAACGACCTTGGTGCAACCAAGATTCTCTGCCCCATTCAGGAAGCAGCGAACTCTGGTCTGACCGACCGTTGTGCAGGCGCACGTGAGACCTTCGAAGGTGAAGTTATTGACTTCAACATCGATGGTGGACTTGCTGACCTCGCTGGTTCGGCTACCAAGATCCAAGCTGCACTCGAGGCCGACCCGGCCATCGATGGCATCTTCGCGCTCAACGCAGACATCGCAACCGGTGCAGCTCTCGTTGCTTCGGACGCCACTGGTCGCAACGCGATCATCGGTACCGTCGACATGTCGGCTGACGCACTCACCGCTATCAAGGACGGAAAGATGGCCTTCGCCGTAGACCAGCAGCAGTATGCGCAGGGCTACATGTCGGTTGTCCTCTTGTTCCTCAACATCACCAACGCTCACGAGCTCGGTGGTGGACTCCCCATCTACACCGGTCCTGGTTTCGTTACCGCGGACAACGTAGACAAGGTTATGGAACTGGTCGCTGCAGGTACGCGCTAGTCTCTAGCACTACAAAGGGGGGCGGCTGGCGCAAGGAAACTAGCGCCAGCCGCTCTTCCTTTTATTTGTAGACTTACCAATACAGAAAGGTGGTGTCAACGATGACCGCCCTAAAGACAGATGAACGCGTTCAGCGCATCTCACTATTCACGAAAGCACTTCGTCGCCCCGAACTGGGAGCCCTCATCGGAGCGCTTGTCATTTTTGCGGTCTTCGCCGTCGTCGATACGACCGGACAGTTCGCACAACTTCAAGGTGCGGCGGGTTGGACTAAGTTCGCCGCCCCCATCGGAATCGTTTCTATTTTCGTCGCGCTTCTCATGATCGCCGGAGAGTTCGACCTCTCGTCGGGTGTCATGGTCGGTAGCGCTGGACTATTGATGGGTAACCTCATCAGTGAAGCAGGAATGGGCGTCTGGCCCGCACTTCTCACAACCTTGGTGTTCGCCGCATTTGTCGGTCTCGCCAACGGGTTTTTGGTCATAAGAACGGGGTTGCCGTCATTCATCGTGACGCTCGCGACCTTCTTTGTTCTCAAGGGCATCAACCTCGCGGTCACCAAACTTCTGACTGGAACCGTTCGCGTAGATGGTGTTGACACTGGCGAAGGCTTTGAAACCGCTCGTAGTTGGTTCGCAACAAAGATCGAGTTCGGCGGTGCGTCGTTCCAAATCTCGGTCGTTTGGTGGATTGGTTTCACCATCTTTGCGACCTGGCTGTTGACCCGAACGACCTTCGGAAACTGGATTTTCGCATCCGGTGGCGACCCCAACGCGGCCCGCAACGCCGGCGTCCCCGTCGCACGAACCAAGATCACTCTCTTTGTTCTGACCTCGGTAGCGGCCGCGCTCGTGGGCTGCATGACTCTTCTCGAATTGCGCGGTATGCAGGCGGGTCAGGGAATTGGACAAGAGTTCTACTACATCATCGCCGCGGCAGTTGGTGGGACTCTTCTCAACGGTGGTGCTGGGTCTGCCATCGGAGCATCAATCGGCGCCGTCATCATGGGATTTGCCGCCATCGGAATCCCCTACGCACTGTGGGACCAGGACTGGGTGTCGACCTTCCTCGGAGTCATCCTCTTCCTCGCAGTATTGGTCAACACCTGGCTGTCGAAGCAGGCGAAGGGAGCCCGCAAATGAGTGCCAAGAAATCAGTAGACCCGATTCTCGAACTCAAGGGTGTCGGAAAGTCCTTCGGGAATGTTGTCGCACTTCGCGACGTCGACATCGCGGTGTACCCGGGACAGGTCACGTGTGTTCTAGGAGACAACGGTGCGGGAAAATCCACACTCATCAAGATTCTGTCTGGAGTTCACAAGCAGACCGAAGGCGAGTTCCTGATCTCGGGGCAAAAGACCGAGTTCAATTCACCCCGTGACGCCATGTCAAAGGGAATCGCGACGGTGTTCCAAGACCTCGCTACGGTTCCGTTGATGTCGGTTTGGCGAAACTTCTTCCTCGGGAACGAACCGAAGAAGTGGTGGAAGCCATTGGGAATTCTGGACACGAAGTTTGCAAAGGAAACCGCCAAGACCGAACTGCTCAACATGGGAATCGACCTTCGCGACACGAACCAAGCAATCGGCACCCTCTCGGGTGGCGAGCGTCAGGCCGTCGCGATTGCCCGAGCGGTGTACTTCGGCGCCAACGTGCTGATCCTCGACGAACCGACGAGCGCGCTCGGTGTTCGCCAGTCGGGAATCGTGCTCAAGTACATTCTCTCTGCACGTGAACGCGGGGTCGCGGTGATTTTCATCACCCACAACCCGCACCACGCGTTCCTCGTCGGTGACCACTTCTACCTGCTCAACCGTGGTCGCATGACGGCGTCGTTCGTGCGTGAAAAAGTTCAGCTCGACGAGTTGATTCAGGCGATGGCGGGCGGAGCCGAGCTCGATACGCTGACCCACGAAATCAGCATCATCCGTCAGGACTAGATTCACAAACAGAAAGCGGCGCGGTTTAGACTGCGCCGCTTTCTGGTTTAAGCGCTATTTCTCGACCAGGGTGACTTCGAACGAATAGAGGTCGGGTCGGTAATAGTGTGAACCGTATTCGATACCAACACCCGAGTTATCGAAGGCCGCGCGCTCCATCGTGAGCAGCGCCGCACCACGGTCGATGTCCAGGTGTCCGGCTTCCGCTGCGTTGGCCGTGCGTGCACCGATTTTCTGTTTTGCGACCCGGATGGTGACCCCACGACCGCGAAGGATTTGGTAGAGACCTAATGTGGTTAATTCGCCTTCGGAAATGTCGAGGAAGTGTTCGGGCAACCAGTTCTCGAGCACCGCGACGGGCACGCCGTTCGCGATGCGAAGACGGCGGATATGCAAAACCGGCGAGCCAAGCGGAACTCCGAGACGATCGGCCACTGTGTCGTTTGCTTTGTCTGCCGAGTAAGACAAGAGTTTTGTCGTGGGTTTCTGTTGTCCTTTGTTGAGGTCGTCAAATAGCGACGTTAGTTCGAGACCGCGTGTGACTCGCCCATGGACGACCTGGGTACCGACGCCACGACGGCGAACCAGCAGTCCCTTGTCGACGAGGTCCTGAATTGCACGACGGATTGTCGGCCGGCTGAGGTTGAGGCGTTCGCCGAGGGCGACTTCGTTTTCGAGTCGAGCACCCGCGGGGAGTGCGCCCTCCATAATCGCCTTTTCGATTCGCTGTTCCACTTGGTAGTAGAGCGGAATGGGCCCCGAGCGGTCGAGGTCGGAAAAGAGGTTCGCCATGACGTTGTCGTTCATAAGCCACCCTTCCGTTAACCAACAAAAGTACCGTGCTGTCACATTGTACGAACAAATAGACAATCCCCGCATTTGTAACGCTACGCTGGCGAGATGCGCTCTGCCAGACTTTACGTTCCCGTTGTGTTTGCGATGGCGTTCTGGGCGACAAACTTTGCCTTTTCTCCCGTGGTTTTGGAAGCGATTGGCCCCATTCAATTGACTGGTGTGCGGTGGTTCATCGCCCTCGTTATTCTTGTGCCGCTTGCCTTAATCATGGAGAAAGCGAATCGTGCCGTAATCGTGGGCGAATGGAAGACCCATGTTGTGCAGGCGCTGCTGGGCTACGTCGGCTACACCCTTCTGCTTTACTACGCCCTCGGAGTAACGTCACCCGTGACGGCGGCGGTTCTTGTGTCGTTGAACCCCGCGACGATCGCGATTGCAGCGCGGTTTTTTCTTCACGAAAACCTGTCGACCCGAACGGTAATCGGAATTGCAATTTCGTTTGTCGGTGCCGTCATCGTCGTCTTGGGATCCGGAATCGCCGGGCAGTTCACCATCTCTTACGGAGACGTGTTGTTGTTGGTGGCCACCGTGTTGTGGACCGCTTACTCGATGGTGTCTCCTCGCATCGCAACGCCTCCCATCACGGCGACCGCGGTTCAAGCGGGCATTTCGGGAATCATGATGATTCCCGTCATGGTCATCGACATCGCTCTAGGAAACGGCGCATGGATGAGCCTCGACGGCTTTGATTGGCTCGGCATTTTGTGGATTGGTTTCATCCCGTCCGCAGGCGCTTACTTCCTCTGGAACATTTCGTCCAACCTCATCGGACCAACGCGGACGGGTGCATTCCTCAACCTGATTCCGGTTTTCACCGCGCTGATAGTTGTCGCCTTCGGAGGTGCCGTCACTTTGACACAACTCGCGGGAGGGGCCCTGGTGTTGCTGGGCGTCAGCTTCGCGAATCGCTCTGCGCGAAGCGCTCCGTGACCCTCGCCTAGACTTGCCAAATGGCTCTTTCCATCGGCATCGTCGGACTCCCCAACGTGGGAAAGTCGACACTGTTCAATGCGCTCACCCGCAACAACGTGCTCGCAGCGAACTACCCGTTCGCCACAATCGAGCCAAATGTCGGAATCGTCAACCTTCCCGATCCACGGCTCGACGTGCTAGCCACGATATTCGGCAGTGAACGAATTCTGCCTGCGCCGGTGTCATTTGTCGACATCGCTGGAATCGTCAAAGGCGCGTCAGAGGGGGAAGGGCTCGGGAACCAGTTTCTCGCGAACATTCGCGAGTCGGACGCCATTGCCCAGGTCGTTCGCGGTTTTGCCGACACTGATGTCGTTCACGTTGCGGGCAAGGTCGACCCCAAAGACGATCTTGAAACCATCAACACCGAGTTGATACTTGCTGACCTGCAGACGCTCGAGAAAGCGATTCCGCGATACGAAAAAGAGGTCAAGGGCAAGAAGATGGAGCCCGATGTTCTTGCTGCCGCCGTCGAGGCGCAGAAGATTCTGGACGCTGGACAGACGCTTGCTCAAGCCAAGTTCGATGCGACCCCCATTCGGGAACTCGGCTTGCTTACCGCAAAACCGATCCTGTACATCTTTAATGTCGACGAGGGAGTCCTCACCGACGATGCGCAGAAGGCTGCACTTGCCGCGCTCGTTGCGCCGGCAATGGCCGTTTTTCTTGATGCGAAGGTTGAGAGCGAATTGATTGACCTCGATCCGGCGGACGCCCGCGAGCTCTTGTCGTCGATGGGGCAAACCGAAAGCGGACTCGACCAACTAGCGCGGATCGGATTCGACACGCTCGGGCTGCAAACCTATTTGACCGCCGGCCCGAAAGAGGCACGCGCGTGGACAATCGGCAAAGGCTGGAAAGCCCCGCAGGCCGCCGGTGTCATCCACACTGATTTCGAAAAAGGATTCATCAAGGCCGAAGTCGTGGGTTACGCGGACCTCGTCGAATGCGGATCCGTCGCGGAAGCCCGCGCCAAGGGCAAAGCGCGGATCGAAGGCAAGGACTATGTGATGAACGACGGTGACGTCGTGGAGTTCCGTTTTAATGTCTGAGTTTCTCTATTCAGTCGAACGCGAGTTCGCAGTACCCATTGACGCGATGTGGCACGCGTGGACAGATGCGCCATCACTCGAGGAGTGGTACTGCCCAACTGTGTTGAGTGTCCTGCCGGGATCCGTTGTGTCCGAACCGACTGTCGGTGGTTGGTGGACAGTTGCCGTCGACGTTCCGGATAACGGTTTTGTCGCGTATTTCTTCGGCAAATACAGTGAAGTCGTGGACAAGTCGCGATTGGTGCACTCACTCAATTACACACAAGACGTCACCGAGTTCGCGGCGCGAGTGGAAACCCCCGACCGTCACATCATCGAGATCGACATCGAGTCGCGCGGGGGCAAAACGTGGGCGCGATTTGCGCAGTTCGGGCAATTACCTGACGGTGAGGCTGAACAGGCACAGGCTGGCATGGAGTCGTACTTCGATAACCTCGAAATTTTCCTTTCCGATTAGGGACTCATTCACCACCTAGGCTGTGTGCATGGAAATCAACTGGCTCGCGGTTGTCACCGCATCTGTGTCGTCCTTCATCATCGGTGCGGTGTGGTTCATGCCCAAAACTTTCTACCCCGTGTGGATGAAGGCCCAGGGTCGGACGATGCCGACCGAGCGCGTCGAGATGTCGACCGGTTCGACGGCACTGATGTTCGGTGGGACATTCGTGGGCGCGGTCGTACAGGCTGTGACCCTCGCAATCGTGATCAACCTTGCCCAGGCGGTTGACCCGACCATCGGTGCGGTCGGGGGTGCCGCGATCGGCGCGCTTCTCGGGTTTGGCATCGGAGCTGCTTCGTCGTTCAGCCATCGACAGTTCGGTCAACACAACCACAACCAAGTTCATGCTGTGTGGGTGTGGCTGATTGAGGTCGGACAAGACATCGTGTGCCTCACGGTAGCGGGCCTCATCATCGGTTCGTGGGTCTGATGTCCCGAAAGGCTCTCGTCGCCCTAATACCCGCCTCGCTCGCGGCTGCCCTGCTGCTCGCAGGATGCGCGAACTCGTCGCCGACAGGAACGCCCTCAACGACGACCGAACCAAGCACGTCGCCGACATCGACGATCACCGCTGAACCCGTGGATGTCACAGAAGCGTTCCGCGAAATAGCCCACGCCAGTTGTGACAAGGCCAACGCCGAAGGGGTGGTCGAAAGCAGTTGGGGCGGCACGCAAAAAGCTATCCTCGTGCCAGATTCAATGGCGTACCAGGACTTCAGTGCCGTTTTCGTCGACGAGAACGGTGTTCCTGCGCTGATCTGGGAGACCGACAGTTTTGCCGCGTGCAACGCGTCGAATACTTACTCGCTGGCAGAGGAAGCGGGCCAAGAAGTCGACCTTGGCCTCACGTTCAATGAAACTGACGGGACTTTTCAAACGACTCTGGATCAAGGGCCTGACCAAGACCCCTTTGTCGCCACATACAGCGTGTCGAACGGGCTGATTGTGCAGCAACATATCGACGCTGACTGGGGCGAAACCACCGTCGAAGTCACCTACGGAATCCCATCGGACGACGACATTTTGATGTTGCAGCTGGCAGTAGACACCTTTCTCGCTGAAAACGGGCAGTAAAGTGTCTCAACCCAGAGCAGTGGGAACGCCATGAGCGTTGCCGATATCGACGCCTACATCTCTGCTCTACCCGAACCGAAAAGGTCGACGCTGGAAGAGATGCGGCGCCGCATTCTTGCCATAGTTCCGAACGCGGAACAGAAGATTTCCTATCAGATGCCCGCCTTCGCGGTGGCGGGAAAAGTGGTGGCCGGGCTCGCGGCGTTCAAGAATCACCTCGCCTTTCTTCCCCACAGCGGCCGAGTGCTGAGTCAACTCGATCGTGAGTTGGAGGGTTTTGTTCGTACCCTCAGTTCGTTGCATTTCGCGCTGGACGAGCCGTTATCGGACGATCTCATCGCCGCGTTGATCGAAGCAAAAATGCGAGTCCTAGAGGGCGACGGGGACTGGAAACGGCCGGAATAGTCTCGGACGCGAGTTGTCCACAGCGCCGTGTGGTGACACGTCGACACATCGCGGCCGTGAGATGTTATTGCCCAGAGGAGCGGGGCTTTCATGGAGCGTGGAGTCCCGCTCCTTTGACATTGGTAGGGTGAACCCATGACAAAAACGGTTAGCCAGTACCGCCCGTCGGTCTGGTTTCTGACCGTATTCTCAATGTTTTTCGGCCGCGGTATTCTCTATGCATCGTGGACGAGTCGCGGACCCGATGTTCGTGACACACTCGGGGTCTCTATCGGTGATATGGGTGTGATTGCGACCGTGTTCGCCGCCGGGGCAATCATCGGTGTCATCTTCTCGGGTGCCATTGTTGAACGTTACGGCTCGCGGTTTTTAGCCATCGGTACCTACATCGTGATGCCACTGTCCCTCATCGGCGCAATCGTAGGTTTACAGACCCAATCAATGTTTGCCACCGCTGTCGCGTTGTTCTTTTTCGGGCTGCCCTTCGGTGCTGCGGACTATGTATCGAACATCGAAGCGTCGGAATTAGACCGCGCATCGGTGAAGAGCAAATTGCCCATGCTGCACGGCGGTTATTCCATTGGCGTCCTAATCGGAGCCCTTCTCACCGGCCTCTTGATCCTCGCCCAGATCCCCGTAGAGGTTCAGTTGGTCGCAACCGCCGTGTTGATTGGCGGTTGGACGCTCTATCGGGTAGCGGGCTTACCGCCACACCACGGAAAACACCCGGACCACGAACCGGGGGCGAAACCCGTTCGAGTCACTCAGACTCCCGCCGGGCGACGCCGAACCATCCTTATCTCGATGATCGCGTTCGTCTTCGTTTTCGCCGAGGGCGCGGCGGCAATTTTCATCCCGCTCGCCCTGACAGAGGCGGGTCGATCGCCCGCGGAAGCCGCGTTCGCTTACACGCTCTATTCGCTGGGCATGGCGTTATCTCGAGTTGTGGGTGGCCGCATCGTTGACCGGATTGGCCGTCGCGCGGTCGTGTTGTATTCGTCCTTGTTGTGCGCGATCGGGGTCGGTCTCTTTTCGTTTGTGCCCTTTGCGCCCGTGGAATACGTCGCGGTACTTTTCTGGGGCGTCGGCGGTTCGCTCACGATCGCCATGAGTGTTTCTTCCGTTTCGGACAACAAAGCGACGCTCACCAAAGCCCAAAGTACGCTCTGGACCTGGGTGTACTTCGCGAATCTTGGGGTGGGTCCTGTGTTGGGTGGAATCGCGCTGGTGACCGGAATCTTCGGCGCCTTCCTCGTACCAGTGATTCTCTTGGTCGGCGCCGCGTCGATCAGTTCGGTCACTCGCCCGGATCCGGAAGTGGCTCGCACTTAACCGACTGGAACAGCCTCGCGTCGGTCCTGCCTCTTGAGCTGTTTTGGCGTTAGACTTTCAACACAACTTAAGATGACCGCTCATCGATGCGGGAGAGACCGGTTTCGAGCCGGTCACCGAAGGAGCAAGCCTCCCCGCCAATCTCTCAGGTCCGTGTACCGCACCGTCAGGTCACTCTGGAAAGCGAAGCCCAGGCTTCCGCCGTAGGGGAAAGTGTGCAACTCGCGCGAAACTCTCAGGCACAGAAACAGAGGGGGAGTCCCGTCGCCGATCCTCGGCTACGTGTTGACTTTCGGAGTGTTCGTGCCTGAATCTCTCAAACTCTCTCCGCTCGACACTATTCATCGCGCGCTCGGAGCGTCGTTCACCGATTTCGCCGGTTGGGATATGCCGGTTCGTTATTCGTCTGATCTTGCAGAGCACCACGCTGTTCGGACCGCCGCCGGAATTTTTGATTTGTCACACATGGCCGAGATTATGTTGGTCGGACCAGGCGCGGGGGCTGCGCTTGATTTTGCTCTCTCGGGAACACTCTCTAACATCCCCCTCGGTCGAGCAAAGTACTCCCTTCTTCTCAATGAGGAGGGGGGCATTCTCGACGACCTCGTGGTGTACCGAACGGGCGATGAAGAATTCCTGGTCGTCGCCAATGCGGGCAACCGTTTCGTCGCCATCGAGGCGATTCGCGAACGAGCACGCGGATTTGAGTGTGTTGTCCGTGACGATTCCGACACCGTCGCCCTCATCGCGATTCAAGGGCCGAACTCGTTTGACATCCTCGACAACATTGACGGGCTCGAAGTAGAAGGTCTTGCGGAACTCGGTTACTACCGCTGCTTGTCAGCGATGTTCCGCGGCACCGCGGTGTTAATCGGGCGGACCGGTTACACGGGTGAAGACGGTTTCGAGATCTACATTCCCGCAACAGACGCCGCGGAATTGTGGCAGGCGGCTACGCTCTCCGGTAAGACGCGGGGGCTTCAGGCATGCGGGCTTGCCTGCCGCGACACCCTCCGATTGGAAGCCGGGATGCCGTTGTACGGCCACGAACTCAACACGTCCCTGAAGCCCGTCCAAGTCAATGCCGCTCGCGCGGTAGACCTCACCAAGGACTCGTTCGTCGGACGGGATGGCGTCATAGCCGGAGTTTCTGCCGGTGCCGCCGTCCTCGTTGGACTTCGGTCGGACGGAAAACGATCTGGTCGCGCCGACTACGCCGTTCATTCGAACGGTCGCACTATCGGTAACGTGACGAGCGGTGCGTTGTCGCCGACCCTCGGCTACCCCATCGCTTTCGCGCTCATCGAACCCGACTTTGCCGAACTTGGTTCCGTGGTCGACATCGATGTCCGCGGAACTGCAATCCCCGCAACCGTTGTTTCACTTCCCTTCTATTCTCGAAAGGCACTCTCATGAGCATCCCCAACGAACTTCAGTACACCAGCGAACATGAATGGGTTCGAATTGACGGCGATCTCGCTGTCGTTGGCATTACGCAATACGCCGCCGACGCTCTGGGCGATATCGTTTACGTCGACCTCCCCAAAGCGGGCAAGGCAATCACCGCCGGCAGCGTCGTCGGAGAGGCAGAATCGACGAAGTCTGTCGGAGAACTGTTCGCCCCTGTCTCTGGTGAAATAGTTGAAGCAAACCAGTCCGTGGTCGACTCACCCGAACTCGTCAACTCAGACCCCTACGGCAACGGTTGGCTCTTTTCCGTTCGTGTCTCGAGTCTTGGCGAACTCATTTCGGCCGATGCCTACGCGGCACTCATTGCGGAGTAAATGGTGAGCGATTTCCGTAACCGACACATTGGAACTGTTGGCGACTCACAAAGCGTCATGCTGGGTTCGCTGGGATATTCGACTCTTGATGAACTGATGGATGCCGCGGTCCCCGCTGCGATACGCCAAGAGTCATTCCTGTCCCGTATACCCGCGGCCGCGAGCGAGCGCGAGACGCTTGCTGAGCTTCGCGCGATTGCCAACGAGAACACCGTTGGGCGCAACATGATCGGCCTCGGGTATTACGACTCGATTATGCCGAGCGTCATTAAGCGGAATGTTTTCGAAAACCCCTCGTGGTACACGGCGTACACGCCGTACCAACCCGAAATTTCACAGGGACGACTCGAGGCGCTCATCACGTTCCAGACGATGGTGTGTGATTTGACCGGAATGGGCACCGCGAACGCGGGAATGCTCGACGAAGCCTCGGCAGCGGCCGAAGCGATGCTGATGGCGCGCCGCGTATCTGGCAGCGAATCAAACGTTTTCCTCGTTGATGCTGACGCATTCCCTCAGACGCGAGCAGTTCTTGAAACTCGCGCCGAGCCAATCGGTGTCACGCTCAAATTCGTTGATTTCGCGGCGGGTGACGCCGTCGATGGAGCGAAAGACGGTGCGTTCGGTGCACTCATCCAAAATCCGGGTTCATCCGGGCGCATCCGCGACATCTCTGCTGACATCGCTGCCGTCAAGAACGTCGGTGGTGTGGTCGTGGTTGCCAGCGATCTGCTTGCTCTCAATCTGCTCGTTTCGCCCGGATCGCAGGGTGCGGAAATCGTCATCGGCTCGTCTCAGCGCTTTGGTGTCCCTCTCGGTTTCGGCGGGCCCCACTCGGCGTTCTTCGCCGTGGCCGAGGGCCTCGAACGACAGATGCCCGGACGGCTCATCGGTGTCTCGCGTGACGCTGACGGTCGACCCGCCTATCGCCTGACCCTGCAAGCCCGCGAACAGCACATTCGTCGCGACAAGGCGACCTCCAACATTTGCACGGCACAAGTGCTTCTTGCTGTCCTCGCCGCGATGTACGCGGTGTATCACGGGCCGGCCAAACTTCGCCAAATCGCGATAGATGTGGCGGAAAAGGCGAACCGATTCGCTCGTCGCGCCGCCGCCGCCGGACACGACGTTGTCCACACCGAGTTCTTTGACACCGTTCAGATTCGCGTTCCAGGCAAGGCAAAAGCGCTCGCGTCGACCGCGCATGCTGCCGGCCTTTTGCTCCACGTCGCGGACGATGACACGATTCAAATCAGCTTCGATGAATTGTCGACCGGATTCGCAACGGGAATTCTTGCCGGCGGTGATGACGTGCTTATCGACCCAATCTTTGGGTTGACGCCCGAAGCGGCATCGACCACGGTTGCCACGGTTTCCGACACCGCCGTGCCGAGCACACTTCGTCGTTCGGACGAAATCCTGACTCATCCCGTGTTCAACACACACCACAGCGAAACGTCGATGATGCGTTTCCTCAAGCGTCTCGCCGACAAGGACTTCGCATTGGACCGCGGAATGATTCCACTCGGGTCGTGCACCATGAAGCTCAACGCGGCTACTGAAATGGAAGCCGTCACGTGGCGTGAATTCGGAGGCATTCATCCGTTCGCCCCGGCCACGAACGTGGGGGGATACCTTCTTCTGATCTCGCAATTGGAAGAGTGGCTCACTGAACTGACCGGATACGACACCATCAGTCTCCAGCCGAACGCGGGGAGCCAAGGCGAACTCGCTGGACTGCTGGCAATTCGCGGCTACCACCTCTCGCGTGGCGATCACCACCGCGACACCTGCCTCATCCCGTCGAGTGCTCACGGCACCAATGCGGCGTCTGCCGTCCTCGCGGGAATGAAGGTCGTAGTCGTCGCGTGTAAAGAAAACGGTGACGTCGACATTGATGACCTTCGAGCTAAGATTGCCGAGCACGGAGACAATCTGGCGGCGCTCATGGTTACCTATCCCTCGACGCACGGAGTGTATGAGCACGGAATCCGCGAGATCACGGGTGCCGTTCACGATGCGGGCGGTCAGGTCTACATCGATGGTGCTAACCTCAACGCGCTGCTCGGTTTCGCCCGTTATGGCGATATCGGTGGTGACGTGTCACACCTCAACCTGCACAAAACTTTCGCCATCCCCCACGGCGGAGGCGGGCCCGGTGTTGGACCTGTTGGGGCGAAAGCGCACCTCGCGCCGTTCTTGCCTGGTCACCCAATGGCACAGTCCGCTGCTCACCCAGCGTTCGATTCGGCAACCGGTGGCGACGGACCGTTCGTCCACGGTGGTGGTCCCGTAACTGCCGCTCCGTTCGGAAGCCCCAGCATCCTGCCCATCTCGTGGGCGTATGTTCGCATGATGGGCTCTGACGGTCTACGCCAAGCGACGGCCGCTGCAGTGTTATCGGCCAACTACGTCGCTGCGCGACTTCGCGAACACTACCCCGTTCTCTACGCGGGTGAGAACGGGCTTGTTGCCCACGAATGTATCCTCGACCTGCGTCCGCTCACCGCGGAAACAGGTGTAACGGTCGACGATGTCGCGAAACGACTGGTCGATTACGGTTTCCACGCACCGACGATGTCGTTCCCTGTCCCTGGAACGCTCATGGTCGAACCAACCGAGAGCGAAGACCTCGCCGAAATCGATCGATTTATCGAGGCGATGATTGGCATCAAGCGTGAAGCAGATGCCGTCGCCGCCGGTGACTGGCCAGCGGACGACAATCCTCTCGTCAACGCACCGCACACCGCCGAGTGTCTTGTTGCGGGGGAGTGGAACCACGCGTACTCGCGTGAGGTCGCGGCGTATCCGTTCCGCGGTGTCGTCTCTGACACAGTCTCTGGCCTATTCTCTCGCGTAGACCAGCTGAAATACTGGCCGCCGGTGCGCCGAGTAGACGGCGCCTATGGCGACCGAAATCTCGCATGCGCTTGCCCTGACCCGTCCGCCTTCGCTGAATAGTCCAACGCCCCACGACGGGACTTAGGCGAACACGCCGGGGAAAAGACTGATTGCGAACGGGTAACCGACGAACGCAGTGATGTCGATCAGCACGTGCGCGATAACCAGCGGGGCGAGCCTTCGCTTCCACGCATAAATCGCACCAAAAATCAGACCCATCGCGATGTTGCCGGCGAACCCCCCGAACCCTTGATACAAGTGGTACGTGCCGCGAAGAACGGCGGCGGCGATGATGATGATCCACGGCGTCCACCCGATTGACCTGAGTCGGTCAAAAAGGTAGCCGACGACGACGACCTCTTCGCCAATTCCAGCGCGAAGAGCCCAGAGGATCAGAACGGGCACGGTCCACCAGTGGGCATCAAGGGCGGTGGGGACGACCGTTACACCCAGGTTGAGGGCACGCGCAGCAAGGTAGACGCCGATTCCCGGGATTCCTATCAGTGCGGCTAGACCAAAACCCACGGCAATCTCGCGCCGCATTTTTCGCCACGAAAAGCCATCCGACCACCCGATACCGATCGCGCCGAGGCGTGGCGGAGTGTCGCGCCACACGAGCCAGACCACGAGCGCGACGGGGGCCAGTCCCGACACAACACCGAGGACTTGATAGATGAGGTCAAATAGTTCTTGGGTTGCAAGCGGCCTGTTCAGCGTCGCGGTTTGCTGTGACAGTGGTGTTGGCTGCGTGAGGCGATTAGCGATTCCAACGACGGAATAGAGGGCCGACATTCCGTAACTCACAAGCAAAACGACGATGATTTCCCACTTCGTGCGGGTCATTAGTGGTTCCTTTCGTCGTATGCACGAGCTATCCAGAATACGTTTACTAACCTAACTGTTTCATGGGAGTTGACATTTGTGGTCAAAAAAGCAATAGTCTGGGCTGAACACAGGCATGAAACGCGCACCGCGCGGTCTTAAACCAACGTGCCTACCTAGGAGGAAATCAGTGAAAACCAAGCGAATTCTCGCTTCGGTAGCCGCCGTCGGAACGAGCGTTCTCGTTCTTTCTGGCTGTGCGCTTCCGTACCAGTCCGAGGTCATCGAAGGGACGTCCATTTCGGTCGCCTGGAATGACATTGCATCGGAGTTCAACTCGGCGTCGGCCAGCGGTAACAATGTTGCCAACTCGATTCCGTTGTACATCTCGAACTCTGGATTCAACTACTACAACGCCACACCAGAACTCCTTTTGCAGGAGCAGTTCGGAACGTATGAAAAGACCAGCGACGAGCCTCTCACTGTCAAGTACACAATCAACGACGCTGTGAAGTGGTCAGATGGTGTCGCGGTTGACGGTGCCGACATGCTCCTCTCGTGGGTTGCCGGTTTCGGTTTCTTTAAGGACGCCGACGACCAGTACCTGTTCCTTCACGCTGCGCCGCGCGATGACCTCGCGTCGACGATTCCTACAGTCGATGGAAAGTCTCTCGAGTTCGTCTATGACAAGGCTTACGTCGACTGGGAGATCAACTTCGGTGTTGGCGTCTCGGCACACGGCACCGTCATGATGGCGTACCCCGAGATCACTGACGCCGCCGAGGCGAAAGCGAAGCTCATTGAGGCCGTAATGACCGGTGACGAAGCATGGCTCAAGCCTGTTGCAGACGCATGGAACACGGGCTACCAGATGACCGACGCAACTGCGGCGGACACTGACCCGACCACTGGTGCAGCCAAGAACCTGTTCCTCTCGAACGGTCCTTACCGAATCGAAGAAGTTGTTGCCGATTCGTTCGTGACTCTCGTGGCGAACCCGCTCTACACTTGGGGTCCTTCGCCCAAGTACGAGCGCATCACGATTCGTGAGATCGCCGACCCCACCGCAGCAGTTCAGGCTGTTGACAACGGTGATGTTCAGGTCGCATCGGGACAGCCCACGGCTGACCTGCTGGCACTCGTCCAGGGACTCGAGAACGGATCCTTCGAAGGTGGAGACGAGGCTGCTTACGAGCACGTTGACCTCACCTTCAACAACGGTGGACCGTTCGACCCCGCGACATATGATGGAGACGCCGCCAAGGCTCTCGCAGTTCGCCAGGCATTCTTGCTGACGATTCCGCGCGACCAGATCCTCGACACCATCATCAAGCCGCTGAACCCCAACGCTGTGCTTCGCAACTCGTTGTTGACGATCCCCGGATCGCCTAACTACGACGCGATCGTTGCGGCCAACGGTTCGGACTTCTATTCGGGAACCGACGCCGAGCGCGTCGAAAAGGCGACGGGTATTCTTTCCGAAGCCGGAATTTCGACGCCGATCGATGTCAAGTTCTGGTACCCCACTGGCAACGTACGTCGCCAGCAGGAACTCGAACTCATCCAGGCGAACTCGCTGAAGGCCGGATTCAACGTGATTGACACGTCGGAGCCGGACTGGGAGTTCACCGACCCGTCCATCTACGAAATCAACCCTCACGACGCGGTCATCTTCGCATGGAGCTCGACCAGCCTCGCGATCACGGGTAACGACCAGCAGTACGGAACCGGCAAGCCGTCGAACTTCCAGGACTACTCGAACACGACGGTTGACGAAAACCTGTCGGCGCTCGAGACGGAACTCGACCCAGCCAAGCAGGTTGAACTTCAGACAGCCGTCGAGGCTGCTCTGTGGGGCGACGCTGCGTCACTGCCGATCTTCCAGTTCCCCGGTTTGACGTGGTGGGACAACGGAACGACCGGTGTTGTGAACAACCCGCTGTCACCGAACTACTTCTGGAACTACTGGGAGTGGGCACCGGCTGCTGCAGCGCAGTAACCGATTCACCGCATCAAGGCTGGGGCCGGGCGTGAAAACGCCCGGCCCTTTGCCGTTTAATTGCGTGGGGCATCGCGAACGCGACCATAGTGGCTAGTATTGCCACAACGGTTACCGGCGTCCAACAATGAAGTTGTAGGTAGGAAAAGCATGCTCAGTTTTATCACTCGCCGATTGGCGGCGACGCTCGCGGTGTTGCTTGTCGCTTCATTCATTGTCTACATGCTCACGGCAAATTCAGGCGACCCGCTCGAGGATCTTCGTACTCAAAACGACCCGGCATCGGTTGCGAAGAGGGCCACACTCACCGAGAAACTGGACTTGGACACACCGCCGTTCTTCCGTTACTTCAAATGGCTTGGCGGCGCTGCAAGTTGTGTCATTGGCCAGTGCAATCTGGGTGTGTCCGTGGTGCGCGGTGATGAACCGGTTGCCAGCGCGTTGGGTAATGCGATGGAGTCGACTCTGTCCCTTGTGATCCTTGCCACCGTCCTGTCGATCTTGTTCGGTGTCGCAATCGGCATGACGACCGCGCTTCGGCAGTACAGCGGATATGACTACACCGTGACTTTCGCCGCTTTCATCTTTTATTCGCTCCCGATCTTTTGGGTGGCCGTTCTGCTCAAGGAATTCGGCGCGATTCGCTTCAACGAATTTCTGGGTAATCCCGCTATCCCGTGGGAGATCGCGTTCGCCATAGGCTTTGTCCTCGCGCTGGTGGTCCAGGCGGTGGTCGGCGGCCACCTCCGGTTGAGACTTCGGACGGCGGGTATCTCTTTCGCACTGACGTCGGCGATTCTTATCCTTCTCGACATCACGCAGTGGCTCAAAAACCCATCGATTGGTATCATTGGAGTCGCCTTCTTGGGGATCGGAATTGGCACTTTGATGCTGTTCGTCACTTCTAACCTGACGAAACGAACCCTCCAGGTTTCGGTCGGTGCGACCGTGCTTGGGGTGATTGCCTTGTGGTACCCACTCCAATTCGTCTGGTTCTTCTTCAACAACCCGCTCGCCATCCCTCTCGTCGCAATATTGCTGGCCGGTGTCGGATTGGCTGCCGGCTTCTTCTTCGGAGGAGATGACCGCCCAGAGGCGATGCGTGTCGCGGCGATTACCGGTGCGCTTGCCACCGCTCCACTCGTATTGGACCAGATGTTCATGCGTTGGGGTGAGTATGTACAAATCATCCCGTTGCGCTCTGGCGTGATTTCGACGATTGGCGCAAACACGCCGGTGCTTGCCAACAGTGAAGACACGTGGATGCGCATGCTCGACTCATCGACGCACCTCATTCTTCCGACCGCTGCGCTCATGATTATTTCGGTTGCTGGGTACACGCGCTACACTCGCGCGACTCTGCTCGAAGTCCTCAACCAGGATTATGTGCGCACAGCGCGGGCGAAGGGGCTTCCCGAGACCACGGTCATCATGCGACACGCGTTCCGCAACACCCTCATTCCAATTGCCACGATTGTCGCATTTGACTTCGGGGCGGTCATCGGAGGCGCCATCATCACAGAGCGAGTTTTCGCATGGCAAGGCATGGGTGCGTTGTTCAATCAAGGCCTTCAAAACGTCGATGTCAACCTCGTCATGGGGGTATTCCTTGTCACCGGCGTCGCCGCCGTCATTTTCAACATCCTCGCTGACCTGGCGTACTCCGCCCTTGACCCGCGTATTCGCATTTCGGAGGCGTAATCATGGCGCGCAAAAAGGTTTCCACCCCGAACACGGAACAGATCGCGTTGTCGGAACTGACAATCGAGCAACGCCAGATCGAAGGGCTCAGCCTTTCGACCGTCGTCCGGCGGCGATTCTTTCAACACAAGGCCGCCGTCACGAGCATGATCGTTCTCGGATTAATAGTGTTGCTGGCGTTCACCTCGGTTGGCACCATCATCGGCGGTACGGGTCGACTGGCTGCGGACACCGCCAGTGGAGAAATCATTCTGGACGGGATGCGCATCAGCGGATGGTGGCCGTACGACTGGTATAAAAACTACCCAATCACGACCCCGGGCGGGCTCCCGTCATGGGAACACCCGTTCGGTCAGGACACCTTGGGCAAAGACATTTTCTCGCGCGTCATGCGCGGCATTCAGCAGTCGCTCACCGTTGTGACGCTGATCGGCGTTCTTGCAACTGTTCTTGGTGTCGTCATCGGTGCGGTCGCCGGGTTCATGCGCGGTTGGCTCGACAACCTGCTCATGCGCATGACCGATGCCATCATCATCATCCCGGGACTCATCCTCGGTGCGGTTTTGGGCCGCACGATCGGCGGTAACGCGATTTCGCTAGGAATCTTGCTCGGACTCGTGTCGTGGACTGGGCTCTCGCGTTTGGTTCGCGGCGAGTTCCTCGCCCTCCGGGAACGTGAGTTCGTCGACGCGGCGCGTGTTGCTGGCGCCTCTAATTTCCGAATCATTTTCCGACACATCCTGCCAAACTCCATTGGAATTGTCGTCGTCAATGCGACGCTACTCATGAGCGCAGCTATTCTGACCGAAACGGCGTTGTCGTTCCTCGGATTCGGAATCACGGCTCCGGATATCTCGTTGGGTCAAATCATTTCCCAGTACAACGAGGCTTTCAAGACTCGACCCTGGTTGTTCTGGTGGCCCGGATTCTTCATTGTGGTTGTCGCACTGTGTATCAACTTCATTGGTGATGGATTGCGAGACGCTTTTGACCCTCGCCAGCGCCACATGCCCAAATCGATGAGCCTATCCCGCCAATTCCGTGAACTGATGGGGGGTCGCAAATGATGAGCGAATTGATTTCAGAAGGCCAGGGCGGTTGCTGCCAAGGCGCTCAAAACGCACAACGCGATGATGAGGCCAAAGTTGACACGGGACTCGACGCGAGCACTGTCGTTGGTGCGACGTTCCCAGTGCCGGCGAACGAGAGCTGCTGCTCCGCCGGAATCGCTGTTGACGAGATCACCGGGGCGAACAGTTCCCGCAAGATAGGTGGTCTCGGGCAGGTGTTGCCCCTGGTCGCGGTTCGCGAACATGGCGGCGTAACGACTGGGTGCGGGTGCGGCCCAGACCGAGATGCGTCGGTTTTTCAGGAAGAGAGTCAAGCCCCACTTGGTGTCAATGCGTTCAATTGCACCCCACTCGATCTCGTGGGTCGCAACGATGTTTCGTACGTTGATACCGGTCTCGCGGATGATGAGTCGGGGTCGCCAGAATGCTGCGTAGATGGCCAGTGCAAGGAATGCGGTAATGCTGACTCCACGCAGGGCGTCGACGACGTCGCCTGTTGCGGCGGTGGTTGCTGCGGCGCCAGTGAAAACAAGAACAAAGACGACGGCCAATACTCGACCGGAGCGGGACACGAACGTGGTCATGTTCTCCATGGTGTCACGGAGGCGACCCGATGAGCGTGAACCCAGTGGTAATCGAAGCACAAAACCTCGGCGTGGACTTTTGGGTTGACGGCGAATGGGTGATGGCCGCCGAAGACCTGAACTATGCGGTGCGCGCGGGCGAAGTTCTTGCCATCGTCGGTGAGTCGGGGTCGGGTAAATCCGCATCGTCGATGTCTCTGCTCGGTCTGTTGCCCCCAAACGGTCGCGCCCAGGGGCGAGTTCTTCTCAGTGGAGAAGACACGCTCACCGCGACACCGGAACGCATTCGTGCGATTCGCGGCCGCGAGATTGCGGTGATTTTCCAAG
The DNA here is from genome assembly GCA_945949175.1 of Gulosibacter massiliensis. Lineage (GTDB taxonomy): Bacteria > Actinomycetota > Actinomycetes > Actinomycetales > Microbacteriaceae > MWH-TA3. The sequence continues at coordinate 23,389 of CAMFDU010000001.1, read as the reverse complement.
AACCGATGACGGCGATGAACCCGGTATACACAATCGGGTTCCAAATCGTCGAGGCTCTGAAAGTTCACTACCCAAAACTCTCGCGGGCTGCGGCGAAGGCACGTGCGATCGAATTACTCGGACTCGTCGAATTGCCCGACCCACAAAAAGCATTCGATTCCTATCCGCACCAGTTGTCGGGTGGTCAGCGTCAGCGGGCGATGATTGCACAGTCGATTTCGTGTGACCCCAAAGTGCTGATTGCCGACGAACCGACGACTGCGCTGGACGTGACGATCCAAGCGGAGATTCTTGATTTGCTTCGATCGCTCAACGAACGACTCGGTACGGGCATCATTTTGATTACGCACGACATGGGCGTCGTCGCCGACATGGCTGACCACGTTCTCGTAATGAAGAGTGGACGCGTCGTCGAGTCTGGTTCGGTCATCGACATTTACAAACACGCCAAGGTCGCCTACACGCAGGAGCTTCTTGCGGCTGTTCCGCACCTCGGCACCGGCGCAGCGTCCGGCAAAAAAGCGGATTCGCACAAGGGTGAAACCCCGGTGCTGTCGTTGAAGAATGTTGACATTACGTATCCGAAACGCGGGCGGGTCGCAGCGTTCCGCGCAGCCGAAGACGTGTCGATCGACATTTACCCCGGTGAAGTGCTTGGACTGGTCGGTGAGTCCGGGTCTGGAAAGACGACGATCGGACGAGCGGTCGTCGGGTTGTTGCCCGTGACGCGCGGCTCGATCACCGTTGCCGGTCAAGACATGGTGAATGTGTCGGCGAAAGATCTGCGCGAGGTCCGCCGCCACATCGGAATCGTGTTCCAAGACCCAGGATCCTCGCTCAACCCGCGGTGGCCAATTGGACAAAGCATCGGTGAACCGCTCGTCCTCAACGGCGGTTACAGTTCAGAGCAGATTTCTACCCGGGTCGAAGACCTCCTCGACATGGTCGAACTGCCCCGCACCTACCGCAACCGATACCCCCATGAACTCTCGGGTGGCCAGCGCCAGCGTGTCGGAATCGCACGGGCGCTCGCACTCAACCCTTCCATTCTGGTGGCGGATGAACCGACCTCAGCACTCGATGTCTCCGTTCAGGCTCGCGTTTTAGAGCTTCTCACGACCATTCAAAAGGTGCAAAAGTTTGCGATTTTGTTCATTTCGCACGACCTTGCGGTGATTGATTTGCTCAGTGACCGAATTGCGGTCATGCATCACGGTAAAATCGTAGAGCAGGGTTCGACGGATCAGATTCTGCGTAACCCGCAAGACCCTTACACAAAGAGGCTCATCGCCGCCGTGCCAGTTCCGGATCCCGAGGAACAACGTATGCGTCGACGTGCGCGCACCACTACCTAAAGGATTCCATCATGGCAATCGCCACACGCAACGATCTTCGAAATGTGGCGATTGTCGCTCACGTTGACCACGGCAAGACCACTCTTGTCGACGCGATGCTTCGGCAGACGGGCTCGTTCGCCGCGCACGGTTCGGTCGAGGACCGCGTCATGGACTCGAACGACCTTGAACGCGAAAAAGGAATCACGATTCTCGCGAAGAACACTGCGGTGTCCTATTCCGGTAAGCACGCGACAAACGGTCCGATCACGATCAACGTCATTGATACTCCCGGCCACGCCGATTTCGGTGGCGAGGTCGAACGCGGACTGTCGATGGTCGACGGTGTCGTACTTCTCGTCGACGCGAGCGAAGGCCCGCTTCCCCAGACCCGCTTTGTTCTGCGAAAAGCCCTCGAGGCCAAGCTTCCCGTCATCCTGCTCGTGAACAAGACCGACCGCCCTGACGCGCGAATCGACGAAGTGGTGCACGAATCACAAGATCTTCTTCTGGGGCTTGCATCCGACCTCCACGACGATGTTCCCGACCTCGACCTTGATGGAATCCTCGACCTGCCCATTGTCTACGCATCGGGACGCAACGGCGCCGCATCGTGGAATCGGCCGGCAGACGGCTCTCTTCCCGACAACGAAGACCTTGAACCATTGTTTGACGCGATCCTCAAGCACATTCCCGCGCCGACTTACGACACCGACCACCCACTGCAAGCCCACGTCACCAACCTTGACGCATCGCCGTTCCTCGGCCGAATCGCGCTTTTGCGCATTTTTAACGGCGAACTCAAAAAGGGGCAGACCGTCGCGTGGATGAAGCACGACGGAACTGTCGAAAACGTTCGCATCACGGAATTACTGACAACCAAAGCGCTCGAACGCGTTCCGACCGACTCGGCGTCGGCCGGTGACATTGTCGCGGTGGCTGGAATCGAGAACATCACCATTGGCGAGACCATCGCCGACATGAACGATCCGCGAGCCCTTCCCGTAATCACGGTGGACGACCCCGCGATTTCGATGACCATCGGAACAAACACTTCGCCGCTCGTTGGCAAGGTCAAGGGGCACAAGCTCACGGGACGAATGGTCAAAGACCGCCTTGACCGCGAACTCATCGGTAACGTGTCCGTTCGCCTTGTTGACATTGGCCGCCCCGATGCCTGGGAGATTCAGGGTCGAGGAGAACTCGCTCTTGCGATTCTTGTCGAAAACATGCGACGCGAAGGGTTCGAACTCACCGTCGGAAAGCCGCAAGTCGTGACCAAGAAGGTCAACGGAGCGACGCACGAGCCGTTTGAGCACCTCACCGTTGACGCACCAGAGGAATACCTCGGTGCGATCACGCAGCTTCTTGCCGCTCGTAAGGGCCGCATGGAGGGCATGACGAATCACGGAACCGGCTGGGTCCGCATGGAGTTCATTGTTCCGTCGCGCGGACTCATCGGTTTCCGTACCGAATTTCTGACGATTTCACGCGGAACCGGTATTGCTAACGCGATTGCGCACGGGTACGGTCCGTGGGCCGGCCAGATTGTCACCCGCCAGAACGGGTCGATTGTGTCAGACCGCCAGGGTGTCGCGACACCGTTCGCCATGATGGCGTTGCAAGAGCGCATGGCGTTCTTTGTTCAGCCCGGCGACGAGGTCTACGAGGGCATGGTTGTCGGTGAGAACTCGCGAGCTGACGACATGGATGTCAACGTGACCAAGGAAAAGCAACTAAATAACATCCGCTCGTCGACCTCGGAAATCCTCGAGAAGATGACCCCGCCGCGCGACATGACGCTCGAGGAATGTCTTGAATTCGCGCGCGAAGACGAGTGCGTCGAGGTGACGCCCGCCAAGGTTCGCATTCGCAAGGTCGAACTCGAACAGAACCTGCGTGCACGAGCTGCGTCACGACTCAAGCGCCAGAACGAATAGACGCGGCAAGGATAGGCTGACCTTGTGAAAGTTGTGCGGTTTAGCCATGATGGGGAACCCCGATACGGGGTGATTGACGGGAACGTCGTCACTTTGCTCGAGGGTGACCCGATTCACGATGGAATCACGACGACGGAAGTCTCGGTAGCGTTCGCGGACATCACACCCATGGCACCCGTCGTTCCCTCCAAGGTGATTTGTGTCGGCATGAATTTCGCAGAGCACGCGGCCGAAATGCACCACGACGGCCCGCCAACGCCTCTTGTCTTCCTCAAGCCGCCGACAACGGTCATTGGCCCCGGCGAAAACATCATCCTTCCCCCCGTCGAGGGACGAATCGTCCACGAGGGAGAACTCGCGGTCGTCATCGGGGCTGTTGCGCACCGCGTCCCCGAGAAAAACTGGGCGGACGTCGTCTTTGGGTACACGATTGCCAACGACGTCTCGGCTCGAGACGTCATGTTCGCCGACGGTCAGTGGGCGCGTGCCAAGGGATTCGATACGTTCTGTCCGGTGGGTCCGTGGATTGAAACCGAATTCGACCCGTTCGCCCACAACGAGATCACGACTCGCGTTGACGGAGAGGTGCGCCGACACGGCTTCACCGGGGACATGACCCATCAAGTTCCCGAGATCATTGCGTTCGTGTCGAATGCCTTTACTCTGTTCCCCGGTGACATCATTTGCACGGGAACGCCAGCCGGGCTCGGCGGATTTGTTGATGGCCAAACTGTCGAGATCACGATCGATGGCATCGGAACGCTATCGAACCCAGCCAAAAACCGCGACGACCGAGTCTCGTGAGGTCGAGCCAGGTCGACGATATCCGCCGGATTCGTCGGGCTCTCATCGCGGGGCAAGTCATGGCGGGAATCGGGCTCGGGTCTGCAGTGTCGGTTGGTTCGCTTCTTGCCGCTCATATCGCTGGCGGAGAATCCGCGGCCGGACTGGCGGTCACCATGTCGACCCTGGGCGCAGCCGTCGCTGCAATCCCACTGGCAAGGGTCGCGATGCAACGAGGTCGGCGGCTCGCGTTGACCATGGGGGCGGCCATCGCCATTTTCGGTGGTTCGCTCATCATCGTCGCGGGTGGACTCATGTCGTTGCCGCTAGTCCTTCTCGGGCTCTTGGGACTCGGAGTGGGAGGCGCAGTAAACCTCCAAGCCCGATTTGCCGTGACCGATTATTCCAGTGCGGAAAATCGTGGACGCGACTTGTCGATGGTGGTCTGGGCGACGACCATCGGGGCGATTATCGGCCCAAACCTCAATGGCGTCGGTGTGGCTCTCGGTGACGCGCTCGGAATGCCCGAACTGACGGGACCCTTTATATTCACGGTTGCTGCCCAACTCGCCGCCGCGTCGATTTACTGGCGGGGTATTGGCCCCAATGTCCCAACCGTGACCGTCACAAAGACTGCGGCAACCATGGCCGCAAAACTGTCTCGTGCGGTCCCGTTCGCCATCGCGGTTATCGGGCTCGGGCACGCGACGATGGTCGCCGTCATGGCAATGACTCCCGTTCACCTTGTGCACGACGGGGCGACCGTCGGCGAAGCAAGTTTCGTTATTTCGCTACACGTTGCGGGCATGTACGCGTTGTCCCCGGTGTTCGGAATTCTTAGCGACAAGATTGGGCGAGTACCGGTGCTCATTCTTGGGCAGGTTGTTTTGGCGATCAGCCTGGCACTAACCGCGATTTTCCCGATGGACCACACCATCGTGACCATCGGACTAATCCTCCTCGGGCTTGGCTGGAGCGCCAATACGGTGGCGGGAAGCGCCCTCATTGGTGAACTCTCGCAGGGACCGAAGCGCCTCACCATCCAGGGCCGAAGCGACGCGGCCATGAGTGCTTCCGGTGCCATCGCAGGAGTCCTTGCTGGTCCTGCGGTCATGGCGCTGGGTTATGCAGGTCTCTCGGTCGCGGCATTCGCCTTTGTGGCTTCCGCGGCTGCCCTGATCGGACTGATTGTCACCCTGCGGTCCCGCGAATCCGCGGAATAGACTGACACCGATATGAAGACTCCGTTCTCTACTACCACGGGCAGCGACATTCGCGTCCGTTTTTGCCCTTCACCGACGGGCACTCCGCACGTCGGACTGATTCGGACGTGTCTGTTCAATTGGGCATACGCGCGTCATGTTGGCGGGACGTTCATCTTCCGGATCGAGGACACTGATGCCGAACGCGACTCAGAAGAGTCCTACGAACAACTGTTGGATGCCCTGAGTTGGCTCGGCCTGGACTGGGACGAGGGTGTGGTCAAAGGCGGCCCGCACGAACCGTATCGTCAGTCGCAACGCACAGAGATTTATCAAGAGATCATCGCTGCACTTCTCGCTTCGGGGCACCTGTACGAATCGTTCGTCACCCCTGAAGAAATGGAAGCGCGCAACTTAGCCGCTGGCCGTGACCCCAAGATGGGCTATGACAACTTTGAGCGGGACCTGACCGCCGATGAACGCTCGGCTTTTCGCGCTGAAGGCCGCCAGCCAGCGCTGCGGCTTCGAGTCCCAAGCGAGGATCTCGGGTTCGATGACCTCGTTCGTGGACCCATCACCTTCCCCGTCGGAACAACAACGGATTTTGTCGTTGTCCGACCGAACGGCGCACCCCTCTACACCTTCGTCAACCCGGTCGACGATGCGCTCATGGGCGTCACCCACGTATTGCGCGGGGAAGACCTGTTGTCGTCCACACCCCGTCAGATTGCGCTGTACCACGCTCTGATCGAGGCTGGCGTGACAACTTTTGTCCCCCGCTTTGGACACCTTCCGTATGTCATGGGCGAGGGCAACAAGAAGTTGTCCAAGCGCGACCCGGAATCGAATCTGTTCCACCACCGTGACCGGGGGTTCATCCGCGAGGGATTGCTGAACTACCTTTCGCTCTTGGGATGGTCGATTTCGGCGGATCGCGACATTTTCACCGTCGACGAAATGATTGCCGCATTCGATGTGGCTGATGTCAATCCGAACCCGGCGCGGTTCGATCTGAAAAAAGCCGAATCCATCAACGGTGATCACATTCGCCTTTTGTCGCGTGACGCGTTCATCGAACGGACTCTGCCGTATCTTCATGCCGCTGAGTTAGTTGACGCAAACCCCACCAGCCACCAACTCGCGCGTCTAACCGAAATCGCGCCGCACATTCAGGAACGAACCCAGTTGATGGGCGAGATCCCCGAGATGATTCGATTCTTGTTCACCGAGGATGCCGACCTCACCGTGGCCGACGACGCGCGTGGGACGCTCGACTCGGACGCCGCCCGGATTCTTGATGCCGCATCTGAGGCCCTCACGGAACTCGTCGATTGGTCAACGCCGAACATCGAGGAAACGCTTCGAGCCAGTCTGATCGAGAGACTCGAATTGAAGCCACGCAGCGCGTTCGGGTCGGTCCGTACCGCCATCTCGGGGCGTCGAATCAGCCCACCCCTTTTCGAGTCGATGGAGATTCTCGGACGCGAATCCAGCCTGGCTCGAATTGCCTCATTACGAGGCTCGTTGTGACAACCGGCGGGCTTCGCTGACCAATTTCGTGCGGTCCTTGCCGTTTGGTAGGCTAGCGCGAAGCGGCTCTGTCGCCTGTGGGGTGTGGTGTAATTGGCAACACGGAGGTTTCTGGTACCTTTGTTCTTGGTTCGAGTCCAGGCACCCCAGCACTAGTTTTCTCGAGCTGTCGAGCGTTTGCGCTACTGTTTGCGGATGACAACGTTGTCCCGCCAGCACATTGCCGTCGCGGTGAACCCGAGTGCTGCGCAGGGCGCTCACCGCGACTACGGGCATCGATTGGTCGAAGCGTTGCGCGCGACGGGTCGCCAGGTCTCTGAATTGTCGACCGACTCGTATGAGCACCTCGAGTCGTTGGCGCGTAACGCTGTTGCTGAGGGCGTTGACGCCCTCATTGTCGTGGGGGGCGACGGTACTGCCCAATTGGGCACCAACGTGTGCATCAACACTGACACCCCACTGGGAATTCTGCCGAGCGGAACGGGCAACGACACCGCCGAGGGAATCCTGGGGATGCCGGTGGGCGACATTGACGCCGCGATCGCACGGCTGATTGCGTCACTCGACAAACCCGTGTGGCGAATCGATGCCGGGCGAATGTCGTGGAAGGGGGGCGAACGCTGGTTTTGTTCGACGATGTCGGCCGGATTCGATGCGCTTGTCAACGAAACCGTCAACCACCTCGCCTTTCCGAAGGGGCCGTCGCGATACACCGTCGCGATGCTCATCGAACTAGCCAAGTTGAAACCGATTCATTACACCGTCACAATTGACGGAAAACTGACGACTGAACGGGCCATTCTCACGACAATCGCCAACAACAGCCAGTACGGCGGGGGAATGAAGATTTGCCCTCAAGCAAAAGCCGATGACGGTCTGCTCGACATGATGATGGTGAGGCCGTTATCCCGTTTTGATTTCATTCGGATTTATCCGAAGGTGTTCAAGGGGACGCACGTCACCGACCCCCGCGTCGTCATTCGCCAAGGCAAGAAGTTCCGACTCGAATCGCCCAATCTGGTCGGATACAGCGATGGCGAGCGAATCGCGCCGCTCCCCATGGACGTTGAGGTCGCACCCCGGTCGCTTCCCGTGCTTGACACCCGCCCTTAACAGCACCGGTTTGCGCGCGGTTCCCCGCCTGTGCGATACTTGTCCAGTTGTGTTCGGCCCCATCGTATAGCGGCCTAGTACGCTGCCCTCTCACGGCGGTAACGCGGGTTCGAATCCCGCTGGGGTCACAACTCGCCCTCGACGGCTAACCGTCGGGGGTTTTGTGCATGACGCGACGAGCACTCCGAACTCCGCTGATAAGATTTTTCCATGGATGATGCCCTGCCCCTCTGGTTCGAAATCACGTCGTATGCGGTTCTCGTGGCAATCCTGCTCTTCGATTTGTTCCTCGTGGTGAGGCGCCCGCACATCCCATCGACGCGTGAATCGGCGCTGTGGATAACGTTCTATGTCAGCCTCGCCATCGTTTTCGGAATCTTGATCATCCTCGTCGCTAACGACGCCGGCTTGAACGGAACCGAGCTGGGTCTTCAGTTCTATGCGGGTTGGCTAACCGAATACTCGCTGTCGGCAGACAACGTCTTCGTCTTCCTCATCATCATGGCGCAGTTCCGTGTTCCCAAGAGAATGCAACAGGAACTATTGATGATGGGAATCGTGCTGGCACTGATTTTCCGCGCGATTTTCATCGTCCTCGGTGCCGCTCTTCTCGAGAGCTACTCGTGGTTGTTCTACATCTTCGGTGCATACCTGGTCTTCGTCGCGATTCAGCAGATGCGCGAGAAGGACGAACACGGCAGCGGCGAGGACAACTTCTTTGTCGCCTGGCTCAAAAAGGTGCTGAACGTCCACCCCGAATGGCGCGACACCGAGCGCTGGCGCAAGATGGTCAACGGCGAAAAGTTCTTCACCCCCGCGATCCTTGTCCTCGTTTCCTTGGGGGCCATCGACGTGGTTTTCGCACTCGACTCGATCCCGGCGATTTTTGGTATCACGACGAGCCCGTTCCTCGTGTTCACCTGCAACATCCTCGCGCTGATGGGGCTTCGACAGTTGTACTTCCTGTTGGGTGACCTCGTGGATCGACTCCACTACCTCGGCCACGGAATCGCGTTTATCCTCGGTTTCATCGGTTTCAAGCTCGTCAACCACGCGCTGCACCTCAACGAACTCCCGTTCATCAACAATGGGCAACATGTTGAAATAGTTCCCGAAATCCCAACCTGGCTTTCGCTCGTCGTTATTGTCCTCACGCTGACGGTGGCTGTCCTCGCAAGCATTGCGCGTACGAAGCGCGAATTGTCCGCAAAATAAAGGGTCTCACGCTGATAAACTGGGGCGGATGAACACCGCGTCGAACCGTCCACGGACACTTGCCGAAAAGGTCTGGGATGACCACCTTGTCGTCAAGGGCGAAAACGGTGAACCTGACCTGCTGTACATCGACCTGCACCTCGTGCATGAAGTAACGAGCCCGCAGGCTTTTGATGGTCTCCGCCAGGCCGGACGGCCCGTTCGTCGGCCTGACTTAACGATCGCGACCGAGGACCACAACACTCCTACACTCAACATCGGCGCACAGATTGCCGACCCGATTTCGCGAACCCAGATTGATGCGCTTCGAACGAACGCGAAAGAATTCGGTATCCGCCTCCACTCCCTCGGGGACATCGAACAAGGAATCGTTCACGTCGTCGGGCCGCAACTCGGGCTGACGATGCCCGGTATCACCGTTGTCTGTGGCGACAGCCACACCTCGACCCACGGCGCGTTCGGTGCGATGGCGTTAGGAATCGGCACATCAGAAGTCGAGCACGTTCTTGCGACACAGACGCTTCCTCTCACCCCTTTCAAGACCATGGCCATCACGGTCAATGGCCACTTGCGCCCGGGTGTTACTGCAAAGGACATAATTCTTGCGGTGATTGCAAAGATTGGCACCGGTGGTGGCCAGGGTTATGTCCTGGAATATCGGGGTAGTGCAATTCGGGAATTGTCGATGGAAGGTCGAATGACGATTTGCAATATGTCGATTGAAGCGGGCGCACGCGCCGGAATGGTTGCTCCAGACGAGACAACGTTTGCGTACCTCAAGGGTCGCGCACATGCGCCTGAAGGCGCTGATTGGGATGCCGCGGTTGCTTTTTGGAAAACGTTGCCCACTGATGAGGGGGCAACCTTCGACGCCGAGGTTGTGCTTGATGGTGACACTCTCGAGCCCTTCGTCACCTGGGGGACAAACCCAGGACAGGGCGTTGCACTGTCCGAATCGGTTCCGAATCCTGCGGACATCGCCGATCCTAACGAACGCGCAAACGCAGAACGCGCCCTGGAATACATGGACCTCGTCGCGGGAACTCCCATGAAAGACATCCGCGTCGACCAGGTGTTCATGGGTTCGTGCACGAATTCCCGAATCGAAGACCTGCGTGCCTTCGCGAACGTCATCAAAGGTAAAAAGCTGGCCGACGGTGTCAAACTCATGGTCGTCCCAGGGTCGGCGCGCGTTCGCCTCGAAGCCGAGGCCGAAGGAATCGATACGATCGTGACCGAATTTGGCGGTGAATGGCGTTTCGCCGGCTGTTCGATGTGTCTCGGGATGAACCCCGACCAACTGCAACCTGGCGAGCGCTGTGCGTCGACGTCGAATCGAAACTTCGAAGGACGACAAGGTGCGGGGGGTCGCACTCATCTTGTTTCGCCGCTTGTCGCCGCCGCAACCGCAATTCGCGGAACGCTCGCGAGCCCGTGGGATGTGGAGTAGACGTGGAAAAAGTCTCGACAATCTCGGGAATCGGTGTGCCACTTCGTCGCACGAACGTCGATACTGATCAGATCATCCCCGCCGAATTTCTCAAGCGGGTCACAAAGACGGGTTTTGAAGACGCGTTGTTCGAACGCTGGCGCAAAGACCCCGAGTTCGTTCTCAATATCGAACCGTTCTCGCACGGGACCGTCCTCGTCGCCGGTATGGACTTTGGAACCGGTTCGTCTCGAGAACACGCTGTCTGGGCGCTTCGGGACTTCGGTTTCCGCGCGGTCATCGCACCGCGCTTTGGTGACATCTTTCGAGGTAACTCGGGCAAACAGGGGCTATTGACCGCTGTCGTCCCAGAGGCCGTTGTTGAGCGAATTTGGGTAGCCCTCGAAACCACCCCCGGAACAGAGGTGACCGTTGATGTCGAGTCGCGCACGGTAACGTGTGGAAGCGTGACTAGCGCATTCGAGATTGACGACTACACCCGATGGAGACTCATGGAAGGCCTCGACGACATTGGTTTGACGCTGCGCCACGAGGCCGACATCGATGGTTTTGAATCGCGCCGAGAATCGTGGCGCCCGACGACGTTGCCAGCCCGATGACGTCACACGACGACGACGCTCGTGCGCAAGGAGCGAAAGTCGGCCTGTCGGTCGACACGCTCATCATTCACGGCGGAAAACCACTTCACGGGCGTGTGGATGTGCGTGGTGCAAAAAACCTCGTGACCAAGGCAATGGTGGCGGCACTTCTCGGTGATTCACTATCCGTTTTGCGTGATGTCCCCAACATTTCGGATGTTGCCGTCGTGCGCGGGCTTCTTGAAGCTCACGGTGTCCACGTCACCGACTCGGCCGAAGGAGAACTCACCCTCGACCCGACGAACGTCACAAGCGCACACTTTGCCGAGATCGATGCGCACGCCGGATCCAGCCGAATTCCGATTCTGTTTTGCGGGCCGTTGCTTCACCAGCTCGGCGAAGCGTTCATCCCCGACCTTGGTGGCTGCCGAATTGGCGATCGACCCATCGATTTTCACCTTGACGCCCTTCGCGCGTTCGGGGCAGTGGTCACCAAGCAACCTCAGGGGATTCACCTCACTGCGCCCGAGCGACTCAAGGGAGCGCACATTGAACTGCCCTTCCCGTCTGTCGGTGCGACGGAGCAGGTCTTGCTCACGGCCGTTCGCGCTGAGGGTGTGACCGAACTCAAGAACGCCGCGATCGAGCCTGAGATCATGGACCTCATCGCGATTCTGCAGAAGATGGGCGCGATTATTTGGATTGAACCGAACCGCACCATCTTCATCGAAGGGGTCGAAAGTCTTCACGGGTTCGAACATCGATCGCTTTTCGACCGAAACGAAGCGGCGTCGTGGGCGTGCGCAGCACTCGTCACACAAGGCGACATCTTTGTTGTAGGAGCCAAGCAACAAGAGCTTCTTACTTTCCTCAATGTGTTCCGCAAAGTGGGCGGCGAGTTCGAAGTCCACGAGGACGGAATTCGATTCCGACACCCGGGAGGCCAGTTGAATCCTGTCGTCGTCGAAACCGATGTTCACCCCGGTTTCATGACTGACTGGCAGCAACCGCTGGTTGTCGCCCTGACGCAAGCTGAAGGCACGTCGATTGTTCACGAGACGGTTTACGAGAATCGCTTCGGGTTCACTGAATCGCTCAACAAGATGGGTGCAAAAATCGAAATTCATCAGGATGGAATCGCGTCCATTACGCGTCGCGTACCGCGTCGCAAGTTGGAGCAAGCGGCGGTCATTGAGGGCCCGACACCGCTCCACGGCACCGACATTCGCGTTCCTGACCTTCGCGGAGGTTTTTCGCATCTTATTGCGGCGCTCGCCGCGTCGGGGACGAGCACAATCAGCAATGTGGGAATAATTGCCCGCGGCTACGAACACTTCATCGACAAGCTCCGCGACCTCGGCGCCGACTTTGAGCTCGCGGACTAGGCTTTCCGCAAAGAGGAGCAGGATGACAAAGACCGAAAAAACTGCGGGCTGGCGCATTACCGCGAGCATTGCCCTGCCCCTCATGGGACTCATCTCGCGCATCACGGTTCGCGGCAAAGAAAACATCCCCGCACAAGGCGCGTTCATCCTCGCGCCGTGTCACTTCAGTGCAATTGATCCCGTGGTGATGGGTGTTGCATTGTGGCGAGCGGGCCGTACTCCTCGTTTTATGGCCAAAGAATCGTTGTTTCGTGTACCCGTTTTGGGAACGGTGTTGCGCGGACTCGGTCAAATCCCGGTGGACCGGGCAGGGCAGCAGCGTGCACTCGGGCCAATGAAAGCGGCCCGCTCGCTCGCGAAGTCTGGTGGGGGAATTATCGTTTATCCCGAGGGATCGCTCACCCGCGACCCCGATCTGTGGCCGATGCGGGGCAAGACGGGCGCCGTTCGAATGGCTCTCGACGCCGACATTCCCCTGATTCCCGCAGCTCACTGGGGAACGCAGATTTTGATGCCACGCTATTCGGGAAAGATTCGTTTCTTTCCGCCGACGCCAATCACGGTGATTATCGGCAAGCCAATTGACCTGTCAGCGTTTAAGGGCAAGGTACTCGATCAGAAATTGCTCAACGCGGCGACCGAGATTCTGATGACTGCCATCGCTGAACTTCAAGGCCACCTGCGAGGCGAAAAGCCACCGACCAAGCGGTGGGACCCGGTCGAACACAACCAAACCGCAACGGGGAAGTTCAAATGACGACCGTTGCGGTACTCGGCGCGGGTGCGTGGGGAACAACGTTCGCGAAGGTGCTCGCCGACGGCGGAGCTGACGTGAAATTGTGGGCTCGACGTGACGAAATTGCTCGAGAGATCAACGAAACCCATCGAAACACCACGTATCTGCAACGCGTAAATTTGCCGTCGAGCATCACGGCATCAACGTCGCTGACGGCGACCCTCGCAGGGGTTGATGAAGTGTACGTGTCGGTTCCGTCACAGTCGTTGCGAATGGTACTCGAAGGAATCGATGGTCAACTGGGCGAATCGGTTCCCGTTGTGTCACTCATGAAGGGCGTCGAACGACAATCTGGACTGCGAATGAGCGAAGTGATTCGTGATGTCACGGGAATCGACGAAGCCCGCATCGCCGTGGTCTCTGGACCGAACCTTGCACTTGAACTTGCCAACGCTGAACCGACCGCCTCGGCAGTGTCGTCAATCAACACCGACACTGCCGTCACGGTTGCCGCCACGTGCCGAAACAACTATTTCACGACCTTGACAAACACCGACGTGATCGGCACCGAGTTTGGCGGAGTGCTCAAAAACCTCATCGCCGTTGCAGTGGGAATTGCAGATGGCGTCGGATACGGCGACAACACGAAAGCGTCCATCATTACCCGCGGATTAGCCGAGCTGTCGGCGTTTGCCTCAGCGTACGGAGCGCGTCCCGAGACCATGTGGGGACTCGCCGGGCTCGGTGACCTTATTGCCACCTGTGAATCACCGCTGTCTCGCAACAACACCGCGGGCAGACTGTTGGGGCAGGGCTATTCGTTCGACCGGGTCATTCGTCAAATGGACCAGACCGCAGAGGGTCTGTCGTCTGTCGACCCAATTCTTGTCCTCGCCGCCGCTAAAGGCGTGTCAATGCCGATTGTGTCGCAGGTTCAACAAGTTTTGCAGGGCACACTCGACCCACGCGAGCTCGCACCGCATCTCGCCACCGACCCCGCAATTCCGTCGGAGGAATAGGTGGCGATTCAGGCACTGGCAGATGGCCGGGTGCTCGCTGAACGAATCGGTGGCACCCCCGCTCGAGTCGTCGCACTCCACGGATGGGGGCGTTCCGGGGCGGACTTCACCGGTTTGTTGGCTGGGCTTGACGCTGTGGCGATTCATTTGCCGGGCTTCGGTCCGACGGATGCACCAGATTCGGTGTGGGGGACCGGCGAATACGCGCGGCTCGTCGCCGAAGCGATTGAACCCCTTGGCCCTGTTGTTGTGGTCGGGCATTCGTTTGGCGGTCGTATTGCGGTTCGCCTCGCGGCGTCGCGGCCCGAACTGGTTTCCGGTCTGGTCCTCACTGGCGCGCCACTCGTGCGAGTTACCCCGGTCTCTAAACCGTCACTGTCGTATCGAATTGCAAAAATGCTCAATCGGGTTGGACTGATCCCCGATTCAGTGATGGAGTCTCGTCGCAAGAAGGCGGGAAGCGCTGATTACAACGCGGCTCAAGGCATCATGCGAGACATCATGGTAAAGACCGTCAACGAGAACTACGACGATGACCTGGCGCGCATCACCACACCGACGTGGCTGGTGTGGGGCGAGTACGACACCGCCGCCCCGACGGCCGCCGGGAAGGTTGCGTCCGAGCGGATTCGCGGGGCGCGCTGGGCGGTTGTTCCGGGAGAGGCACACTTGTTGACACCCGTGTTGTCCGCTGCCGTTCGCGCTGCTGTCGAGGAGGCTCTCAAATGACCGAAATCTTCGCGTGGTCAATCATTGTGCTCCTGCCCCTGATTGTGAGCGTCAAGTGGCTGAGGGTCGCACAACGCGAGCATTACATCGCCGGATGGACGACTCGAATCGCGCTCGGCTGGGGTCGTTCGCGCCAAGTGTCCTGGTGGCCCATCATCGCGGCAGTTGCTCTCGAATTCATGGCGTCCTTCATCTCGACAGCGTCGTGGTGGACATCGCTCGTCGTGCCGACTCTTGTATTCGGCTTGGTGTTGCTGTGGCCGTGGGGACTTCGGTTCCGCGGGACGTCGTCGCCGTTGCAATGGACCGGCCGACTTTACCGCCTCGCCATCTTGTGGCTCGTGCTTTCGTGGATGTTCCTGTTCGCGGCAAGCACGTTGAGCGTCTCGTACGCTGTCGTCCTGTTCGGATTCGTGGCCCCCGTGATCATGGACCTTGCGTTGATGATTGTGCGACCCATCGAGAAAGCACTATCAACGAAGTGGCTCGTCGCTGCGCAAAAAAAACTTCGGCAGGTTAACCCAACAGTGGTTGCCGTCACCGGCTCGTATGGCAAGACGTCGACCAAGGGATACATCGCACACCTCGTCGCCGTCAAGTATTCCGTGGTGCCCAGCCCCGCGTCGTTCAACAACCTCATGGGATTAGCACGTGCCGTGAACGACAAGTTGACCCCGGGAACTGAGGTTTTCGTCGCCGAGATGGGAATGTACGGCGAGGGTGAAATTCGCGAACTGTCGAGATTGTTCCCGCCCAACATCGCCGCAATCACCACGATTGGCGAGGCGCATCGTGAACGATTGGGAAGCCGTGAGGCTATTCTTCGAGCCAAGAGCGAAATTGTGGAAAGCGCGCCAACCGTGGTTCTGCCCATCGACGACATCGACCTCGCGGCGCTCGCAAACCGTTGCGAGTCCGAGGGCAAGCGCGTCATTCGCGTCAGTGCACTAGGTACAAAAGCCGACGTGACGGTCAATTCAGCCAAGGGAACCGTCACGATCGGGCCGGACACCGCCACGGTTCACATCTCGGGCGTTGGCCATGCGGTCAACGTTGCCGTCGCGGTTGGCATCGCCCACGCGCTCGACGTGCCTCTTGCGGTGCTCGCGCCGAGGCTCAAAGACCTGCCGACCGCCGCCCACCGCGCCGAGCCGCAGCAGGCTCCGAGCGGCGCGATCATTATCGACGACTCGTATAACGCGAACCCGATTGGTGCGGCTCGTGCAATTGACGGCGGAGCAGCGATGGCAAAGGGCAGAAAGGGTCCTTTCATCGTTGTGACTCCCGGCATGATCGAACTCGGCACCGTTCAATTCGACCGCAACCGTGCCCTGTCTGCGCAGGTCAAAAAAGCCAGAGGCGAGCTCTTCGTGGTTGGGTATACCAACCGCGCGGCGCTGGTCGCCGGGAATTCGGCGGCACAGGTTTTTGCCGACAGGCCCACCGCCATGGCCGCCGCCCTCGAACGCGCCGGCGCTTCGGGCGTTATTCTTATCGAAAACGACCTGCCTGATCATTACGCGTAATTGCCGGCTTCCGGGGCAGGGAAGCCAGACGGGAACCCGATGAGCGCCACACGACCCTGGGCCGTGGTTTTTGGCGGACCGAGTCCCGAGCACGAAATTTCGATCCTCACTGGGCTTCAAGCGGAACGCGTCTTGACGGACGGCGGTGACACGGTTCACCCGATTTATTGGGCGCCATCCGGCGACTGGTTTCTCGTGCCGAATGGCACCGAGGCGAAAGACTACCTCGAGGGTGCACCGAAGTCGGCCAAGCCACTCGAGGTGCGACTCGCCCCCGAACCCGGTTTCCATGCCAAAAAGTCTTTCGGCTCGGGAGCGCTCGACATTGACGCCGCGTTGCTCTGTTTTCACGGGGGAATCGGCGAGGGTGGCGGGGCCGCGGCGATTTTTGATGCGATGGGAATCCCCGCGACGGGCTCGACTCTTTTCGCCGGTGCGGTCGGCATGGACAAATTGGCGTTCGGCGGACTCATGGAATCCGCCGGAATACCGACTCTGCCCCGCCGTGCCGTCTCTGCAACGACTGAACCCGGCTACAAAGGTCCGTACATCGTAAAACCGCGATTCGGCGGTTCGTCCATTGGCATCGAGATCGCTGACGACCTCGCATCGGCTCGTGCGCTTGCTGCGAACAGCCCGCATTTGAAAAATGGTGCTGTTCTCGAGCCTTATAAACCAAGCCTCGTTGACCTCAACATCGGATTCCGCACCTTCCCCGCCCTTGAACTGACCGATCTTGAAAAGCCACTTCGCGGAGGAGGTGACTCCGGACTCTATTCGTACGCCGAGAAGTACCTTGCCGGTGGCGCCGGGTCCGAGGCGGGGCTGTCCAGCGCCCCGCGCGAGTTCCCCGCGAAGTATCCGGCAAAGATTCACGAACGTGCCGCAGAACTTGCGCGAGCAGTCGCCGACGTCACGCGATTGACGGGTGTTGTTCGACTGGACCTCTTGCTAGACGAGAAGTCAGGCGAGCTCGTCGTGAACGAAGTGAACTCGATCCCTGGTGCTCTGTCGCTCTATTTGTGGGCGCCCAAGCATCCTGCGCTGACCATTCTGCGTGATGCCCTGACCGAGGCACGCGATCGACGCGTCGTCTTCCCGCAAGCGGGACACGGCGGTGGAATTGCTCTGCGGGCAGCGGGCGGTATCTCAGCCAAGTTGCTCGGTCTCAGCTAGTTACCGAGGACGTCCGTCGCGTCAGTGCAGACACGCAACGGCTTGAGTGTTCCCACCGCATTCGACAAATCCGAGAGCGTGGTGGTCCCGCTCACGGCGGTCGAATCGATGAGCACCTCAATCACGGGGTTTCTGCCGTAGGTAAAAAAGGTGAAGTTTGGATCGGATGCATCGTCCCGCAGCCAGTCCACGTCGTCGACGGTAAAGCAAGGGAGAGCAGACGGTCCGGTGTCCGGTAAACCACATCGCAAGATTACGGCGGCGGGACTGCCCCAGGCGGCGGTCGACTGTGCGTTGGTCGAGCGGCGGTCCAGCCCCGCAACCGTGTCGGGCAAACGAACCATCACTTCGGCGCACGCCGGGTCATTCGCGGCGTCGGCTGGCTTCAGCGCAACCGTACCCGCGCAACCGGACAGCAACCCGACGAGGGCGAGGCTGGGGAAAAGGAGTCGTGCGCGCATCGCTTTCAGGTTACCGTTGAACCGTGAACGCGACGGATGCCACAATCGGTGAAATCGGTGAGGGAGCGATCCTCGCCCACATCTTTCCGATTCTGCCGACATCCCGGCGCACCATTCTTGGCCCTGGCGACGATTGTGCGATTGTGACGGTTCCCGACGGGCGCGTCCCCGTCACGACCGATCTCATGATCGAGGGTCCCGACTTTCGAATCGGACTGTCGACGGGCTACGACATCGGCTGGAAGGCGTGTGCCACTAATCTCGCAGACATCGCGGCGATGGGGGCGACCCCGACGGCTCTCGTTGTGGGTCTCGCCGCGCCAGCCGAAACTACTGTCCGATTCGTCGAAGACATCGCTCGCGGCTTCCACGACGCCGTCACGGTTCTCGCCCCGGGTTGTGGTGTTGTGGGTGGCGACCTGTCGAATGCTCCGCTCGTGATGCTGGCGGTCACAGCGCTGGGGGAATTCGACGGTGTCGAGCCAGTGACCCGTTCGGGCGCTTCCATGGGAAATGTTGTTGCTGTTGCGGGGCAGCTGGGCAACGCCAAGCGGGGTCTTGACGTGTTGTTCAATCGCGCAGTTGCGCCTGACGGAACCATCGATCCGGTGGCAGTAGCAGAGGCCTGGGCGTCTCATCCTGCAGAGGTTGCTGCCCAGTTGCGCCCAGAGCCCCCGATTGCTGCTGGTCGCATCGCCGCTATGGCCGGGGCCACGGCGATGATGGATGTCAGCGATGGCCTGGTGTTGGACGCGCGCCGCATCGCGACGGCGAGCGGTGTCGCGATTGATTTCGATCTGTCCGCCGTGGGGGACATCGACGCCTTGACGGGTGGCGAAGACCATGCAATGTTGGCGTGCTTCCCGCTTAACGCGAAACTGCCAGCAGAATTCCGCGTCGTCGGCCGAGTCGCCCCGGGTGACGGGGTGATGGTTGACGGCGTGCCGTTCGATTCTCGCGGCGGGTGGGACCCGTTTGCCGATTATTCGGCGACGTCGAGCCAGTAAACCCGCGTCTCGCCATAATCCTTGGGGGCGAGAACTCCGTAGCCGTCAGGCCATTCGGGCTCTGGGTCTCGGCTCGAACGTTCCACGGCAACGACGGCGTCGGGGGACAGTCTCGATAACAGCAGCGTCATCGTCGTCAAGAGCGTCGCGTTGTCCAGTTCATACGGCGGGTCGATGAAGACAACGTCCCAGCTTTCAGCACTTGCGCCGACAAACCCGGCAACGCTTGAGCGATGGACGCGAATCGTGCAGTTCGGGACGGCCGAGGACACGAGCGCGGTGTTCTTGAACATGACCTTGACGGCCTTTTCCGAGTTGTCCACGAGGTCGACGCGAGAAGCACCGCGGGACGCCGCTTCGAGTCCAACCGCCCCGCAACCCGCATACAGGTCGAGAACCCGAGCACCCATAACCGTTGTGAGGGCGTCGAAGCGCGAAAAGACGGCTTCGCGAACGCGGTCAGCGGTCGGCCGAGTTCCCATGGCCGGGACGGTGAGAGTTCGACCACCGGCGGCTCCAGAGATGATTCGCGTCACGCCCCAAGATTAGCGACCGCTGGCCCAATCACCGAAAGCACCTCAGAGCGGGGGTAGCGTAAAACCGTGACCGAAACCGTCGTATTCCTCGACACCCCGCTTCCGCGGGTCATCGGTGACCGGACGGCGAAAGCACTGACTAAGGCGTTCGGTTTCGACACTGTCGGCGGGCTTCTTGGCCATTACCCGCGGCGATACGCCGAACGCGGAGAATTGACTGCGCTCGATTCACTTCCCCTCGGCGACTCGGTGACAATCGTTGCCGAGGTGGTTCGAGTCAACAATCGGCCGATTAACGGTCGAAAGGGTTCGCTTCTCGAAATTGTGATTTCGGATGGAACCGGAACTCTGTCTTTGACGTTCTTCAACCAGGCGTGGCGCGCTAACTCTCTTCACCGCGGTGTCCGTGGGATTTTTGCCGGCAAGGTCGGCGAATTCCGCGGTCAACGACAACTGACGCATCCCGACTACGAATTGTTTGACGAGGACGAAAACGTCTCGGACGAGGTCGCTGAACTGTGGGCCAAGACGCCGATTCCGATCTATCCGGCAACAAGCACGGTTGCGTCGTGGCAAATCGCCAAAGCGCTGGGCGTTGTGCTCGATGTCCTACCCGAGCTCGATGACCCGGTGCCCGATTCGGTTCGGGCTGACCGCGGGCTCATGTCCCTGACCGAGGCGATTCGCGCGATTCACCGACCGACCGACCACGGCGAGTGGCGAACGGCACGAGAAACCCTTCGATTCCACGAGGCGTTCTTGGTTCAAACCGCGCTGTTGCGCGATCGGCTTCGGGCCGCCGAGGCCGTGTCGATGCCCCGAACGCCGGGGGCACTTCGTGCCGAGTTCGATTCGGCGTTGCCGTTCGAACTCACGGCCGACCAATCAACGGTGGGCGCCGAGATTGACGCAGATATGGCGCGCGCCCGGCCGATGAATCGTCTAGTCCAGGGCGAGGTCGGCTCGGGGAAGACGCTCGTCGCTATTCGCGCGATGCTCACCGCGATCGAGGACGGCGGGCAGGCTGCGTTGATTGCTCCGACGGAAGTTCTTGCGACGCAGCACGCCCGGTCAATCGTCGCCACTCTTGGAGCCCTTGCTGAGGGTTTGAATCCGACCCTGCTCGTCGGCAGTCTTCCGGCGGCACAGAAAAAACGAGCGCAACTCGCGGTCGCGAGTGGGTCGGCCCGACTTGTCATCGGCACGCACGCGCTTCTCGCCGACGCCGTCACCTTCAATGAACTCGCTCTCGTCGTCGTGGACGAACAGCACCGATTCGGAGTCGAGCAACGCGACACACTTAAACGAAAGGGAAATTCGCCGCACGTCTTGGTTCTCACGGCTACTCCGATCCCGCGCACGGTCGCAATGACGGTGTTCGGCGACCTCGATGTTTCGACGATTCGCACACTGCCCGCTGGTCGTGCTCCGATCACGTCCCACGTCGTTCCGTTGGCGGACCACCCCGCCTGGATTTCACGTGTCTGGACGAGGCTCGGCGAGGAAATCGAGGTAGGCAGACAGGGTTTCGTCGTGTGTTCTGCGATTGATGCAACGACCTTCGACGGTGACGCCGATCTCGTGGATGACGTCCCCGCAGCTGCACCTCGCGCCAACGTGACCGAAATTTTGCCGATCGTTCGCGCGGCGCTCCCGGGCCGTCGTGTCGAAATGATTCACGGTCGTCTACCCGCCGACGAGAAAGACGCAACCATGACGGCGTTTGCCGCTGGTGCAATTGATGTTCTCGTTGCGACAACCGTCATCGAGGTTGGCGTCGACGTTCCCAACGCCTCAACGATGGTCGTGCTTGACGCCGACCGATTCGGAGTGAGCCAGTTGCACCAACTTCGCGGACGGGTCGGTCGTGGCGGAGTTCCCGGTTTGGCACTGTTCGTGACCTACGCCGACGAGAGCACGCTGGCCCGCGATCGCATCGAGGCGGTCGCGTCGACACTCGACGGTTTCGAACTTGCCCAGAAGGACCTCGAGTTGCGCCGCGAGGGTGACGTGTTGGGAGAGAGCCAATCGGGTGGCCGCAGTGGACTAGTGCTCGTTCGGGTGACGGTCGATGGTCCGGTGATCGAGGCGGCGCGCACCCACGCGCAGGCGGTGCTCGACGTCGACCCGACCCTTGAGTCACACACAGCGCTGCGCGCCGCGCTGGATCGCCGCTTGTCGCAACGCGAAAGAGAATTCCTCGCCAAAAACTGAGATCGGCGCATCTCGCGATTACGCTGGGAGCATGACATCGCTCGCCGTGGTTCCCGGTTCGTTCGACCCTGTCACTCTGGGGCATCTTGACGTGGTGGAGCGCGCACGCAATCTGTTTGACGAAGTCCACGTAGTTGTCGTTCACAACCCCGCCAAATCGGCATTGTTGCCCGTTGCGCGTCGAGTCGAACTCATCGAACAATCTCTCGCCGACGCGGGAATCTCGGACCGCGTTTCCGTCACCAGTTGGAGCGTCGGACTGCTCGCCGACTACTGCCAGGAGGTCGGAGCGAACGCGATTGTCAAGGGGATTCGCACCGAAGTCGACGTAACTTACGAAACACCGATGGCCATCGTCAATCGAGACCTTGCCGGCATCGAAACTGTTTTTGTCTTGCCGAACCCCGCGCACAGTCACGTGTCGTCGTCGCTGGTCCGGCAGGTCGCGGCACTGGGCGGCGATGTCTCGCCATATGTCCCGAGTGCCGTCTCGGCGTTCATGAATTCGGCCGACTATTCGGAGCGCTAGATCGCGTTCGGGCGTTACCCTTTAAGAGTGAAGACCTCATCCTCAAACCCCTACCACGTCAATGTTTTTGACGTGTCGCAGCGCATCGGTGAAGACCGCGAAAAGCACCTCGAATTCCCCGTCCCACATCGTTTGGGCGAAGGGGTCGCTTCGGTCCTCGAGGGCACAATCATCGTGATGGATGTTCGCCTCGAGGGCTTACACGACGGCATTTTGGTGTCGGCCGAGGTCGAAACGACTGCCGAAGCAGAGTGCGTTCGTTGCCTTGACCAGATCACCCTCTCCGTCGAAGTGGAATTCCAGGAACTTTTCGCGTATTCTCCTACGGAGGAACTCGAGTTTTCGGTTCACGATAATCACGTGGATTGTGAACCGCTTGTTCGAGACGCGGTGGTGTTAGAACTGCCGTTCCAACCACTGTGCGACGAGGACTGTCTGGGGCTCGATCCGGAAACGGGCGACAAGCTGATGGAACCGCGTTCGAACGATTTACCGTACATCGATCCACGATGGGCGGCCTTGGAAGCCTTGGCTTCTGACGACACACCCACGGCCAGCAAACCGGCCGCCAAAAAGAGGAAATAATCATGGCAGTTCCCAAGCGCAAACAGTCGCGTTCCAACACGCGCTCTCGTCGTTCGCAGTGGAAGGCTGAAATCCCCACTCTCGTCAAGACGATCGAGAACGGTAAGGCCGTGTATAGCCTCCCTCATCGCGCGAAAGTTGTCACCGATTCTGTCGGCACTGAACTCTTCATGGAGTACAAGGGCCGCAAGGTCGCTGACGTCTAAATCTTTGTGAACGACAGCGCGTCAGGACGTTAGGTTCCGACGCGCTGTTCTCATTCTTATGACCGCCACCTCAGGATTCCGTGACCCCGCCGAGCTTGCGGGGATTCTTGGGGTGTCGATTCCGGCAGAGCTGCT